>CAZNYR010000020.1:0-18769 GCA_964577275.1 uncultured Cytophagales bacterium | reverse complement strand
TACCCCCCCAAGATGGCGCAATCAACATGACAGAAAATGCCGTTCCTAAGTTTTGCGCCCAATCAGGCAAAGCCGTATAAAGCAAATGATGAGGACCCGCCCAGATATAGATAAATATTAATGACCAAAAGTGAACAATCGAAAGTCGATACGAATAAACCGGACGATTTGCGGCTTTTGGGAGAAAATAGTACATCAAACCCAAATAAGGCGTAGTCAAGAAAAATGCCACCGCATTATGACCGTACCACCATTGCACCAGCGCATCCTGCACACCCGAAAAAGCCGAATAACTTTTCATAAATGCCCATGGCAATTCGAACGAATTGACGATGTGCAAAAGTGCCACCGTAACCCAAGTCGCCATATAAAACCAAATACCTACGTAAATGTGTTGTTCACGGCGTTTGATAATCGTACCAAACATATTGAGTCCAAAAACGACCCAAATCAAGGTAATCAAAATATCGATAGGCCACTCCAATTCGGCATATTCTTTGGAGGTCGTATAGCCCAATGCCAAACTGACCGCCGCCAGCACAATGATTAATTGCCAGCCCCAGAAATGTATTTTGCTCAATAAGTCATTGAACATCCGTGTTTTACAGAGGCGTTGCAAGGAATAATACACGCCCATAAAGATGGCATTTCCGACAAAGGCAAAAATAATGGCGTTAGTATGAATCGGGCGCAATCGCCCAAAAGTCGTGAAGGATAGCCCAAAATTGAGTTCAGGCGCAAATAATTGCGAGGCGATAATAACCCCGACCAGCATCCCGACAATACCCCATAACATCGTGGCATACGCAAAATTACGAGGCGTAACGTTGTCATACTCAAACGTTTCTATCCGTGCTTGGGTCTTTTTTGTTTGTGTTACTTCCATGATTTTCTTCAAATAAAATTCGTACCGATGGTGTATAGCTATCCTCGTATTGCCCCGTCTTGACCGACCACAAAAACGCTCCTAAAAACGCTACGGCGACTGCCAAACTAATTCCGATAAGCATGAAGATGATAGCCATACGTAAATTTCTTTTTTTTGTATAATGTGGAACAGATACCTCAAAAGTCCCTATTTTCGGGCGGGGTAAAAATGACGGAAGTCATCTTACCAAAAAAAAGATTATTTTTTTGCAATTTTCAGTGTAGCCACAAAACATAAAAATAGGGCATAAAAATAGGGCAAGACATAAAATAAAAAAAGCCTCCGCAATATCCAACTTGGCAGGATTTTTTCGGAGGCGATGGTATGATTTTTTGATGAAGCGAAAAATTAGGCTTCTTTGGTTTCTGATTTTGCCGTTGTGGTGGTGGCTGTCGTTTTTTTAGTGGTTGCCTTTTTGGTGGCAGGCTTCCTTTTAACAGGCGTTTTTTTGGGCTTTGGTTCAGTATCATCGGATGATGCCACAAGTCCCTCTCCCCCCACCGAATTGGTTACGAAATCGCCCCAAGTCAAGTTCATTTTACCTTCTTTGTAGGCTCTGGCTCGTTTGAGAGCTAAGGCACTTACCTTCTCGATAAACCACTCAAAATTTTCTTGTCCCACCGAATTTAAGTCCGCATCAGGCGCAGGATTTCCAAAATCAATCGCATACGGGATGCCATCTTTTATGGCAAATTCGGCGGTATTGATGTCATAACCTAAGGCTTTGTTGAGGCGCAAAACATACTCCTTGATGGTGGCTAATAATTTTTTGTCTTGGCTCATTTTGCCATGTACATAATTCTGTAAATATGGTTGAGTGGGGTCGTATTCCATAATTCTAACATCCTTACGGTCAATGCAATAGCATCGGTAATAATCCGTAAATTCGATGCCTTCTTGCAATAACATCACCAATTTTCCTGTCTTTGGATGATGGACAAAAAAGTCTTCTTTACTGTTCAATTTATAGACATCGTGTCCGCCACCGCCAGCAAAGGGTTTCATGTAGGCGGGATATCCGATTTCGTCATGGAAACCTTCCCAGTTCAGTTTTTCGAGGTTCATAAACGATTCTCCTGTCGTGCCGTCAGGCATTTGCGAAGAGGGCAACAAAAGCGTATTCGGTACAGGCACACCGATTTTTACTGCCACCGCATTATTGAAAAACTTATCATCTGCGCTCCACCAAAACGGATTATTAAGAATCGCCGTTCCTGACAAAGCCGCATTTTTGAGATAAGCCCGATAAAAAGGAACATCTTGCGAAATTCGGTCTATAATTACCGCATAACCAGATGCTTCGCCCTGCAAAACCCGCTCCATTTCAAGTTTTTCGGCAACGATACCCGCTGGGGATTTTGAATTAATTGCTTCAATGAACGCCTCAGGAAACGTCCGTTCTTGTCCGAATAATACACCGATTTTTTTCAATTTGCTCAATGGTTTAAAGTTCAAAATCTGTTACCAGTTTGTTTGTTTGGCTCTGGATGATGCGCTTGGATTTTTCCAAAAAATTACGCATCCCAAAGATAACATTCATCCACACCAAACACCGCCTCACTTCGGACATGAAATTCTGTAAATTGTCCACAAAACATGACCTTTTGAGCGTCTGATGATGACACAAAAATAAAGATTAATTATAAATATTGGAATTTTCGCTCTGCAATCATCCTTAAAATTTGTGGAATCCTCAAATTCTTCACAAATATTCGTGTCCGAAGGGTCTGAATAAGGAATTTATCGCTGATTTTTTATCGGCAAACAAACAAACACCCTTCCATTTCAAAGGGTATTTGTCAAAACAATAACATTTCGGATTTATTCGGCAGGCAAAATCTGTCCCGTAACCTCTCCAAAACCGACCCGCACGCCGTCTTTTTCGGCATAAGCGGTCATCGTAACGGTATCGAAATCCTGAATAAATTTGCGCTCCGAACCATCGGGCATCCGAATCGGTTTGGTGCCTTTCCACGTCAATTCGAGCATCGAACCAAAGGAATCAGGCGTACTGCCGCTAATCGTCCCCGAAGCGCACATATCGCCCACCCGCAAATTACAACCATTCACGGTGTGATGTGCAAGTTGTTGATTGATATTCCAATACAAATATTTGTAATTAGATTCGCACACCGTTTGGGCTTCCGAATGTGGGGGCTGAAGCTGAACCTGAAGCGCAATATCAAAATTTTTATCGCCCTCAAATTCGAGATAAGGCAAAACAGCGGGCATCTGACGGGGCGTAGGCACTCGGAAAGGAGCTAAGGCTTCGAGCGTAACAATCCAAGGCGAAACCGAAGAAGTAAAACTTTTTGCCAAAAATGGACCCAACGGCACATATTCCCACTTCTGAATATCGCGCGCCGACCAATCATTGAAAAGCGTAAATCCGAAAATATAATCCTCCGCATCTTGAGTCGAAATACGATTGCCCAACGGATTATTTTTGCCAATGACAAATGCCATTTCTAACTCAAAATCAAGTAGTTTCGATGCGCCAAAAACAGGCGTTTCCGCATCATTTGGTACGGACTGCCCCATCGGACGGCGCACAGGCGTACCCGAAACCACAATCGAAGAGGCGCGCCCGTGATAGCCCACAGGCAGATGTCGCCAATTCGGGAAAAGTGCATTTTCGGGGTTGCGAAACATCGTTCCCACATTCGTGGCGTGTTCAATACTCGAATAAAAATCCGTATAATCCCCCACATTTACGGGCAATAACATTTCGACCTCCGAAATCGGAATCAAAAATTTGGTTGCCTGATGCCTCAAATCATAATGACTTTCGGACTGCAAAAGCTCCGAAATCCGTTGCCGCACCGCTCCCGTGATTGCCTTGCCCAGTGCCATAAAATCATTGATAAATTCGCGCGCAAAAACGGACGTATCAAACTGAATATCATCAAAATAACCTGCCTGTGCTACTTGCGCTAAATCCAACACCAAATCCCCGATGCGTGTCCCAAGACGAGGCGAAATACCTGCCCGCCGAAAAACACCAAACGGAATATTTTGAATCGGAAAATGTGAATCAGACGATACTTCTACCCACGAACGAAGTTGCGGATTATTAGGTAAATACATACTATTTCTGTTTTTTAGTGGTTTAATGGTCAATTATTTCAAAAGGTAAATTTACAAAAAAACAATTCGTAAAACAACAGTTAATTTTATTACTATACTTTGCTTTCGGAATAAAATTTGCCTAACTTTAGTTTGGATTAAAAAAAATAAAATCATGGAAAAAATAACATTACACCATACCACTTTTGCTCAACACCAATACGAGCCAGACACGCACACGCTTTATTCGGATTGGTTTGAAGCCACCGAAAACATGACCGAAGATGATTTTCGGGACGAAGTTGAAGCATGGATTCGGGTATCAAAAGAAGTAAAGCCGACTTTCATTTACGATTCTTGTTCTAATTTTTTATATCCCATCAACCCCGAACAGCAAATTTGGATGGCACACACACTGAATCCCGCTTGGATTGAGGCGGGCGTAAAAAAATATGCACATATTCTTCCACTCGAATTTATTGCTAATTTGTCGGTCGAACAGTTGTTTGATGAATTTTTTAATATGAACCTCAAAAATCAGTTTGAAATCAAGCATTTTGCCGAAGAAGATGCAGAAAAAACCAAGCAATGGTTTAATAATTAAATTATTACCAGAAATTTATTGATAATAGCCACACAATTTTATTCGATAAAATCATGACAAATTTGCCCGCCCAACAACTTCGGGAAAATTTCGAGCAAAAGATTCAGACGATTGCCCAAAAACGATTTACGGTAGCGGACATCGCCTCCATGACAGGCAATCCTATGGCGGATGCCCAACGCATTGCCGATGCTATGATGGCAAAATATCGCTGTCGGCTTATCCTGACACAAGTCAATACGTTAATCTATGATTTTGGCGATGCGTTGGTTTTGCGTCAGCCTCAAACATGGCAGGAACGCTGGAAAGAATTACGAGAAAAATCCAGCCGAATCTTCAAAAAAGCCGTTGTTTTGGGCATTCAATATACGTTTATCGTGCATTTTTTCGCCTCTCCGTTTTATTTGATATTGTGGATTGGCACAAAAAGCAAAGACCCCGCTGCGCCCAAACGCAAGGGCTTCATTCGGTCGCTCAAAGATTATGCTTTTGGTGTATCGGATAAAAATACATCCGAAAAGTTCTTTCGTGAAAAAGAAATCGCTGCATTTCTACGCCAAAATAAAGGCTTATTGACCGTAGCGGATATTATCCGTTTGAGCGGTAAAAATCGGACAGATGCCGAAAATTTTATGACCGAATGCCTGATTCGGTTTGATGGGGATGCCGAAATCACAGAAAATGGTGTGCTTTATGGCAATTTTGATGCTCTCCGAAGAGGCATAAACAAAGCAGGCGATAAAATTCCAAAACCCATTTGGGAAGAAATCCCCACCAAATTACAGTTTACGGGCAATAGTTTGCGCCGAAATATTTTTTTTACGGGCGT
This sequence comes from uncultured Cytophagales bacterium, assembly GCA_964577275.1. GTDB lineage: Bacteria > Bacteroidota > Bacteroidia > Cytophagales > Thermoflexibacteraceae > UBA2561. The sequence goes on along the minus strand of CAZNYR010000020.1, from coordinate 13,342 downwards.
AGTCGGGCAGTCATGGCTCGGAAATTTATTTTTCCTGACAATAGCCCTCGCCGATGGGATGTTTGATTTGGCAACAATGTTTATTGCACCAATTTATGGCATAAGTTTTTTGATGAGTTCGATATTTTTGGGTTTGCCTGCTTATCGCCTTCTGACATGGAAAAACAAGAAAAAACAACACCGCATCCAACAAATTTGGATTCAGATTTTGCGTCTTATTTTTGAAACTACGCATCGCCTGACGATTCCACAAATCGAAAATCAAGTGTTTCAAAATCTGAATATCCGCACGGATTCAGAAAAGAAATTAGTAACAGAAACTATCGAAACCATATTGCACGATTTGGATGCTGTTCCGGAGGCTTCGGATGATGGCAATGTATATTTTGCTTTTCCGCATCTGGAAAATGAACTTCTGGAAATCAGTAAGTTACGAAGCCAACGCCAGCGTTTTGAAGACGATGGAAGTGTCTTTCTGGAGGTCGAGAACTAAGAGGGGGTTTGAATTTATAATTTTCTGACCATCTTGATACGACTTATCATCAAAATATGAAATATTCCATTTTATGACACCAAATCTTACTCATTTATGAGTAGGAAGTTATGAAAAAATTATTAAATAGTCGTCCCTGAAAGCGCAAATTTAGTTTGCGTCTTATCGTTGATGCGATTCTTTATGCGACCAAAACAGACTGTCCATGGCGTTTATTGCCTAAAAATTTTCCAAAACGGCAAGGTAATTTTTGGTGTATTTCCCTCAAAAATTTGGTATAAACCTTATTTTATTTAGAATGTTTCTATATAAAATACATCGGTTACAACTGATTTATTTTATGCGTATTATTGTAGTCATAAAATAGACCCAGACACACCGACAAATTACGCAAGAATATACCAATTTATTTTATAAACAATTAATAAAATCTAAATTATGGCTTTTGATATTGATATGATTAAGGCGGTTTACGCCAACATGGGCGAACGAATTGCGAAAGCCCGTGAAGTTGTCGGACGACCCTTAACACTCTCTGAAAAAATCCTTTATTCGCATCTTTTTGAAGGCAATCCAAAAGAAGCCTATCAACGCGGGGGTTCGTATGTTGATTTTGCACCTGACCGCGTAGCGATGCAAGATGCCACCGCACAGATGGCACTATTGCAGTTCATGCAGGCAGGCAAAGATAAGGCGGCTGTTCCTTCGACAGTCCATGCTGACCACCTCATTCAGGCGAAAATTGGTGCAAATACCGACCTGAAAACCGCCAACGTTACCAACAAAGAAGTTTATGACTTTTTGGCTTCCGTATCAAATAAATATGGTATTGGTTTTTGGAAAGCAGGCGCAGGCATTATTCATCAAGTGGTTTTAGAAAATTATGCTTTTCCTGGAGGCATGATGATTGGTACGGATTCGCATACGGTAAATGCAGGCGGTTTGGGCATGATAGCGATTGGCGTAGGCGGTGCGGATGCGGTCGATGTGATGGCAGGCATGGCTTGGGAACTCAAGTTTCCGAAACTCATCGGCGTAAAATTAACAGGCAAACTAAGTGGCTGGACTTCTGCCAAAGACGTAATCCTGAAAGTAGCTGGAATCCTTACCGTAAAAGGCGGCACAGGCTGTATCGTTGAATATTTTGGCGAAGGCGCAACCTCCATGTCCTGCACGGGCAAAGGCACCATTTGTAATATGGGCGCAGAAATCGGAGCGACAACCTCTACGTTCGGATACGATGAATCGATGGAACGTTATTTGCGCGCAACAGGACGAGATGACGTAGCCGATGCTGCCAACCAAGTCAAAGAACACTTAACGGCTGATTATGACGTATATGCAGCACCCGAAAAATATTTTGACCAATTAATCGAAATCAATCTTGATGAATTAGAACCGCATTTGAACGGTCCTTTTACGCCAGACCGTGCGACTCCAATTTCGGAAATGGCTGCCATCGCCAAAGCAAACGGCTGGCCTACCAAAATCGAAGTCGGATTGATTGGCTCTTGTACCAACTCATCCTACGAAGATATTTCCCGTGCCGCTTCCTTAGCCAAACAAGCCGAAGCCAAAAAACTAAAAACCAAATCCGAATTTACCATTACGCCCGGCTCCGAGCAGGTGCGCTACACCATCGAACGAGATGGATTTATTGATACTTTTCATAAAATTGGCGCAAGCGTATTTGCCAATGCTTGTGGTCCTTGCATCGGGCAGTGGGCAAGGGAAGGCGCAGATAAGCAAGAAAAAAATACGATTGTTCATTCATTTAATCGAAACTTCTCCAAACGTGCGGATGGCAACCCAAATACGCACGCTTTTGTAGGTTCACCCGAATTGGTAACGGCTTTGGCGATTGCAGGAGACCTGACGTTCAATCCCCTCAAAGATAAATTAATCAATGAAAATGGCGAGGAAGTCATGCTCGAAGAACCCACAGGATATGAATTACCAACCAACGGATTTGCTGTGGAAGATGCTGGTTATCAAGCACCTGCCGAAAATGGAAGCCATATTGATGTGGTCGTTAATCCCGAATCAGAACGATTGCAATTACTGACTCCTTTCGAGCCTTGGGAAGGCACTGACTTGATGGGCATGAAAGTCCTTATCAAAGCCAAAGGAAAATGTACCACTGACCATATTTCGATGGCGGGACCTTGGTTGCGTTATCGTGGGCATTTGGATAATATTTCCAATAATTGCCTCATTGGTGCAGTAAATTATTTTGGTGAAGCCACCAACCGAGTCAAAAATCAACTCACAGGCGAATATGGCGAAGTGCCTGCTACTGCACGAACCTACAAAGCGGCGGGCGTGGGGTCGGTCGTCTTTGGCGATGATAACTACGGCGAAGGGTCTTCTCGCGAACACGCCGCCATGGAGCCTCGTCATTTGGGCGTGCGCGCTGTGATTGTCAAGTCGTTTGCTCGGATTCACGAAACTAACCTCAAAAAACAAGGAATGTTGGGCTTAACTTTCGCTGAACCAGCCGATTACGACAAAATCCAAGAAGATGACACGGTCGATATTTTGGGCTTAACGCAATTTTCGCCTGATAAACCGCTAACGCTCCGACTCACGCACGCTGATGGTTCTACGGATGAATTTCCCGTCAATCATACGTATAATCAAGCGCAAATCGAATGGTTTAAGGCGGGTTCGGCACTCAACAAAATCCGAGAGGAAGCTGCGGCTCGATAATATTTCTACATCATCTTTTTTTAATCTTTTTTAATATACTTGCTGAATTTATATCGCATAAATTCGGCAAGTTTTTTTGTCCGTATCCAATCTAAAAATAAACACAAACTCCAACAATAAAACCATGACTATCAACGAGATACAAGAAGAAATCATCGAAGAATTTGAGCTTTTTGATACTAAAAACGATAAATACACCTACATTATCGAATTGGGCAAAAAATTACCGCCCTTTCCCGAAGAACACCGACTCGAAACCAATCTTATCAAAGGATGCCAATCCAAAGTTTGGGTAAAACCTCGTCTGGAAAATGGACACATTTTATTTTGGGGCGATAGCGATTCTACGCTCGTTAAAGGCTTGATTAGCTTATTGTTACGGGTACTTTCCGAAAAAACGCCCACCCAAATTATGGATGCCGAACTTCATTTTATTGATGCCATCGGATTACGCCAAATGCTTTCGATGAATCGCTCAAACGGATTATTGGCGATGATAAAACAATTAAAAATGTATGCCATTGCTTATAATGCCAAACAATCTATCTAAATTTGGGTTTTATTTAGAGTGATTTTAAATAAATAATAAAAATATGGAAGAATCTTTACGGGATAAAGCCATTCGAGCCATCAAGCAGGTTTATGACCCCGAAATCCCTGTGGATGTCTGGGAATTAGGTTTGATTTATGAACTTACTGTTTTTCCTGTCAATAATATTTACGTCAAAATGACACTCACTTCGCCCGCTTGTCCATCGGCGGAGGAAATACCTGGTGCTGTTGAGGCAAACCTAAAAGGTGTCGAAAATGTCAATGAAGTTACAGTTGAGCTGACCTTCCACCCGCCCTACGAAACCGATATGATGTCCGAAGTAGCAAAACTCGAATTGGGATTTTTGTAAAAAACGTTGCAAGTTTGCGTCCTGATAAAGTAAGAGTTGCCAAGTATCAAAAACTTGACAACTCTATAACTCCATACAACGCATTGATTTTCAGATAGCATTGGCAAAATTCTTACGTTTGTTTGAATTAGGAAACCAATGCCTGGATGCCTGGTAATTCTTTTCCTTCCATAAATTCGAGTAGCGCACCACCACCTGTCGAAACATACGAAACATCATCCGCAAAGCCCAAATTATTGACCGCTGCCGCCGAATCGCCACCACCAATCAAAGAAAATGCCCCATTTTTAGTGGCTTCTACTACGGCTTGAGCAATCGTAATCGTTCCTTTTGCGAAATTAGACATTTCAAAAACACCCATCGGACCGTTCCAAAGAATGGTTTTTGAACTTTTGACCACTTGAGCAAATTCCGCTTGCGCTTTATCGGCAATATCCAAGCCCATCCAGCCTGCTTCGATATTCATGTTGTCAGCAATTTTGCGGTGGGCATCATTATCAAATTTATCGGCAATGACCGAATCGGCAGGCAAAAGTAAGTGTACGCCTTTTTCTTTTGCTTTGGAAATCAATGATTTAGCTAAGTCTAATTTATCCTCCTCCACCAACGAACTTCCGATATTTCCGCCCTGTGCCTTGAAGAACGTATAAGCCATGCCCCCTCCGATAATCAAATTATCGACACGGTCAAGCAGATTTTCAATAATCAAAATTTTATCCGAAATTTTTGCACCGCCCATAATTGCAGTAAATGGAGCGTGCGGATTTTGCATCACTTTATTAGCATTATCCACTTCGGCAGCCATCAATAATCCACAAACTTTATCCTCAAAGAATTGCGCCACAGTTGCTGTCGAAGCGTGTGCGCGGTGTGCCGTTCCGAAAGCATCATTGACATACACATCGCCCAGACGCGCTAATTTTTGGGCAAATTCTGTATCGCCTTTTTTCTCTTCTTTGTAATACCGCAAATTTTCGAGCAATAAAACCTCTCCCGCTTGGAGTTCGCCTGCCAATTTGACGGCAGATTCGCCGATGCAATCCTCTGCAAATCTGACAGTTAGCCCTAACATTTCGCTCAAATGCGCTACGATATGTTTGAGCGAAAATTTCTCTTCTTGTGCTTTGGGTCTGCCCAAATGCGACATCAAAATTACCGAACCGCCATCCGATAAAATTTTCTGAATCGTAGGCAAAGCTCCTCGGATTCGTTTATCGTCCGTGATTTGAAATTGAGCATTCAAAGGCACATTAAAATCGACCCGAATGAGGGCTTTTTTTCCTGAAAAATCAAAATCGTTTAGATATTTCATCATTAAAAGTAGGTTTGTTCAAAAATGAAGTTTAAAGTAGTACACAAAGTATCAAAATTAATACGTATCGAGATAATTTAATTACCTGAAAATCAACGCATTAAAATCTATTAATTTCAGGATTTCGTTTTTATGATGTTTTGGATTTTTCATCGCTTACGAATATTCTTTCCAAATATTCGGCGGCTATTTTTTTGGCAGTATCGACCGTCAGTGTTACGGCAACATCTTTTGCGCCTTCAACCAATAAATTCGGTTTTTTATCTTTTTGTGGTTGCACTTTACCTTTTTTATCTCCACTGATGATACTTTTGATGCCTTTAAAAAAGACAAAACTTAGGGCAGCCGCACCCAATCCGACCAAAATCAGTGGCGTTTTTGGGGGTAAATTTCGTTGAAATTCAGCTAAACCTTCCTTGATTTCGGCTTTTTTCTGGGCTTTGAAGGCATCATTTTCGGCTTTCTGTTTTTTGAAATTTGGCATCATTTTAAGGGGTTAATGATTTGAGTATCAAGATGTTATTTTTTGAGTTTTTCGATATTTTTCTGGGCAGTGGTTTGGATAGCATTATCTATCTTTTTCGCCACAAAAGCGACAATCACGGGGCGCACCAGCAAAAAAATCACGAAAAAAGTCAGGTACATTCCAGCCACAGCCAGAAATCCTAAGCCATTAAAACTGACCGTTGATAAGGAAGTTCCCGCAAAATAATTCATTTCTGAAATTATATCAGCCAACAAGAAAGCCAGTCCTACATTAGCAAAAAGCAAGGCAGTCAAACCGAAAATACTTCCCAAAATTACCGTCAAAAGCACCACCACCAGCGCAGAGGATTTGGCTTTTGCCGTGATTTTCAGCCCATCGACCTCGCTTTTGAGATACGCCTCAATGGCAGTTGTTAGGGGTTTAAATTTCATAATTTTCTGTGTTTTAGCGCAAAAGTATAGGTTTTGATAACAAAGCGGAAATTTACAAAATCTTTTGCGCTACAAAAAATTAAGCCCGATTCAGGCACAAAAAAAGGCATAACTTTTACACCAATTCCGAGTAATCTTATTGATTTTCAGGAAGTTCATGTAAAAATCACACCGCAAAAAATTTTGGGTTCAGGCATTTAGCGCATCTGATTTATTGCGTCTGTATCGCCCATTCGGACGAGGGACTCGAATCGCCTTTGTCGTTATATGCCTTGACACGATAATAATAAATTGTACTTCCTCGCAAATTGGTATCCGTGTAAGTTAATGTCTTTTCGTCCATTGTATGAAGCAAAACAAAATTTTGATTTGAACTTTCTGACCTTTCAATTTTAAAACCTTTTAACGTACCATTTGCCTTAATAATTTCATAATTTAACATTTGCCATGTTAATTTTACCGTGTGCGGATTTTCTGAATACGAACCCGTTACGCCAAAAGGAGAATTAGGAATTGACGCAACGGTGATGCTTTTTTCGGGTGTGGCAGGCGAATCCGCCGTATTATTGAATGCCTTGACACGATAATAATATTTGGTATTTCCGCTGATATTTATATCGGTATAAACTCGAACATCAGTCCCCAAGTTCGCAATAATCTGATAACTTCCTGATTCTGTGCGTCTTTCAACCCGAAACCCTGTTTCGTTGGTCGAATTATCCGCCCAAGAAATCTGTATCGAAATGGGGTTTTCTACGCCATTCAACGTCAGATTTGAAGGGGCAAGCGGTGCGCCCTCGATGGGCGTTTGTGCGCTGGCTATTTCGGTATAATTGGAGTTTCCGACTGAATTATAGGCTCTTAGCCGATAAACATACGTTACATTTCCAAATAATCCATTGTCATTATAGGTGATGATATTCGTTCCCAGATTTGCCAGTTCGATAAACGCAACGCCATTCAGGGAACGCTCCAACAAAAATCCTGTTTCGTCTGTCGAATTATCCTTCCAATTCAGTGCAATCGAAGAACTTGAGGTGGCGCGCGCCGTAAATTCGGACGGGATGACAGGCGGCGCATCGGTTGTTGTGATGGATAAAACTTGGGAATAACTCGAAGATAATGAGCCATTTATGGCTTTGATTCGGAAAAAATATAAGGTCTTTCCTTTCAAGTTCGTTACTGTTTGGATTTGCGTTGCGCCCGTAGATTCAAATTGGGCATATTCCACAAAATTAGACGAATTTTGTTCCGAAATTTCCAAAATTATTTTGGTGGCATCCAAGGAGGTTTCTTGAAACGTAACTTCGACTTTCCCCAAGGCAACGGCATTCAGATTGACAAGGGTGGGCGTGGTCGGATTTCCGTTGGAAGTTTGTCCCGAAGCGATGTTTGATAAGGCAGATTCGCCCGCCTCGTTGTATGCCGAAACTTTATAATAATAACGTGCATTGGTTTTCAATCCCGTATTCAGGTATTCGGTTACATTTTGTGCGGTGCGCCCAATTTCATTGTAAGTACCTGAAAATGAATCCGAACGATAAATAATAAATGCGTCTTCGGTGTCCGATTTATCTTGCCACGTAATCCGTAATCTCGACCCCGAAACTGGAGCTACGCCGATGTTGGTAGGCGCATTCGGGATGACTTGCAGGGTTTTTGCCGAAGCCACATTCGTATAACCCGACTCGCCCGCTTCGTTGATGGCTTTAACTCGGAAATAATAAGTTCTATTGGGTTTCAGATTGGTAATTTTGGCAACGGCATTGGCAACTTCGGCAATTTGTATAAACGTGGCGTTATCCTCGGATTGTTCGATACTAAATTTATCGACATTGGTCGCATTATTTTGCCATGCCAAATCGACAATAAACCCCGAAATCGTGGTGGCTGTCAAATTAGAAGGCGTATTAGGCGGAAAATCAGGCGTTTGTGCGCCATCCGCTTGACTAAACGCTGATTCGCCCCCCGAATTAAATGCCTTAATCTGATAATAATAATACGTATTTGGCTCCAAATTGGTATCCTCATATTTAGTAATATTGGTGTTGGTTTGGGCAATTTGCTCAAATTCGCTACTCAATCCTTTGCGTCTAAAAATCCGAAATCCCGCTTCGTTATCCGCATTATCAATCCATGTTAGTTGGATGGAAGTTTGCGAAATGGCTTTTGCATCCAACACACTGGGCGCAGCAGGCGGACGCAAATTGGTTTGGGCTTTTACAATTTCGGTGTATGCCGAATAAATATCCACGCCTCGTCTTGCCCTTAATCGGTAATAATACGTGGTGGCGGACTGTAAATTTTTATCCACAAAAGTGGTCGTATTGGCAGCTAAGGTGCGAATCTTCTCAAAATTTTCGGGAACATCTGTCGAGCGTTCCAGCTCAAAAAAAGATTCATTATCCGAAATATCGTCCCAATTTAACGCCATCTCGGTCGTTGAAATCGGTACGGCTGTAAAATTAATCGGCGTATCGGGTACGTCTTGGGGGGTTTCAACCGCTACCGCATCCGAATATTCTGAAATTCCAATCAAATTAACCGCCTGAATGCGATAAAAATACATCGTTTTCTCCTCGACATCGGTATCTTTGTAGTTTGTAATATCGGAGTCCAAAATGGCAATTTCTTTATAATTTAATTCATCCTTAACTGAACGTTCCACTTTGTAAGCGGTTTCTTTTTCGTTATTATCCAACCAAAATAATTGTATCTCAAAAGCTGATTTTGCTTCGGCACGCAATCCCATAGGTTTATCCAGATTGGATTCGGTTTGGGCATTGGCTTCGTTGGAATATTCGGAACGAATGCCAGCAGACGTAACTGCCTGAATACGATACACATACACGGTATTGGGCGTTAATTTCCCATCTTTGTAAGATGTACTATTTTGGTTGATGGTGGCTATTTTTTCAAAATTTTGGTTGTCGTTTTGCGAACGTTCAACCTGAAAATTAGCTTCATTATCCGAATTATCAATCCATGTAAGCTGGATTTGCTCTGCCGATTGTGCAAGTGCTTCGAGTCCCGTTGGCGTTTGAGGTGTGATTTGTTCGGGTGGCGTAGGCTCTTCTTTGGGCGTACAGCTCGATACGCCCATCAAGCCCGCAAAAAATAAGGCGATAAAAATAGATTTTTGATAGCGTTTCATTTTAAGAATCAAGGATTTAAGGTTTTCTTAGACACGGCAAAATTAAACCGAAATTTTTGCTTTTGTGTTTTTGGCGGGACTGTTTTTTCTGCGTTAGGGTTGTCTGAAAAAAAATATCACGCAGATATATCAAATCGCTTACACATACAAACCTCTATACATCGTCCTAAAAATATGAATTAAACTACATTTTATTGATTATCAAGGAATTAAAAATCTTAGCTACATAAAAAAAACTGATACCCAAAAAAATGAGCATCAGTTTATTTGACTTTATCAGTCTACTTCTATTGGGCTGGTTGCCAGAATTTACACATGAGATAGGATTTCCAAAAAGGTTTTGACTTCATAATTTATTTTACTAAACTATTTTTATTTCAATAATTACGTATTTTAAGCATTGCATTAGGGTTGCAATTCAGGAAATGGGTCATGAAACGCCGATGGATTTTCTAAATACTTGATTTCCTGTTGATTGCACAAACATTCTTCTAACTCCTCTTGAATCTCCTGTTCGTTCATATCCTGCCCAATAAAAACCAATTCGTTCATTCTATCGCCAAAATCTTTGTGCCACCGATTTTCGATATATTTTTGATTATGAATAAACGTAGGATGCGCCATACGTTGGGCAGGCGACATACTTGCCCACCAAACGCCCGCTTTTTCGGCTCGAAGCGACCCGCCCGCCTGCGACCAATTCACCGCATCATTAGGACGACTGGCAAGCCAAAATAAACCCTTACTCCTTAGGATGCTCATGGGGAAATTTTCGGTAAGCCAATGCCAAAACCGTTCGGGGTGAAAAGGTTTTTGACTTCGGAATACGAACGAAGTAATACCGTATTCCTCTGTTTCAGGCGTATGTTCTTGATTTAATTCGGCAATCCAGCCCGCTGCGTTAGATGCCTCTTCAAAATCAAATAATCCTGTATTCAAAATTTCTTTTGGATTAATTTGACTGAATGCAGTTTCGATGATTTTGGCTTTAGCATTAAATTTTCTTAAAATAGCTTTTAATTCTTTTAATGTATGTTTTTCAACTAAATCGGCTTTATTTAAGATAATAACATCCGCAAATTCAATTTGGTCAGTTAATAGATTCACGATAGTACGCTCATCAAGTGCATCTTGGTTCAGATTTCGGCTATGCACCGTATCCAAACTCCCGAAATCCTTATAAAAATTATAAGCATCCACCACCGTAACCATCGTATCAAGTTGTGCATATTCGCTCAAATCAATTTTCCCGTCTTCACTTTGAAACGTAAAAGTTTGAGCCACAGGGATTGGTTCGCTAATTCCTGTGCTTTCAATCAATAAATAATCGAACCGATTTTCTTGCGCCAGTCGCTCCACCTCCAGCATCAAATCTTCCCGAAGTGTACAGCAAATACAGCCGTTGCTCATTTCGACCAGTTTCTCTTCAGTCCGAGAAAGTACGTTTTGTTCCTCTACCAAACGCGCATCCACATTGACCTCACTCATATCATTCACAATAACTGCCACTTTCAAGCCCTCTTTGTTGTTTAAGACATGATTCAGCAGTGTCGTTTTTCCTGCGCCCAAAAAACCACTCAAAACAGTAACAGGTAATTTTTTCATAAATTTTGCCTCATTTTTTTGTTTATTGTTATGCAACAGTGTTGCAAAGATAGGCTTTTTTTTTATAAATGCAACATTGTTGCATTTATAAAAAAAATACCACAAAAACCAAGTTTTTGATTAAACCTATTGAGACCTCCAAAATAAATTTCAAACTCAAGACGGATTTTCTCTTGTTCCAAAAGCAGAAAAAGCCCAAAGGATTGCATATAAAATTTTGAAAAGTTACTTAGATTTGCTTTTTGAAAATTCCATGAACACGAGTAACGAAACAAAATATGATTCCAGAATTTGAAAAACCGATTGCAGATTTAGAGGCAAAACTCGCCGAAATGAAGCAAACGGCAGCCGACAGTCAGGTCGATGTCAGCGATGCGGTCAGTTTATTGGAAACCAAAATCCGAAACCTCAAAATTGAAACCTACAAAAATCTGACACGATGGCAACGGGTGCAACTTTCCAGACATCCCGAACGCCCCTATACCTTGGATTATATTCATCGAATTACTGACCAATTCATTGAATTACACGGAGATAGAACCGTCCGAGATGATCCCGCCATGGTCGGTGGATTTGGAACAATTGACGAGCAGACTTTTATGATTGTCGGACAACAAAAAGGACGAAATACCAAGCAAAGACAATACCGTAATTTTGGGATGGCAAATCCGGAAGGCTACCGTAAAGCTCTAAGACTGATGAAGTTAGCCGAAAAATTTAATAAACCCGTCCTCACTTTGATTGATACGCCCGGCGCATTTCCCGGCATCGAAGCCGAAGAACGAGGACAAGGCGAAGCCATCGCCAGAAATTTATTAGAAATGGCAATCTTGAAAGTGCCAATTATTTGCATTATTATCGGAGAAGGAGCTTCGGGCGGTGCGCTCGGCATCGCCATCGGAGATAGGGTTTTGATGCTCGAAAATACGTGGTATTCTGTCATTTCTCCCGAATCTTGCTCCACCATTTTGTGGCGAAGTCGAGAGTACAAAGAGCAAGCCGCCGATGCGCTCCGACTCACTGCCGAAGATATGAAAGGAAATGGACTCATTGACGGAATCATCGCCGAGCCACTCGGAGGCGCACATACCGATGCCGATACCACCGCACAATACGTCAAAAGTGCCGTACAAACAGCTTTTCAGGAACTAACGCAATTATCAACCGAAGAACTCATCAAACAACGAATTGATAAATTTTCGGCGATGGGCGTAGTCAATGAATAATATCAAAAATCATATCAAAACTACTTATTTTTCGTGGCAGAATAGCATCTGAATCCTGCCACGAATTATCATAATTCCTTGATTACATCCTTTCGGGAGATTCAATCCCAATCAGTTGTAAAGTTGCCTGAATCGCTTGAGCTACCTGCCACGATAAGGCAATTCGGAACGACTTAACTGCCTCATTTTCAGCATTAAAAATTGATATTTCTGCAAAAAACTTACCGTACATTCGTGCCAATTCATACGCATAATTTGCCATTACAGCAGGCGAATACGATTCGGCTGATTCTTGTACTTTTTTGGGAAAACTAACTAATAATCGAATTAAATCTATTTCGATGCGTTCCAAATTTTCGACCGCCTCCATATCTCGATACCGAATCCCTAAGGTTTCCGCTCTTCGGACGATTGACCGACAGCGTGCGTGCGTGTATTGAATGTAAACACCCGTATCTCCCTGAAAATCAATCGATTCCTCTGGATTAAATAACATTTTTTTCTTTGGTTCGACCTTCAACAAATAATATTTGAGTGCGCCCAAAGCCAGTTGATGGTACAATTTTTGTCGCTCCGTTTCCGAAAAATCAGCAATCTTGCCCGCCTCGGCTGTCCGTTCGCCAGCAATCGCAATCATTTCGGCAACCAAATCATCCGCATCGACTACTTTTCCCTCTCTGGATTTCATTTTTCCGTCAGGCAATTCGACCATTCCATACGATAAATGATAAATTCCATCGGCGTAAGGTCTGCCCAATTTTTTCATAATTAATTGCAGCACCTTAAAATGATAATCTTGTTCATTCCCCACAACATACACCGACTTTTGCATCGGAAAATCAGTATATTTTAGGTCAGCAGTTCCCATATCTTGTGTCATATAAACCGAAGTGCCATCAGGTCGAAGCAATAATTTTTCGTCCAGTTTGTGTTCTTCCAAATTAATCCAAACCGAATTGTCATCTTTTTGGGAAAAAATCCCTTTCGCAAGTCCTTCCGTAACAATCTCTTTTCCAAGTAGAT
>CAZNYR010000019.1:0-46354 GCA_964577275.1 uncultured Cytophagales bacterium | reverse complement strand
TGGCATGGCTGGTTACTCGGCTTTTTGATTCGCTGGTCGAGGAGTACATCGTGCCACTGGTCGAGCAGACCGAAACCGATTTGGATGACCAATTATTGCCCATGTTCCGAAAGGGATTTAAGGTTACGATTTGGGTCATGGCAATCGTTATCGGACTAAACAATGCGGGGTATGATGTCGGTGCTTTGTTGGCGGGCTTGGGCATTGGTGGCTTGGCATTTGCACTGGCAGCACAAGATACGGTCGCTAATTTCTTTGGTGGCGTTACGATTGTTGCCGATAAACCTTTCAAGGTCGATGACTGGATTATTTTTAATAACGAACTCTGTAAAGTGGAGGAAATTGGCGTAAGAAGTACACAAATTCGGGCTATTTCGGGACGAATCCTGACCGTGCCAAACCGAACGATGATTGGCGAACCTATCGAAAATGTATCGTCAGAGCCTTCAAGACGCATTGATATTCGATTCTTTTTGGCTTTGGATACGCCACACGAAAAGATAAATCAAGCCTTGGACATACTCACGCAAATTCCGAAAGATAGCCAAAACACCGAAGACCGAAGTGTCGCTTGTCTGGAACGGTTTACGGGCGAGGGAATGGTCATTTATTACGCTTATTTCGTCAAAAAAGGGCTAAATCATTTTGTAATTAGTTCGGAAATTAACCTTGAAGTTGTCCGAAGGTTTGGAGAAGCACAGATTCAGATGTCTTATCCAGGGAATCGGGTGTATCATAATAATCCAATGCCAGAAACTTTATTTCCAGAAGCAAACCATCGCTTTTAAGAACTATACAAAAAATAAAAATTGATATAACATATTGATTATCAGATAGAAACCCATAATCTTACTTGTGGGTTTTTTTGTATCAAACCAAAACTTCAAACAATTAATCACGGTTAAATGTCATATTTGTATGATTTTACCTAAAAACTTACGTACTCGAATTGCGCCTACGCCGAGCGGTTTTTTGCATATTGGCAATGCGTTTTCCTTTGTACTTACTTGGCTTATTGCTCGAAAAACAAACGGATATTTGCAACTTCGGATTGATGATTCGGACGAAGCTCGAACCAAAACCGAATACATCACTGATATTTTTGAAAGTTTGCATTGGTTGGGCATTGATTACGATTCGGGGGCGAAAAATCTCCATGATTTTCAGCAAAATTATTCACAAACAAAAAAGGCGGATTTTTATACGATTTTCCTCAAAAAATTAATTCAAAACAAGTGCATGTATGCGTGTTCTTGTTCTCGTTCCGAAATCAAAAAATATTCATTATCAGGTAAATACAATGGTTTTTGCCGAAATAAATTCCTTTCATTGGATACCGAAAATACCGCATTACGCATCCAAATTCCCGATGCCGAAACGATAAAAATTCATGAATTTTTACAGCCCGAAAAATCCATTTTTTTGCCTCAAATCACAGACGATTTTGTCATTCGTAGGAAGGATAAAATCATGGCGTATCAACTGATTTCCGTAGCCGAAGACACGGCAGAACGGATTAATTTTGTGGTGCGTGGCAGGGATTTAGAAGATTCAACGGCAAGGCAATTATTCTTGGCAAATCAGTTGGGATTACCCATTTTTCAGAACGCTATTTTTTGGCATCATCCCCTGATAATCAATGCAAAAGGCGATAAATTAGCCAAATCAGCGGGCGATATTTCTTTGCGTCAAATGCGTGAAAATGGCGTAAATCCATCTAAAATTTATCAAATTATTGCCCAATTTTTAGGCATCAAATCGAATAAAAACATTACTTTGGTAGAATTAATAGAAAAATTTGAACTAAAACAAGATTTTGTTTGCCCAACCCAAAATTTTAATGTATCTTCATCTTTATTTTAAAAATACCAAACCTTAGAAAATACCCTTTTAGGGTTCTCAAACATTCCTGTTATAATCATTAACAAAACACAAAAAATGTTAGCAATTCAAAAAAATCTTACACGACCCTTCTTCGTGTTATTGAGTATGCCTGCGACCGCAATGGGAACGGCACTTTCGGTTCAGATTGCGGCTTTGAGCTGGATTCTGAATACCAAATATGGCTTTGATGTCCATGAAATCGGCATTGTCTGGATGGCGGGTCCGATGGCTGGAATTATCGGACAGGTCTTAATTGGATTTATTAGTGATAAAGTATGGTTTTGGGGTGGTCGTCGTCGTCCCTTCATTTTGATTGGCGGTGTGATTGCTGCTTTAATGATTTTATCATTACCTTACATTGATATTATTAATGAAACACTTGGATTGGATAGTCTGATTGGCGTGGCAATTGTCGTGGCATTGAGCTTGGATTTGGCGATTAATATTAGTTTTAACCCGACACGCGCGATTATTGCCGATGTAACTCCTGCGGGAGATACCCGAACGAGTGGTTATACATGGATGCAGACCATTTCGGGGTTTTTGGGCGTATTGGCGTATTTAATTGGTGCATTTATTAGTAATTACGTATTACTTTACATGGGTGCTATTGTTGTATTTTTATTTTCATTTATCCCTCCTTTTTTCATTACAGAACCCGCTCATTTAGAGGAAGAACAATCTAAAATACAGGTTTCTGACAAATCCAAAACTAACTGGACGGAATTTTTGAAAGTGTGCTTTGCTCATGCTTTTACGTGGATTGGCGTACAAACCATGTTTGTTTATACTTTTTCTTACATCAAAGAAATTATCATGGGTTTTGAAACGACAGCAAGTTTATCCGATACTCAAAATAACGAAATTGGTATGATTACAGGAATTGCCTTTGCTATCCTAAATACGGTAGGTTTCATATTTCCTGCCACTGTTTTGACCCCTCTATCCGAAAAAATCGGGCGAGTTCGGACGCATATGCTTTGTATTGCCACCATGTCGTTAGGTTATGTGGGTGTGGTTTTGCTGGGAAGTTCCGCCACGATGCTTTATGTTTTCATGGGCGTAATCGGCGTGGGATGGGCGGCTGTCGTCAGTTTGCCGTTTGCGATTATGTCCGAAACCGTTGATGAAAGCCGCATGGGATTTTTTATGGGATTATTTAATTTATCGGTTGTTTTGCCTCAATTAGTCGCTTCGGGATTGGGCGGATTCATTGGAAATCAGGAAGATAAAACCATAATTTACATGATTAGTGCCATTTGTTTGGGCATTTCTGCGGTGTTGTGGCTGTTGGTCAAAGAAAATAAAAATCGGAACACTGCTCCAGCCGTAGGTGGTGGCGCACACTAACATCATATCTATTTGATAATCAATATTTTAGACCTGCCAAGTTTTCAGAACTTCGCAGGTCTTTGTGCTGAAATGCCCTATCAAAGACTAAATTTCAGACTGCCGTACATCGCCCGTCCACCTCTCGCAGGCAAGGTATTGATGGTTTTTCGGACGCGTTCAGGTTCGTAGATTTGTTCGTTCAACATATTTTCGCCATAAACCGAAAAAATCATCGTGGGTGTTTCGGTTTTAGGATAAAATATTTTTTTGAGGTCAAAGTTTAGATTGATGCTCAACAAGTTATAGGCTTGAGTATCAGGATTTAAGCGATGTATATCGGCATCCTGAAATATATCCAATTTAGAAAAATACGCATTAAAAATTCCGATGTCGATGCCTTTTTTGAAATGATACGAAAGTCCGCCTTTGAGCATCGTTTGTGGAATCCGATTATCGTTTAAGTTGCTGGTTTCCTTATCTTTATAATTTTCTTGATAGCTTCCCGAAAGATTGAATCGTAAATTCGGTAAGGGAATCAACTCGGCTTCAAATTCGCCACCTTCCAAGAAAAATTCGCCTTGATTGATGTATTGCGTTTCTGAACCCACCGTCTGACGTGTAATCAAATCGCTTTGACGACTCCGAAAATAGGATGCCGTAATTTGATATTGTGTATTTTGGTATGATAATTGTGCATCAAGTGTCGAAATTTTTTCGGGTGCTAAATTGGGATTGCCCACCGCCCCCGGCAAATCGAAAAAGGCTTCCACGCCTGTCGGATTTTTGAAGGCTTGTCCGTACAAAAATTTTGCGCCCAAACCCTGTCGCGTATTCAAAATCACGCCTAATCGAGGCACAAGGTCAATATCAATCGTAGGTATTTTATTGAGTTGCAACCCGCCCACCAATTTCAGAAAATATACGGGCGCATATTCGACCTGCGAATAGGCGGCATATTGTAGCTCGTCATAAGGCTTGGCATAATCAAACTTGCTAAAATCCACAGCACTATACGTTGAGCCTTGTCCGTTTACCCGTTTAATCAATCCGCCAGCAATGATGTTCCAATGCGTATTTGGCTTGTAAAAATTGGTCATTTCAAACAAAAAATCATTGGCAGAAGCCTCCCCTGGCATCCCCGAAGAACCAAATTCGGTAATCTGTAACCGATTGAATGTCAGGTTAAAAGTCGTATAGTTTTTGTCCGAAGCCTCATATTTATACCCCAAATCTGTAAAAATACGCACATTGTCAATCGTTTCACTTCCCCCAAAGCCATGCACATCAGGTTTCCAAAGTGGCGGAAAACCAAGAATATCCATGTAACTTTTGCCGTAAAATGTCCGAATTGTGAAATTTTTGTACGCCACATCCAGATGCGCTCCGATATTTTCTTGTCCATAATTGATGCTTTGTCGGAGTGGTTCTCGCAAAAAAACCAATCCTGCGCTGTCGGTCTGGCGAATGCCCTCATCGAATGCCGAAAATTGCCAGCCCTCTTGCTTAAAATATTGCGTTGAACCCGAAATTCTTACATCACCTTTCTTTATCGTAAACGAAGTGTTTTGTCCCAAAGTCCCAAACGAACCGCCCTTAAATTCCGAATGAATATTTGTTGTATGACTTTTTTTAGTAATAATATTAATAATCCCAGAAAATGCACCAGTCCCATACAAAACCGAACCGGGACCTCTCGTAATTTCGATGCGTTCGATAGTTTCGAGCGGAAAACCATTCAATATTGCCATGTCAATTCCCCCATAAAGGCTTTCCCGCATCGGGCGACCATCCAACAAAATCAGCGTGTGCGTATTGAAATGTCCCTGAACATCGCCTCGCATTCCGATTACGTTCTGCCTGAAAATGTAGGAGTTAGGCGCAAAAACACCCACCGCACGCTGTATGATTTCCCAGAGCGAATGCCCGCCAAATTTCCGAATATCATCCGCATCAATAACCGAAATCAGACCGGGCGAATATTTCAAGGTTTCCACATCTTTTGAACCGCTAATCACTTTGGTTGCGTCCAGATGTTTTTGCATATCGTTATCCGAAAAATCCATATTCAGAATATCCTCCAGACTTAACGTATCTCCAGATTGAGAAGGGATAGAATCTTGAGCTTTCAATACACGGATAACAACCAATAAAATCAATGCAAGTACAATGTAATTTTTCATGTTTTTCAATCGAATTTAAGCATTTTTTTAGCAATCTAAAAAAAAAATTGCCAAAAAATAATCATGGTGTAACTAAAGTAAAATTCCCATATTGCTAATACGTTGCGAAACGTTAAGTCCTTTTTCCTTGATGGAAGTCTGATTAATTTCAAAAGCTAATCGACTTGGGTTTTTAGGATTCGGAATAATATTAAAACAACTCCCACTCTTGCCCAAACCTTCTTTTTCCGTTACAATTACAATCGGTTTATCTCGACAACATTTATGCACAATATAAAATTTATTGCTATAATTGGAAGCGATAAATACCAAATGACATTGTTGGGAATCTTCTAAGTTATTGATACGTACTATTTTAACAGGTTTTCCTTTGATGGAAGTTATTTCACCTTTGATTTTGTCAAAAGCCATGTTATTCGCCAAAATTCCAACACGAACCTCATTTTTTAATACGGACGATGGAAATTCGGTATTTTGAATAAAAGTTTTCAGTAAAATTGCTTGAAACCGATAATCGTTCGTTTGTGCGTATAGTTTTTCTGTCGATAAATAACTCATTATCAACATGATATAAGAGATGTAATATCGTTTCATGTTTAAAATAGTTTGGTGGAGTTCAGAGCCAAATCCTTGAAGGTAAAGTAAGTGATATGCGCTAAAACATTAAAAGTAATTCTAAAATGGAATACCTTAGGCTTAAAAAAACTTATGTAATTTACTGCTCTTTTTACGACCATTTGATGTTTGAAGTTTGCTAAATTGCCTTAAATTTTTGTAAACAAATAATTTTTGTAAAACACCAAACGAAGTACTGACAAAAAAATTGATTTTTATAATTTTACGCCTCATTTTTTGAATCAATTACAAAGTTTTATATTTTAATTACATTAATTTTGTGCGGATATAAACATTATCTAATCAAAAAATAGTTCTATAAAATCTATGAAAATTAATACAAATCCGCCCAAAGGAATGCGCGACCTCACGCCCAAAGAGGTAGAATTACGAAATTATGTCCAAAATACAATATTAAAGGTATATCATCAGTTTGGTTTTTCGCAAATCGTTACGCCAGTCATGGATGATATTTCGATATTGACCAGTGGACAGGGTGGCGAAAACGAAAAGTTAATTTTCAAAATCCTAAAGCGCGGCGAAAAGTTAAAATTGGACGAAACGAAGATTGAGGAAGATGATTTGGTCGATTTTGGGATGAGATTTGACCTGACTGTTCCTCTGACTCGTTTTTATGCCAATAACCGAACGCAACTCCCTAATCCATTCAAAGTCATACAGATAGGAAGTTCTTTTCGGGCGGAGCGTCCTCAAAAAGGACGATTTCGACAGTTTATCCAATGCGATATTGATATTATCGGAAATCCTGATATTACGGCAGAAACAGAACTGGTTTTAGCCACAACACAAGCCTTGCAAAACCTTGGTTTTCAGGGTTTTAAAGTCCGAATTAATGACCGAAGAATCTTAGAGCATTTGGCAGAATATTGTGGATTTCCGTCCGAAAAGTTTGGACAGGTATTTATTATTCTGGATAAATTGGATAAAATTGATTTGGAAGGTGTCGTAAATGAATTGCAACAAGAAAATTTTTCGTCAGAGTCGATTGAAAAGCTCACGAAAATTGTGCAAGAAGTTTTGACCGAAAAATTAGATTTTGATTCGATTCCCGAAATTTTACCCGAAATTAATCCCGAACTTATAACGGATTTGAAATTTATTGCCCAAACCGTAAACCCTGAAAATCAGGCATTTGAGGTCGTTTATGATTTGTCTTTGGTGCGAGGTATGGGATATTATACGGGGGTAATTTTGGAGGTCGAAATGCCCGAATTTGGCTCTTCGGTGGCGGGTGGCGGGCGTTATGACAAGATGGTCGGGCGTTTCCTGAAAAATGAAGACGTGCCAGCGTGTGGCTTCTCGATTGGGTTTGAGCGAATTGTACAAATCTTAGAAGACAAAGGTTTTGAGCCGCCCCAAACTACCGAAAAAATTGCGTTTTTGTATGACGGTACAAAACAAAGTTTTCAGGCAATTATGCCTGATGTTCAGCGACTTAGAGCCGAAGGAAAAACGGTTTCGATTGAAATTATGCGTAAAAAACTCAAAAAACAACTTGATGATTTCAAACAATTCGGATTTACGCAGTTTTGTATTTTTCGTATAAACGAAGATTTGCAAATCAAAGATTTAGATTAAAAAATGTAACTTTTTGGGTATCCTGCATCATGTCGGTAAAAACTGGTTATCGTAAATTTTACACTAAAAAATTTAAGAATTTCGAGAACCTCCGTATCTTAGCGATTTATTAATAAATAGCCGTTTATATCACGATTGAACTCATGAAAATACTAAAATTTGGAGGCACATCTGTTGGTTCTGTTGAGCGCATCAAAGCCGTTAAAGAGCTGATTGTCAATGAAGAACCCAAGATTGTCGTGTTGTCTGCGATGTCAGGCACGACCAATGCGCTTGTGGCGATTGGGGAAACACTTTATGCTAATGAAGCCGATAAAGCCAAAACCTTAATTGCGGAACTCGAAGAGAAATACCGAACAGTAGTCGGAGAACTTTACGAAAAATCGGATACCAAACATAAAGCTAATCGCCTGATAGACAATCAGTTTGATGTGATTCGGGGTTTGTCCGAATATTTATTTAACGAGCGCAAAGAGCGGCGTTTGTTGGCGCAGGGCGAAATTCTTTCGACACATTTGGTACAATATTATTTGGAAGAAATTGGCGTAGAATCGGTCTTGTTAGATGCCTTGGATTTTATGCGAATTGATATAAACGATGAGCCTGATTTACAGCATCTTACGGCAAAATTAACGCCGATTCTCAAGCAATTTTCGAGCCGTAAATTATTCATTACGCAGGGTTATATTTGTCTTAATTCTTTTGGCGAGGTCGATAATTTGAAACGAGGCGGAAGTGATTATACAGCTTCACTAATTGGTGCGGGCATTCAGGCTGACGAAATTCAAATCTGGACGGATATTGACGGAATGCACAATAACGACCCCCGTTTTGTGGACAAAACACGCCCGATAGCCGAACTTTCGTTTGATGAAGCCGCCGAATTAGCGTATTTTGGTGCGAAAATCTTACATCCCGCTTGTGTGAAGCCCGCACAACTCAAAAATATTCCTGTCCGAATTTTGAATACGATGAAACCACATTTACAAGGCACCCTAATTACCTCTAATGTATCGGGGCGAGAGGTCAAGGCGATTGCTGCCAAAGACAATATTGTTGCCATCAAAATCAAGTCGGGACGGATGCTTATGGCGTATGGATTTTTGCGAAAATTATTTGAGATTTTTGAAAAATATAAAAAGTCGGTGGACACCGTAACTACCTCAGAAGTAGCGGTTTCCGTAACGATTGATGACGATACGAACTTAGAAAAAATTATTGCAGAATTGCAGGAATTTAGTACCGTTGAGGTCGATAGAGGCTTGAGTACGATTTGTATTGTGGGGGATTTGATGGAAGATACGTATGGGTATGCACGCAAGATTTTTGCCCCTTTTGAGGATATTCCGATTCGGATGATTTCGTATGGCGGAAGTAAAAATAACGTAACCATGTTGGTCAAAACAGAATACAAACAGGCGGTTCTAAAGTTGTTAAATAAATCACTTTTTAATTTATAAATTACATTTTAAATTAAACCTCAATCATAACCTCAAAAAAAACTCTAACGCTGACAAAGTTTTAGCTTTTGTTGGAGTTAGAGTTTTTTTGTATATTATTGTGGTACGAAATATTAAAATCATAAACTTTAGCCCATGGCACACATACGACCTTTTCGGGGCTGGCGATATGCCCCCGAATTTACGCCAAACATTTCGGATTTAGTTTCGCCTCTTTTTGATGTGATTTCGGACAAACAACGTCAAAAATTATACGGAAATCCTTTGAACAGCATTCATTTGTCTGTTCCTGAGCGATTTCCATTTGCCGAGTCTGCCCGCAATCATTTGGAAAATGGTAAAAAAAATGGTGTTTTCATACAAGATAATAAATTGACCATTTATGCGTATTATCAATATTTTACGCTTCCAAACGATGCCAAAGAATATTGTCGAAAGGGTTTTATCGCCATGATTCGGGTGTATGATTGGGACGAAAATATGATTTTACGGCACGAAAAAACCATTCCTAAGGCTGTCCATGAACGCATTGATATTTTACGACAAACCGATTTGAATGTCAGTCCGACACATGGACTTTATACCGATTCAGACAAAGAATTGGAAAAATATCTGGACGAGGCTATCCGAAATCCAATCTACGAAATCGAAGATTATCAGGGAGTTAGAGAAGTTTTGGCGGCGATTAACGCACCTGAAATTTGTGCAAAATTTGTGGAAAAATTGACCGATAAGCAGGTTATTTTGGCGGATGGACATCATCGTTACGAGGCTTCGCTGGCAATTCAGAAGGAACGGCAGGCGCAAAACCCAAATCATACGGGTAAGGAGGCGTATAATTTTCATTTGATGTACTTAACAAACACCGAATCGGAGGATGTACGCATCTTACCTACGCATCGCTTAATCACTGATTTTGAGGCATTTAACCAAAAATTATGTTTTGAAAAATTGGCAACGCATTTCACGATTCGGGAGATTGAAGAAGCTGAAAGTTTGCCTGAAATTATTTGTGGCAAAAAATATGCGTTTGGCATTTTGATAGGTCAAAAAGCATTCAAAATCAGGATGAAACCCGAAAAATTAGATTGGATTGCTCAAAATTTACCCCTTGTTGAACGAACAAACACCGCTATTTTGCATCGGTACGTCATTGATGAAGCGATTGGGATTCCTTTGGAGCAACATCCGAATAGTGCGTATCTGAATTTTGAACGCAATTTTACAACGTGCCTACAACAAGTGCTGGACGAAAGAGCCAAAATAGCCCTGATTACCAATGAGATAACTATCGAAGAGGTCAAAGAAATTTGTTATACAACAGGCGAACAGATGCCTCAAAAATCAACGTATTTTTATCCTAAGGCGATTTGCGGATTTGTTTTTGGAAGTATTCGGGAAACTGAAGTTTAAATCAAAATGTCATCGAATCAATTTCTTAAAAAATGATATTTCACTAAAATTCATGATTACGTAACTTCGCCAAGATTATTTGTCTTGACGAAGTTAAATTTGACTAAAACCTTGATGATTTAGACACTTCAAATGCCTGATTGATGTCCGCCAAAATATCAGAAATATGCTCTAATCCGACCGAAATTCGTATCAATCCGTCCGTAATTCCAACTTCGGCACGGTCTTCTGGCGTGAGTTTGGAATGGGTTGTGGATGCGGGATGGGTTACGATGCTTCGGGTATCGCCTAAGTTGGCAGTAAAAGATAGCATTTTGACGGCATCCAAGAATCGTCTGCCTCGTTCTACGCCGCCTTTGATTTCAAAAGTAACGATGCTTCCGCCCAATTTCATTTGTTTTTTGGCGATTTCGTAGTTCGGGTGTGATGCCAAATGTGGATATTTTACCCAATTTACTTCGGGATGTGATGCCAGCGTTTGGGCAATTTGCAAGGCGTTGGCGCAATGTTTTTCGACCCGAACGGCTAAGGTTTCCAAACTTTTGGACAAAATCCAACCATTAAAAGGCGACATTGCGGGACCTGTGTGGCGTGCAAAAAAACGGACTTTTTCGATAAGTTCGGCAGTTCCCAGCACGGCGCCACCGATGGTACGCCCCTGACCGTCAATCAGTTTGGTAGCTGAATGGGTTACCAGATGCGCCCCAAATTTGGCGGGATTTTGCAAATAAGGCGTAGCAAAACAATTATCAACATTCAGGATAATAGCGTGTTTGTTTGCCAGCTTTCCAGCAAATTCCAAGTCGATAATATCCAGCGCAGGATTAGAGGGCGTTTCCAAAAAAAACATTTTGGTTTCGGGACGAATTTGGGCTTCCCACGTTTGGGGTTGGTTAATATCAACGTAAGTATGCGTGATTCCCCAGCGTGGCAAAAGTTGCGTAAGTATCTGATGCGTAGAGCCAAAGACCGAACGACACGCCAAAATATGGTCGCCTGCATTGAGGAATGCCGCCATGCTTGTAAACATTGCCGCCATGCCCGAAGCCATCGCCATGCCGTCTTCCGTGCCTTCCAAAAGACATAGTTTTTCGATAAATTCGTCATTATTGGGGTTCGAGAATCGAGTATAAATATTGCCTTCGGTTTCGCCCGCAAATCTGGCGCGTGCTTCCTCCGCACTCGCAAACACAAAACTTGACGTGGCATAAATCGGTACGGAATGCTCGCCGTTTTGCGAACGCTCGGTTTGGGTGCGGATGGCGTTCGTTTCAAAGTTATCAAACAATGGATTCATCACAATTTTATATTTTAATTAAAAAAGTAGGCGTTTTTTTTAAAATTTTTCAAAAATAAGACATTTTTTAGAAAATATTTTAAAACAATACCATTTTTAAAAAAGTGAAAATCCATACCACTTGATACGGTATCAAGAATTGGTCATGATGTATGATAAATTTATTATGTATTGATAATCAGAGATTTGTAATGTTTTTTTTACAAAAAATAACGTTACTTGCAGTTATACTGTAATAACTTTTCGTTTTCGGAGTTCAAAAAAGCACTTGGCGCAGGCTTTGACATCGACAAAAGCATCGTGTGCTTCCTCAAAATCAATGCCAAATAATTTGATATGTAATTCGGAAAGACGAGGCCATTTGATTTTTCCATTTTTATAAATTCCGCAATAATCGGTAGAAACTAACATCGTACAAATTTGTATTTTTTGGAAAAATTCATTTGGAATTTCGGCACGCAAAAACTCTGCGCCGACAATTTTCTCATCAAAGTTCATATTATGTGCGACCAAAATTTGGTTTTGGGCAATCGCTTCGGCAAATTCGGTCAGGGCTGTTGCCAACGGAATGCCTTCTTCAAGTGCGCGTTCGGTACTGATTTTGTGGACGGCTTGGGCTTCTTTCGGAATCACAAAACCATCGGGGCGAATAATATAATTTCGGCTATCTAATTGATTCCCAGACTTATCAAACACCAGCCATGCAATTTGTACTAGACGAGGCCAGTTTTCTAATTTTGAGATGGGGGCTTTCCAATCAAGTGGCAAACCAGTTGTTTCGGTATCGAAAAATAAGTACATCAATGGTATGATTTAATCATAAAACTCTTGCAAAGGTATAAAAAAAAGCCTCAATCTTTTTACGTACCCAAAAATAAGATAAAAAAATTACTTCGATTATCCATAAGTCCTATCAAGTATTTATTTATAGAAAATTTTAGGCTATTATTTTATTGATTATCAGAAATATAGCCTAAAATAGAAGGAAAATCAACTTTATAGGATGGGGCATCAGTTTATAGTTTTCATGCTAAAATTTTGCAGAGAATAAGTTGCATTTTTTAAACTTCTGACGTAGTTTCGTGTCGTTATTTAAAATTAAACTAAATAAAAATACACGCTTTTATGAAAACACTTTCCGACCTCAAAAAAGGTGAATTAGCCATCATCAAAAACTTTACGGATGACCTGATGTCCCTCAAAATTTTGGAAATGGGATGCCTGCCCGGGTCCACGGTTGAATTGCTGCATACTGCGCCACTTGGCGACCCCATTTGCATCAAAGTTGCGGAGTATATGTTGGCATTGCGGAAGGCGGAAGCCGATACCATAATCATTGAAAATCAGTAAGTTATAACCATTTTTTTTTGGACTTTATTCCCCAAAAACACATGAATAAAATTGCATTGGTAGGCAATCCAAATGCGGGAAAAACATCGTTATTTAATCAGCTTACAGGTTTAAATCAGAAAGTAGGCAACTTTGCAGGCGTAACCATCGAGCGAAAAAGTGGGACGATTACCCTTTCAGCCACACAAAATGTAGAAATTATCGACCTTCCCGGTACGTATAGTTTATATCCTAAATCCCCTGATGAACAGATTGTTACCGATGTATTGCTCAACGCCAAAGACCCTGATTTTCCTGATGTCATTATTAGTGTGGTGGATGCGTCTAATTTAGAACGTAACTTGCTGTTAGTCAAGCAAATACAAAGTTTACGGATTCCCATTATCTTGGCACTCAATATGATTGAATCAGCGCAGGAAAAGGGTGTTTTTTATGATACTGCTTTGCTTTCCGAAAAATTGGGCTGTGTTGTTGTGCCGATTAACGCACGCACAGGTTTTGGATTGACGCAACTCAAAAAAATATTGCATCGAGAATTGCCTCAAAAACTTATACCAAAATATCATTTTATTGAGATACACCAAAAACTAATTAACGAAATCAAAACCGTTACTCAAGTTGATAATGAATATCATAATTGGACGTTAGCGAATCAAATCAAAAGCCTCAAATTTATGCCAAAAAATCAACAAAATGTAATTCAAGAAATCACGGAAAAGTACAATTTTAATTCAAATGATGCTCAAAAATCTGAAACCTTAGAACGTTATGCCGAAATCCGACATTTTTTGGCGCAATGTCGAGTACAAAAACCATATACAAAAACCAAAGACCTCACCAATTTATTTGATAAAATTGCCCTGCACCCTGTCGGCGGATATGCTTTATTTTTGGTATTGATGCTGTTGGTTTTTCAAGCTCTTTTTGAATTTGCCAGTTATCCAATGGATTTGATTGACGGTATATTTACCTCATTTTCAGCATTTTTACAAAATCAATTACCCGAAAATAAATTGACCAATTTATTGACTGATGGCATCATTGCAGGCATTGGTGGCGTGGTTATTTTTATTCCGCAGATTGCGATTCTGTTTGGGCTAATTTCGATTTTGGAAGAGAGCGGCTATATGGCAAGAGTCGTATTTATGACCGATAAATTGATGCAAAAATTTGGTATGAATGGCAAAAGTATTATTCCCTTAATTTCGGGTATGGCGTGTGCAATTCCTGCCATTATGGCAACACGTAATATTCAGAACGAAAAAGAACGATTATTGACCATTTTCGTAACGCCTTTTATGAGCTGCTCGGCACGTTTGCCCATCTATACGATTATTATCGGTTTGGTAATCCCTGAAGGGGCATATTTTGGCATTTTTAGTTTACAGGGATTGGCTCTGACAGGCTTATATTTTTTAGGAATTTTGGCGGCGGTGGTGTCGGCATTTTTCTTCCAAAATGTATTTGAAGTGAAGTCGAAAAGCTATTTCATGATGGAGATTCCGAGGTATCGGATGCCACGCTGGAAAAACATCGGACTCACGATGTTTCAGCAATCGAAGTCGTTTGTTTTGGAGGCTGGAAAAGTGATTTTAGCCGTTTCGATTGTGCTTTGGGTTTTGGCTTCGTATGCGCCAAATAATGAATTTCAAGTTATTGAAAATGAGTATCTTACAAAATATTCTGAATTGTCCCAAGTCGAACTTGAGAACAAAATAGCAGGTGCAAAATTGGAGGCTTCGTATGCAGGAAAAATCGGCAAAATCATTGAGCCAGTCATTCGTCCTTTGGGTTATGATTGGAAAATTGGTATCGCACTTTTATCGTCTTTTGCTGCCCGAGAAGTCTTTGTCGGAACGATGGCAACGATTTATAGTATTGGGTCGGAAACCGAAAACCAAATCACTATCCGAGAGCGAATGCGACAAGAAAAAAATCCTAAAACAGGCGCATCATTTTATACGCCTGCGCTCGGATTTTCATTGCTTGTTTTTTATGCTTTTGCGATGCAATGTATGAGTACGATGGCGGTAGTTTACAAAGAAACAGGCTCATGGAAATACCCAATTTTACAATTAATTTATATGACAGGTTTGGCATATTTTTCGGCATTTTTAGTATATAATTTATGCACTTTGTAAGTATTTGACCATCAATTCGGCAGTGGTTTTGGATACGCCTTCGGTCTGAATCTCGGATTTTAATTGACGGTAATCAGTTAATATACATTCTCTTTTTTGTGCAATAATAGCTTGTAGTTCTTTTTTGAGTTTTTCGACCGTATAATCATCTTGAATTAACTCACGTACTACTTCCTTTTGAGCTATCAAATTGACCAAAGAAATATACGGTACTTGAATCAAATATTTACTGATATAATATTGTACAAAATTGGTTTTATAACATACTATTTGAGGGACTTCAAAAAGTGCCGTTTCTAAGGTTGCTGTGCCTGAAGTTACGATTGCCGAATGTGCAAGGTGCAATAAATCATAGGTTTGATTATAAAGCACAGGAATATTGTACTTTTCAAAGATACCATAAAAAGAATTAGGCAGACTTGTTACGCCAGCACACACAAACTGAAAGTCGGGAAAATGCTCGGAAATCAGGCACATTTCGTGGACTACATTCCTGACTTCCATTTTTCGGCTACCGGGCAAAAGAGCAATGATGGGCTTATCGGCAAGATGATTTTGAACCAAAAAATTAGGGTTTGGCGTGAATTGGGCGATGGCATCAAATAATGGATTTCCGACATAATCTACCTGATAATCAAACTCTTCATAAAATTTTTTCTCAAAAGACAGAATCACAAACATTTTATCGACATCCCGCTTGATATTTTTGGCGCGCCCCGTATTCCATGCCCAAAGTTTGGGAGAAATGTAATAAAATGTCTTGAACTGATTTTCTTTGGCAAACTTGGCAATCTTCATGTTGAACCCCGCATAATCTACCAAAATGACAACATCGGGCTGATATTCCAAAATATCTTTTTTGCATTTTTTCAAGAATCGTATGATTTTGGGGAGGTTCATCAAGACGGTCGTAAATCCCATAAAAGCGGTTTCCCGATAATGTTGTACAAGTGTCATGCCTTGCTCCTGCATCTGCTCGCCGCCCCAGCCTCGAAATTCGGCATCTTTATCCCTGATTTTTAGTTCTTTTAGAAGATTTGAAGCGTGTAAATCGCCTGATTTTTCGCCTGCTATGATATAATATTTCATCCTTATTTTTCTTGAATTTGAGGCAAATTTAACATAAAAATATCAGCTTTGGCATGGATATTTGTCCGCATCGAAACATGAATTTTCGAGATTCCTTATTTTATGTTAATTTTGAGGTGGCACAAACAAACACCACTGACCATGAACAATTTCTTGCGTAACGATTTTTCGATACCCACATCGGCATATTTTTACTCGGCTCTTATCGGTATTGGCTTGTACGTGGCGTTGGTTTTCTTCAAGCGTTATATCGTTCCGCTATGGCGTAATAAGCTCAATTTCAGACAAATATCAGAAAAAACGCCTTTGCTTGAGGGAGTGATTTGGGTGGGATATATTGTGTATGTGTTGATGGCTTTGTTGGATACAAATCCGATAACGCACATCGCTTTTGTCATCGTATTTTTGGGGGCAAGTTGGATGTTTTTCAAAGATTTGATTGCGGGATTGGTCTTTAAATTGACGGGCAAACTCAAGGAGGGGCAACTGATTCAGATTGAGGAATATATGGGGAAAATTACTGAACTGGGTTATCTTTCGATTGAATTAGAACTCAAAACGGGGGAGATTGTCGTCCTGCCGTATGGGGCGTTTATTGGTCAAAAAATAATCAGACCTAATCCTTCGGAACAAGTTAAAAGTCATACGATTGAAATAGAACTATCTGAATTTCAGCCTGTTATGGAAACTATGGATATGTTACAAGAATTGGTTTTGTATATGCCGTGGTCTGTCGTAACCAAAGAACCATCCGTGAGCGTAACCGAGCGCACCGAAACAGGACATCTATACCGCTTGGTTTTTTATTCGATTGACGAAAAATATTTCCCTGATATGGAAAAGTTTATCCGCGAAACTGTCCGCCGAAAGTCGAAAGCCGAAAATTCTTATCGAATGCCCCAAAAAATGGCGGTCGTTCGGTAAAAAAATACCATTTTTGATGCTTTAGGCATCTCCAAAATCCTATCTTTGGGAGTTCATTTTATGTCAAATATCAGAGATACTTTTGATATAAAAATTACAATAAATTCCGAACTATCATGATGTAATTATTGCGACACTTGATAAATTATTTCGTAATTAATCACAAAATCTATGAATTTCCGACATCAATTTTGGCAAAAAAATATCGAAAAATTAATCGCTTCACCTTACCAAAAACAGTATATTTTTTGGGTCATGGCAGCATTATTTTTGGTGTATGCGCCTCTGATTCAGAATAATTTTATTGAGTATGACCTTAGTGATTTTTTGATGGGGTATCCATATTTAGAACTGACTTGGGCGAATTTGGAAAATGTTTGGTTTCGGGATTCGCACTCGATGACGCATTTGACGCACATGGTTTTATATTACTTCGTGGGTGAAAATTTCTTTCCTCATGCACTATTTAACCTTATTCTTCATGTGTGTAATGTTTGGCTTATTTTTGTATTTATTAAAACGCTTTTTTTATGGCGATTAAGCCCCAAAAAAGCATTTTGGCTGGCTTTGATAGCGGCTACGACTTTCGCTTTTCATCCCGCACAAGTAGAAGCGGTGGCTTGGTTAATGGCAAGAAAAGATGTTTTATACGTGTTTTTTTATTTGATAGGCTTAAAATTATACCTGAAATATCTTGAAAAACAACATTACGTTTGGTATGCCTTTGTTTTTGTGGCGTATTATTTTTCTATCGAATCGAAAGTAGTCGCCATTACTTTTCCGTTGAGTCTGATTGTAGTAGATTATTATTTGTTTGCCAAAAATCTAAAATTGCCACGTTTGATTTTGGATAAAATTCCATTTTTAATAGCCTCTTTTTACTGGGGTGGCGGATTTGGTACACTTTCGACAACTTTGGCTACGAGTCATGTTTTGTCTGATGGTGGAACCATGACGATGGGAACGATTACGAAATATCCATTTGTTGAGCGTTTGGTTTATGCTTGCGCCGGTGTGATTCAATACATTTTTAAGCTAATTGCACCCCACGAGTTGGCATTGGTTTATCCTTATCCTGTGCCTTTGGGCGTGGAAATGCCTCCAGAATATTGGTTTTATGTTGTACTTATTTTGGTGTTTATCATCATTTTTGGATACGCATTGTTTCGGAAAATTCGGTTTTTGGTGTTCGGAATTACATGGTTTGTGTTTGCTATTTTTCCGACACTTCACTTGGTCATTCCCGTAACTTCTTCAATCATTAACGACCGCTATTTGTATCTGGCATCCATTGGATTTTATGTGATTTTTGCGTATGGTTGTATGCTTTTAGTCGAAAAAAACCAAAAAAAATTAACTTATACAGCCATTGGATTGTTTATATATTACACCTTTTTGGCAATTTATTCGTTTGTTCAGGTGCAAGTTTGGCAAAATGATAAAACCCTTTGGACGCATACGGTGAAGCATCATCCGAAGGCGGCACAGGGCTGGTTTGGCTTGGGAAATCACGAAAATAAGCAAAAAAATTACCAGCGGGCAGTTGATTTTTATGATAAAGCGATTGCGTGTCTGCCGTATTTTGCGGCGGCATATTATAACCGAGCCAATAGTTTGTTTGAAATCAAAAAATACGAAAAAGCCTTAGAAAGTTACAATCAAGCGATTCAACGAAATTATATCAATTCCTCGTTTTATTATAATCGGGGAAATACGTATTTTCGGTTGAACCGATTTGAGGATGCAATTCAGGATTACGATTTGATGTTAAAAAGCGATTCAACAAATTCACAGGGGCATTATAATCGAGGCATGGCGTATCTGAATCTGAATAACAAACCGCAAGCCTGTGTCAATTTTGAGAAGGCAGCCGAATTAGGCTATTCGCAAGGAAATCAGTCAGTTACCTCGTTTTGTCAGGGCGTATCAACGGCGCAAAATCAGACAACAAACGAACCCGATTACGTTCGATATTACAATCAGGCGAATCAGTTTTTTGACCAAAAAAACTATCAACAAGCCCTTACATTTTATGCCAAATCTATTGATAATCAGCCGATTGCGGGAGCTTATTTTAATCGGGGTAATACTTATTATTATCTTGGTCAATACCAAAATGCGATTCAGGATTACGGGCAGGCAATCAAATTACAATCCACCTATGGCGAGGCGTATTTCAATCGAGGAATGGCAAAAATTAATTTGCAACAAACAACGGAAGCCTGTTCGGATTTTGAGCAAGCCCAAAAATATAATTATGCGCCTGCTCAGGCTCAACTCGAACAGCATTGCGGAAAATGAGTTAGTGTAATATCAGTTTAGCTAAAAAACTATGATGTTCATTTTGCGCCATGATTTTGCACGAAAAACCGTGTTGTTGGGCAATATCAGTCAAGGTAAGTGCATCAACATATAACCAGTTAAACTCCTGACTTTCAATAGTTTGATAGGTACATTTGTAAATCATTTCGCCATAATATTCGGCGTTTAAATCCAAGAGAATTGAGCCGTCCTCCTGCTGATACATATATAAAATATCGGAGGAATCGCACAAAATTTGTCCTTTAGGATTCAAATAATTCTTGGCATTTTCCAAAAACTGATGTAGCCCATATATCGTCCCAACTACGCCGATTCCGTTCATTAACATCAAAATGGTATCAAATTTTTCGGGCTGAAAATTTAATAAATTAGCCAAAAAAGTACGTTTTATGCCTCTTTCTTGCATGACTTCGATTGCCAAAACAGAAATATCTGTGGCAGTAACCTCAAAATTGCGGCGTTGCAAAATCAAGGAATGCACGCCCGAACCTGCACCCAAATCCAATATTTTTCCAGCACATAAATCTAATGCCATTTTTTCAAAAAGTGGTAAATCCTCTTCCGAACGAAAGAGCCAAGCAACTGGAATCTGCTCGTCTTCGGTTAGGTTTGATTCGACTTCAATGATGTAATTTTGGCTCGGATTTTTGTAGTAAGCTCGAATTGCCTGCCCAAATGGGTCTTGATGAAATGGGAGCATTTATTTTGTGTTTTTAGCTATATTGTACTGATAATCAGTTTGTTTTTTTTTATCATGTGGATAAAACTTAAAATACGAAAAGATGACGACACTTCTCAAATTACTTGTATGTTTGCTTATTTATTAATAAATTATCTCAAAAAAAACAATCGCACTTATGAACAAATTAACGTTATTTTTTGTGTTTTTGCTCCTAAATTTCGATGGATTTTCGCAAGATTTGGACGAATTAATGAATGAAACCGCCGAAGATGAGGTGCGTTATGCGTCTTCATCTTTCAAAAGTTCGAGGGTCATTAATCTACATTCGCTCGAAAATACGCACGCTGGCACGCTTGATTTTCGGATTTCTCACCGATTTGGCGTGTTGAGTGGTGGTTTTCACGAACTTTTTGGGCTGGATGGACCTGCTCTGATTCGATTTAATTTTGAGTATGGATTGACTGACCATATCATGTTGGGATTTTCCCGAAATAATTATCAGAAAGTTTATGAAGGATATTTCAAATGTAAGATTTTAAGACAAAGTTCAGGAAAAATTACGATGCCTTTTTCATTGCTTTGGTACTCGAATATGGCGGTACGAACGGCTGATTTTCCGAATCTTGACCGAAATTATACGCTCACTAACCGATTATCTTACACGCATCAAATTATTATCGGACGTAAATTTAATGATAATTTTTCGATGCAAATTTCCCCATCAATGGTGCATAAAAATTTGGTAACAGAAACTTCCGAAACGAATGATATTTATGCAATAGGAACGGCTGGACGTTTAAAAATTACGAAACGAACCGCCCTGACAGGAGAATATATTTTTGTACTCAATTCGGAAGATAAGTTGCCTAAAATCAATGGATTAATGCCCAGAAATGCGCTTGCTTTGGGCGTGGATATTGAAACGGGTGGACACGTTTTTCAGCTTCATCTCACAAATTCAACTTCGATGAACGAAACGGGATTTATTGCCGAAACTACGCAAACTTGGGGCGATGGGAATATTCATTTTGGATTTAATATTTTACGGGCATTTGGTGTCAAAAAATAGCCTTAAAATTGATATTTTACCTGAAAACGTACATCTCGTTTTCGGTTGCCTTCGATGCGTTCTAAGCCTGAACCAACGACACTTCGATTTTGGTACGAATAGACAGCGTATTTGAGCCAAAAATCAATATTTTTTGTGAATTTTTGCTGAAAAAGTACATAGCTTCGTAAGCCTTTGCCATAGTAAGCTGGCATGGCAAAATAATACAATACGTCTTTTTCGTAAACGTATTGTCGGTTCTCAAAATCATCAGTATCAAAAAGCGCAAATCGTGTGCTTATACGCGTGTTTTTGAAGTTCCAATTCAAGTCTTGAATCATGGCAAATCCTTCAGTTTTGGGTTTGCCTTTTTGCTGTAAATTTGAAAACTGAATCCGAGAACGCATCGAAAATTGATTCCGCATGGCATAATCCAAATTGAATTGGTAATTCATTCGTAATGAAGGAGTTAAAATATAATTTTTATCAATTTCAGTACGAAAATTTCGTTCTTTATTTTCCATCCGTATCCTAAAATAAGCCGAAATCGAACGGGAAAAATTCCGAGTAATTTGCGTCATAAATTCATAGCCTTCGGAGGGCGAACTGACCTGGTATTTGAGCCAAGGAAATCGGAAACGGTCGTAATAAATTGTCCATTTCCAATCTCGATTGGGTGCATATTTTAGTCCAAAATACAAGCCTGATTCGTTTCGATTTGTATAATTTTCGCCAAACGCATTGCCGTAAAAATTGTAAAAATTTGGAGAATACTTACGCCATAAAATTGCCAAATCAATGGCTCTTGATAAACTTGCCATCATGCCATTTAAAGTAGCATATCCGCCTTGGGGCGTGAGAGCGGTTTCACCAAAAAAATTAAAATTTTCCCACACTTTTGAATAATGAAACCCAAAAGAAGTATTTTTATCTCCCTGAAAATCAAATCGTTGATAAACTTTTAAGTCCGAAATAATAGGTTTATCAAATTGCAAATACAACCAAGTCAGTCCCAGTTCGGTGTTTTTGGAGGGCGATTGCCATTGTAGATTCGCTCCCAAAACAGTTTCTTGAAGCAAATTTTTTTTCTGTAATTCGGATGGTGTGCGATGATAGCCTGATTCGGTTCGACTTTTAAAATGTAGAATTTGTGTCGAATCGGTATGAAAAACAGGAGTAGCATCCCTATTTTTGTGGGAAATAAATCCTGTAAAAGTACAATTTTTAGCCATTTCATAAGTCAGTGCCGAGCCTCTCAAAAAGCCAAATTCTGTAACCGAACCATAAGGTAAAATCCCCAATGAATTGCGGCGAATTGTTTGGATACTCTCTGCACCTTTTCCCAAATTGAAACCCGCCGAACTGATTAATCCTTGCCCGATTTGGATACGATAATCGCCAATAATCCATTTTTTGATTCGATTTTGGTTGAGTATCATAAAATGTCCTGAATAATAATCAAAACCATATCTTTTTGATTTTGAGTGAATTATAAACTGCTCGCCTGCATCTTTTTCGGCTCGAAAGTCCAAGCTAAAATCTCTTGTGTGGCTCATCCGAAAGCGCAAAAATACTCGATTCGGAGAACCCAAATAGGGATTATCTAAGGAATCAGCCCTGTATCCGTATTTGGATTCCAGTGTTCTTTCCCAACGCAAAAGCAAGTAATTATTCTTCTCGGCTTTGATACGTTCCCAAAGCGAACGAGTATCAGCAGTTAATTCTGTTTCTCGAATTTGTACAAAAGGAAGTATCTTCTGAATTGTGGTCAAATCCCATTCAGGAATCGCCTGCAATTCATAGACGGAAAGTAGATGTCCGTTTCGTTTTTTGTACTCAAAAAAGTGGGTAATCTGACGGTCAGATAGAAGATAAAGTTTCTGTAAATCAGCAACTTCGGCACGATTTAGGCGAATGGGGTCGGCAATTAAGGTATAAAAATTATCATAAATTTCTTCATAATTGAGGTCATCATCACCTTGTGCAAAAATTTCTTGAATCAAAAGGTCTAAATCAAGATTTTCCAAGTCTTGAGCCTTGATTATCAGGATGTTAGAAATGGTCAGCAGCAAGAAAAATAAAGTACGCATCTGGAAGAATTAAAATTGCCAAGCATTGATTTACTTGGCAATTTTAACTAAATAATCGAACTAAAATAAGATAATCACCTGATTTTTTTCGACATTTTGTCCTTTTTCGACTTTGATGGCAGAAATTTTGCCTTCGCCCGGCGATTTGACGACATTTTCCATTTTCATCGCCTCCAAAATGAGCAATTTATCGCCTTTTTGTACCTCATCACCGACCTTAACGGCAATATCCAAAATCAATCCGGGCATCGGTGCTTTGACATCTTTGACTACCGCCGAAAGTGCGTGGCTCATGCCCAATTTATCGAGTAGTAAATCCATATCGTCTTTTGCCGATAATGAAATTGATTGCCCATTTACCTTGATTTTGAATGACTTAGCAGCGAAATCGGTTTCTTCAACTTCCAAATTAAATGACTGATTTTTGTAAAGGGCATGGTAGCGACCTTCCGAAATTTGTGATAAATCCCAGTCGAATGCCTCGCCATTTAGCAGTAATTTCCCATCGTTTTGGCTGGCTTCGTATTCGTTATTTTGAATGTTAATTTTATACATCGGTTCAGGATTTAGAGTTTCGTAAAGATAAAATGTTTTTTCGATTCCCAACAATGACCGAAGTCCTGTTTTGGTGTTTTCACAAAAAAAACGTATCCGCAGAGCCGATACGCTTTTTGAATTTGCAAAGGATTTGTTGATGAAACAATAAAAGTTCTATGCCTCGTCTGTATTTAACATTTCTCCATTTAGTTTTGGAGTTACGAGCGCATTTATTTCTGTATTCTCGGGTTGGATTTCTGAAATATTTTGCTCGGTTTGTGGATTGATTGTATCCGATTTTTTAATTAATAATCCTTTGATAATCTGTTTGTTAGGCTTTTTGATGCGAACGTTTTCGAGTGCATTTTCTAATAAATTGGTAATGTGCTTGGTGAGTGTTTTTGAGTCGGATATCAGGTAGGGATAATCCGATTCTAAACGCAACAAACATTCATGCAAATTATATAAATCATTGATTTCACCGAAATAAGTTTGCATTTTTTTGTATTTTTCGGTGTTTTTTTGTTGATTTTTTGGCAAAGCAAAGCCCAAGTACATGTAAGAATAACGTAATTTTTTACTTTGCAGACGTAATTTATGTAATGCGGCAACGGTTTCGGGTTGGGTTGCGCCTTGTTCTTCTTTATAGGTCAGATATTTTAGGTGTCTTTTGTCAAATTTCTGTTGTAGTTTTTCAAAATCTTTTTCAAGTTCTACATTTTTGACCCATTTCTTCAGATTTTTTTTGTTGGTAATTTCTGTCCATAGTTGCTGAAGTTCATTATCATAAAATAGCGGAATATCGAGCATAAGATGCTGACGTTCAATAAGTTGCTCTCGCTTTAGTGTTTGATAAATGACTTTGGTTTTTATCTTTTTGCCTTTGACCTTAAATGAATTATCTTCCAAATATTGGAGCATCACGTCATAATCTCGTAATGTTCCCGTAATATTCGCAAGGCTTTTGATTTTGTCATAAAATTGTTCGAGCGTATGATTTTCGGTTTGCGTATGATTTTTGAGGAATGCCGTGATTGTCAAGGTTTTACGCATCGCAATTCGAGCCTGATGTAAGTCTTCAGGATTTTTGAAAGATTGCATTTTGGAGAAATAAAGCTCAAAGTCAGCATGAATTTCTCGTAATTGTTTGTGCCAAAGTTGGTGCATTTTCGTTGTTGTTCTTTTTAAAAAATATTTTTTATTATATTTAAGTGAATGCAAAATTACAAAATTGTTACGTAATTTCAAGATTTTGATTCAAAAATTGATGCGTAAGTTCTAAAAATATGTGAATGCAAGCCTAAAAATCTGCTCGAAATTGTAATACACTAAGAATAATTGTATTTTCGGAAAAAATTTTAGCTATAACCAAGAGGCATGAAGTACGAATTTCTTCAGATTCGCAGCAAAGTGATGCGGAGTCTGCCCCGCCGATTACGGTACACCGAAAGTCGCCAAACGACAGGCTCTCCGATTACGCTTTTTATTTTGATAGGGCTTTTTGTGGGCTTGCAACTGCCTGTGGTTCAGACCAAACTGGCGCAGTGGGCAACTGATTATGTTACGAAAAAAACTGGTTTTGAAACGCAAATCCAAAAAGTAACGATTGATTGGACGGACAAGGCTTCGTTTAAGGGTGTAAAAATCAAGGATAAACAAGGCAGGGAAATGCTTTCGGTGGAACTTTTGCAGATTGATTTTAATTTTTTGTCGCTCTGGGACGAACGCCAAAACATTGAACCTGACGGTATTATCATCCGAAAAGGTCGGCTTAATTTGATAACGCAAAACGACAAAATGAATTTGCTGGAGTTTGTGCAAGCGTTTGGAAGTTCAGAAAAAACCATGCCAGATACGACTCAAACTTCTGCGCCCCGCATCCTTATCAAAGAAATCGAAATTGACGCTTTATTTTTTGGATATGATATGGCAGACGAGGCTTCGATGGCAAGCGGTTTATTTGATTATAATCATATATCATTAGCGAACATTACTGGAAAAATACAAAATCTGAAAATTGCTGGCGATACGACCGAAATGGAAATCGAAGGCTTAAAAGCAGTCGAAGAAAACATTAATTTTCCGATAGAAAAACTGACCACTTTTTTCCGTATGACTCCGACCGAATTACGTTTTGCGCCTCTTGATTTTCGGTTCGGATATTCGGCATTGCGAGATTCGGTCATTTTGCGATATGAAAGCATGGACGATTTGGCAGATTTTAACAACAAAGTACATTTGTCGCTAAATTTCAATAATTCGGTTTTGACTTTGGATGATTTGGCGATTTTTAGTGAAGAATTGAAGCAATTTCGAGAACGTTTTGTGATTCATTCGGGCAAATTTGAGGGCAAAGTAGCGGATTTTGACTTGACGAATTTGGATATAGAATTGGGACAAAATACCCGTCTGAAAGGCGACCTAAAAATGAAGGGATTGACCGAAATTGACTCGACAGATATAGTCTTAAAATTGGATAATTCTAAGTTTTGGACAGGTGATGTGGAGAAATATGTACCTTCCGAAGCCTATGCGTATTTCGAAAAATTTGGCATGATTCAGATTCCGAAATTAGCTTTTATTGGGCGAATAAATGCCTTTGATTTTGGGGGAAAATTCAAGACCAATTTGGGACAAATTGAGGAGCAATTTCGCATCAATTTGGATAGCCAAAGTTATCGAGGAAATTTTGCTTTGACAGGGTTTCAGGCTGGCGTATTAGCCGATGCCCAAGATGTGATTCAACAGATTGATATTCAGGGAGAAATAGACGGAAAAGGATTTTCGATTGACCAGATGCAAACGCATTTTTATAGTAAAATTCCGAGCGTAGGCTTGAAGGGTTATACGTACCAAAATTTGGAAATTAACACAGGTATTTTTGACCAAATTATTACGTCTGATTTTTCGGTCAAAGACCCCAATCTAAAATTGAACCTTCATTCGGAAATTGACTTGGTAACTGAGGTGGCTGGTTTGGTCGTAAAATTGGATACGGCATTTTTGGATAAATTAAAGTTGATAGATAAACCAATTTTTGTTCGGACGGCATTTGAGGCGAGCATTCATCGGTTTAATCTCAAAAATATTGATGCCGAACTTACTGCGGTTTCAACGTATGTACAAAATTCACATAAAGGATTGGAAATCAATGATTTATCATTCAAAATTGATCATCAGGAGGATGGGAATCGTTCGATTAATTTTGTGTCGAATCTATTGGATGCCAAACTTTATGGGCAGTTTAATTTGGAGAAATTTGTGGCAGATAACTTAACATTATTTACGGAATGCCTTTTGTATGTCGAAAATGATGAACAAAAACTGACGGAGTATTACAAAAAGAAGAAAATTTACCCGAAATCGAAATATGATACGGAATCGTATAAGACTGATTTTGAGGTAGTTCTGAAAAACATTAATCCTGCACTTCATTTATTTGAACCCAAGCTACACTTGGGTCGAAATACTCGGCTGGTGGGGCATTTTAGCCGTGATTTTCGGACGTATGCCACGCTGACGGGTGTGGTCGATACGGTAACATATGACGAATCCAAAATTTTGGGTTCGACCATGGTATTTTCAATAGGCAAAAATGAAGATGAGCCGAATGCGAATATTGATGTTTCGTTATTCTCTGAATCTCAGGACTTTTCGGAGTCCGTGCAGACCGAGCAGTTTAATGCGGAGGCGCACGTGATGAACCAAAAAGTTATTTTTCAGACGGATATTGACGATAAAAATTCGGATGACCATATCAACTTGAGTGGCACATTGAATCTATTGGATAGTTCGGCGTATCGTTTGAATTTGAATGAATCGACTTTTTTCTTGATTGGGCAGGAATGGAAAACCCCCGATTCTACGAAAATCACAATTTCGGGTAATGAAATTAATTTTGAAAATATGGTCTTTTCGGATGGCATTCATTTGTTGGATATTGAAGGAAATATTTCTGAAAATCCATCTGAGAAATTATCCATCAAAGTTCAAGATTTGGAGCTGGGATTATTCAACAATTTATTAGGGACAAATATCACGGGAAAGTTGAACGGAAATGCCAGTCTGAAAAACATTTATCATGCGCCGATTGTGGGGAGTATGTTGCATTTGTCGGACTTGCATTATGAGGGTTTTAAGATTGGAAATTTAAGTGGTTTATTGACTTGGAACAATCAAAAAGAAGCCTTGCACGTGAGCGCAGACCTCGAACGAAATGGGATTCATATGGTTCGGGTTAAAGGAGATATTGCTCCGACCAAGGAGGATGGACTCGACTTAATCATACGATTATTGAAAACAGATTTGAGCATTGCACAGCCTTTTACGGTAGGCAATGTATCTGATTTTGAGGGAACTATGTCGGGACAGATTGTGGTCAAGGGGGAGGTAAGTCGCCCTATTTTGGGTGGCGAAATCAAACTTGAAGGCGCACGATGCCGCATTGATTTACTGAATACGACTTATACTTTTGATGATGATGTGATTAGTTTGCGAGAAAATTCGATTGAGGTACATAACTTTATAATCTTCGATGAGGAAAGCGATTTGGCGGAGGTTTCTGGCGGAATTTATCACGATGGTTTTGAGGATTTTTTGATAGATATTCGGGGCGAAATGGATAGATTTCAAGTCCTGAATACGGAGCGTTCGGAGGAGGAAATCTATTACGGAACAGCAAATATGACGGGCGATTTTGAGGTGGCTGGCTCACTGACTGACATCACCATTAAGGCGAATGTCAAGACCGAAAAAGACACCGAATTATACATTCCGTTGGATGGATATGCGGATGTCGAAGAGACCGAAGCAGGCTTCATTAAATTCGTGGAAGCGGACAAAAAATCGAAAGAGGATTCTTTGAAAAATACAATTCAGGAAGACGAAGATTTGCGTTTGCGGATGAAGTTTAATGTGGACATAACACCTGATGCGTATTGCGCCGTCATTTTTGATGAAAATGCGGGGGATATTATGCGGGGCAGGGGGGAAGGTTCGATTTCGGTGGATATTGATACCAAAGGCGACTTTAAGATGTTGGGCGAAATTGGTATCGTGGAGGGAGCGTATAATTTTACATTTATGAACCTGATAAACAAGGAGTTTATTGTCGGCAAAGGCAGTTCGATAACATGGACGGGCGACCCTTTTAGTGGGGTTCTGAACATCAAAGCCTTGTATCGCCAACTGACTTTGATTACGCCCATTTTGAGTAGTATCATTACCGATGAACAATCCGAATTATTGAATCATCCGTCCTTGCGCCGTAAATATGAGGTCGAAGTGGGCTTGTTGGTTACGGGCGAATTGCTTTCGCCTGACATTGGTTTTAGTATTGATATTTTGGATTATCCGCGCACGATTTCGACTGGTAATCAGTCAATTCCGTTGGGAAATTACATTCAGGCATTTCAATCGAGGCTTAAAAGTGATGACCAAGAACTTGCCAAACAGGTATTTAGTATTATTGCATTGCAACGTTTTTCGGCGGAAAATGCCTTTTCGAGTATGGGGTCATCGGCGGGCGGAAGTGTGAGTGAGTTGTTATCCAATCAGTTAAGTGGCTGGCTCTCGCAGGTTGATAATCGTCTGGAAATTGGGTTGGATTTGGGCGGATTTGATTCGGAAGCCCTGAAAACTTTTCAGTTGCGGTTTTCTTATTCCTTGCTCGGTGGCAGAATGCGCATTACGCGGGATGGCGGATTTACGAATATGGAAAATGAAACCGACCCCGCCAGCATCATCGGAAACTGGACGCTGGAATATCTTTTGACCAAAGATGGGCAGTTCAAACTCAAGATGTATCATAAAAACTCGACCGCTACTTTCAATGCAGGCTTGCGAAATAATTCGACCACAGGAACAAGTATTCTGATGACCAAATCGTTCAATTCGCCGAACGAATTATTCCAAAATCAAAAGAAGAAAAAACAACAGAAATTAAACAAAAATCAAGATGAGTAATCTTAAAAAAGTCCTATTTTCTCCTTTGGGATTGTTTGGCATATTATTGATTTTGGGTGGCGGATTGATTGCCCTTAATGTCATGTGGGGAATTGTCGTGGGTGGGTGGATGTTGCTTTGTGGCATGATTTGTGTAGCGTTGGCGTTTCCTTTGGTCAAGGCAAAACATTCGCTATGGTGGCAATTATTATTGATGTCAGTTTGTCCTTTGGTGATGCTGGGCTATATGTTGGCACACGAATATTTCTACGAAGATGAGTTCATTTGCTTAATTCCAGCGGGATATACAGGAAAAGTCATCATCAAATATGAAGCAAAAAACGGGCAGCAAGCCGAATTTGAGGACGGCAAAATGTTGCTTAAAATTGGTGAGGATGGCACATTAGAAACGCAACACGAACGAAAAAAAATTATTGATTTGTTAAATTCGGAATATTATTACGTTTTGCCTGACCAAAATCGAGTGGCAATTCCTGAAGGTATTGGAGATAGCACCAAGTTACAAATCATTGATTTACAGTTTTATGCGACTGATTCGGCTTCGTTTCAGACGTTTTATGTCGGAATACCCACAGAATTAAACGTAAAATAAAAGTAGCAAACGTTTTTTAGCAGGTTTTATTTTACTTCTGGTATTTTTTTTCTAATTTCGTATCCGTATGAAACGAATTTTAAAGCGGAAAAACTCAAACAAACAACAACTTACCATTTTTATCAAAAAACCGCTTTTCGTATTCAGACGAACTGCACCCGTAGGCATTGGACTGTCTGCGG
This sequence comes from uncultured Cytophagales bacterium, assembly GCA_964577275.1. Classification (GTDB taxonomy): domain Bacteria; phylum Bacteroidota; class Bacteroidia; order Cytophagales; family Thermoflexibacteraceae; genus UBA2561. The sequence goes on along the minus strand of CAZNYR010000019.1, from coordinate 15,653 downwards.
GTGCGGTGTTTATGGGCAATGACTTGAAACAAAATCAGGCATAAATCAACATTTATTAGAATTTAACCTATTGATAATCAAGGTTTTAACTAAAATGAAATCGCCTTCCAATCTTTCCGCAAAGTGTACTAAAATGCTTCGAGTTTTGTTTTTATTGATTATTTTTTTTACCTTGTTATAGGGGGATTTTTATTGCTCATCAGGGTTTTGAAATGAATGAAACAACAGCAAATTTTTTTGATTTTTTGCTTATGGATATGGTCTAATTTGGCTTGGGGACAACAATTTGAAACAAGGCTTTATCACATGGCGCAGGGTGTGGTTTCGGAATACGGCAAGGAAATCGTGCAGGATAGTACGGGATTTTTGTGGTTCAACACCGAAAGCGGTATTTCTCGTTTTGATGGCAATAACTTCCTGAATTTCAAGGTGTATGCTTCGGATATTGCGCTCACTTCGTATGGTTTATTAGTAACTACGCAGGAAGGATTATTCCAGATTTGTCATACACCAGATACGGTTTTTTTCCAGAATTTGATGCCACATCAAATTCAAAATTCACCTCAAACGCTTTATTTTCCAAATCAAATTTTTGAGGATACACACAAAAATATTTGGATAGTCGAAAAACAAGGCATCGCACAATTAGATTGGAAAAATAAACGGGTGCGCCAGCGATTTACGTTTGAAAATTTGCCCCAATTTATCATTCAGGCGCATCCTGATTTGGTGCATTTTTTCACGACCGAAGGACTAATTTATGTCTGGAGTTTGAAGGAAAACAGATTCTTAAACGTTGATAATCAGTTGTTTAGTGCTATTTCTACGGTGTATTCGCCTGCGCCTCTCGAAATTTGGGTGGGAAACTCAAAAATTACCAAACTGAAAATACGGGATGATGGCAAATTAGTTCTCGAACGGAGTTCCGAACCGTTCCCCAATGACATTACCGCTATCATCAGGACACGTGCGGGTAAAACCTACGTGGGAACGTCAGATAATACTGGTTTTGAGATACTTACTGATAGTTTGGCGTGGCAAAAGATGCACTTTCTGAAAGCGAGTTCTACGATTCCGACCGCACTTTCGGAAGGAAAATTACATCAACTTTTTGAGGATAAGTTTGGTAATTTATGGGCAATTTCGACCGAAGGGCAGAGCAAACATCGCCGCAAAATATTCACGAGTCCGTATTATTTTCCGCATCAATATACGGGTGCGGTTTGCATCACAGAAAATGGACATAAATACTTGGCAACCAATAATTTATATCGTTTGGAGGAAATTCAGCAAGGAATCTTCACGACACAAGCCATCAATCTTTCGGAAAGGCATCGCCATCAAATGACGATGGGCTGTTCGGTGGGCAATGACCTTTGGTACGGCACAAAAACGGGTTTTTTAGTACATATTCGGGATGGAAAAATTGTTAAGGAGTTGGATTTGAGGGAATTTGGCGAATATATTTATGAAGTTTTTGCGGATTCGGCGCATCAGCTTTGGGTGTGTCAAGTTCCCAAACCGATTGCGCCGCCTCATTTGTTGCGGATTTCGGCGGCGGATTATACGATTAAAAAGTACGATGCGGAGGAGGGGATTTTGGGGCGACCGTTGCAATTTCGGGCGAAAAATCAGATGATTTATTGTTCGGCAATCGGCGCAAAAAATTATTTGTTCCGATACGATAAAAAGACGGATAAATTTGTGAATTTAAGCCAAAAACTTCCGCTCAAAAATACGGAAAGTTTTGAGGTTCACGACTTTATGCCTGATGATAAGGGTGGATTTTATATGGCAACTACGCATGGGTTTTTGTATCAAGATGCTCAAAATAAGTTGCAGCGCAAAGACCAAACATGGCATTTGACCGATGAGGTGCGTGCCGTAGGAATGGACACCAAACAAAATATATGGGTGGCGACAGCGATGGATGGCGTTTTTGTGTATTCTCCTGAAAATGAACAAGTTGTACGTTATACAAATCAAAATGGACTGGCTTCCAAGATATTGAGTTATCGAGGAATTACGCTCGACCCAACGGGACGGATTTGGGTAGCGACTACCGAAGGCGTGAGTTATGTTCAGGAAAATACATCGGAAATCTATTCGACTCCCAAGCCCATTTTTTTGTATGTCAAGATGAATGGAAAAAAAATACAACTTACTGATAATCAAGTTTTTCCACATGATTCGTACATGAATTTGGCATTTCGGATAGCAGGAATGCAACGCGAAAATATACAATTTGAGCATCGTCTGGTACAGCAAGGCAATGAAGCCAAAACGCCTTGGCATTCGACTTCGGATGGCGTAGATTTTTATGTCGATGAGTTTTCGGCAGGGCAACATCGCTTTGAGGTCAGAGCCAAGCGGTTGGGCAATTATGCGTATAGCCCTACGTTGGTTTTTGAGTTTGAAATCTTACCTGTTTGGTACAAAACACATACTTTCATGGCGTTATTGCTTATTTTTATAGCCTTATCGGTGTGGATTAGCGTGTATTTTTATCGGTTGCGGGTCAGAAAACGACAACAAAAATTGGAGGTAACAATTCAGGCTCGTACCAAAAAAATCATGGAACAACAAGTTATTTTGGAGAAAAACAATCAAAACTTACAAGGACAAAAGCAAGAAGTACAGGCACAAAAAGAAGAATTATTGCAACAGCAAGAAGAGATTATGAGCCAACGAGATTTTATCGAAACGAAAAATATAGAACTCGAAGAGCAACAAGAAGAACTTAGACGACAGCATGAAAAAATCGAAAAAGCCTTCAAAAATATTCGGACAATTAGCAATATTGGACAACAAATCACGGCAACATTAAATCTGGAAAAAGCCATCGGAATTTTGTATCGGGAGCTGAACGAAATCATGGATGCCGAAGATTTTGGCGTGGGGCTTTATGATGCACAAACACAAAAAATACATTACCAATTTTATATCAAAAAATCGGAGCGTGTGCCTTCGTTTTCGACTTCTATCCAAGAAAATCGGTTCTCGGCTTGGGTCATTCAGCATCAGAAACCCGTCTATATCAATGACTTAGAAAATGAATACACGAATTATTTAACTTCCTTAGAAGGCTCCGGCAAGCACGAAGGCGAGCATCAATCCATCATTAGTTTGCCTTTGAAGGTAGAAAACCGATTAATCGGATTACTGACAATTCGGAGTTCTAACCGCAATGCTTATGAGAAGCAGTATTTTATTTTGATACAGGCATTGGGTTCGTATGTGGCAACGGCACTGGATAACACCCAGACATACAGTGCTTTAGAAGTGGCAAATCAAGAAATTCGGCAGCAGCGCAAAAATATGTACGACAGTATGCGTTATGCCCGTCATATCCAACAATCCATATTGCCTACGGATGAATTGGGGCGATATTTTACGGATTATTTTATTATTTATCGTCCGAAGGATATTGTTTCGGGTGATTTTTATTGGATTGCAGAGATTGATAATCAGCTTTTTGTATCGGTGGCGGACTGCACGGGACACGGCGTGCCGGGCGGGCTAATGTCCATGATAGGCAATACATTGTTACGGGAAGCAGTCTATATTTCAGGCATTTATTCCCCTGCAAAGATTCTGGAGCAGTTGCATCATGGCGTGCGGACGATTCTACATAAAGATAGCGAAAAAGACAGCGATGGCATGGATATTTCGATTCTTAAAATTGAGAAATATTCAGACCAATCCCAGCACCGAATTACGTTTGCGGATGCCAAATCAAGTATTTTGTATATTGAAAATGAAGAATTAAAGGCAAAAACGTGTAATCGGCGGTCGATAGCGGGTTATACTCGAAATCGAACGCCTTTCCAAGAAATTGAGTTTGAAGTCCCCAAAAATACAGCTTTTTATATGTTTTCGGATGGCTATGCCAGCCAGATGAGTCCCCAGAATCGGCGTTTTGGTACGGTAAATTTAAGGCAGTTAATTTTCAAATATTCACAAGCTCCGATGCGAAACCAAAAAAGAAAACTTATTATGGCATTTCGGGAACATCAAGATACCGAAGAACAACGGGATGACGTAACGATATTGGGTTTTCGGATTTAATATCAAAACCAAAAACTGCATGGATAGCATCTTGGATTTATTCATCTTCTTTCATAAATAATTCAATTGGCACTTGTAACATTTTTTGGAAATCCTCGCCAGCTTCCAGAATGTCATCGTCTTCCTCTTCGTAATACCAATTAATTTTTGCCTTGCCTTTTTTGGAGGTGTGATAATGCTCCAAAAGTCGGAAAATTTCCATTAGTTTTGCGCCCGAAGTAGTATTAAAACCATCCATTTTCATGTTGAAAGTCAGCACTTTATGGTCTTGTGTGATGTATTCTTTTATCCATTGAATAATGGGAACATAAAATGCAACAGGATCCCACGGATAGGAAAGTCCCGAAAATTCACAATTTCCCGTATCGACACGCATATCCACCGTAGGGCGGTAATCATGGTCAATACTATTTCCTTCGAGATAAAGATTTTTCATCAGTTACTGTATGGTGAGCGTTTTTGTGTAATTGTGTTGTAATTGTAGCATCAAAAAGTAAAATTTAATCCTATTCCATCTCAATTTAATCATAAATTCGTATATCGCAAAATGCGTACTGTTTTTTCCAAATTTTTTTTTTGGTACAAAGATTAGATAAAATCTTGAAAGTTCAAAAAAATGATGAATTTCGTTGAACTTATAATTAATTTAATACAACAAATCAATAATTTCTTGTGCCGCCCGTGCATCATGTACGCGTAAAATATCCGCCCCATTCCGCAGGGCAATCGTATTGATGACGGTCGTGCCGTTCAGGGCTTGTGCGGGCGTGCTATTTAATTTTTTCCAAATCATGGATTTTCGGGAAGCACCCACCAACACAGGTAATTCAAATATTTTCAGAAATTCGAGTTGATGTAATAATTCATAGTTTTGAATGATATTTTTGGCAAAACCTAATCCGATATCCAAAATAATATCTTTTACGCCCAAGTTGCGAAGGCTAAAAATTTGTTTTTCAAAAAAATCAGTAATTTCAATCATCAAATTTTGATAATCAGTTAATTGGTTCATTGTCTGGGGATTACCTTTCATGTGCATCAGAATATACGGCACGTTCAGTTGGGCAACGGTCTGAAACATTTGTGGGTCTAATGTGCCACCCGAAACATCATTGATAAGTTTTGCGCCCGCCCCAACTGCCTGCCGAGCAATATCAGCACGGAAAGTATCAATCGAAATAATACAGTCAGGAAATTGGTGCATAATTAATGAAATTACTGATATAACACGTTGATTTTCTTGCTCTTGCGAAATATGTTCGGCATTTGGGCGTGTCGAATAACCGCCCACATCAATAATTTGTGCGCCCTCCGTTAAGAGTTTTTCGGTGTGCGAAAGGATATTTTTTTCGTGTTGATATTTTCCGCCATCATAAAAGGAATCAGGTGTAACGTTGAGGATTCCCATGACTTTGGGACGGGAAAAATCAACGCATTGTCCGCCAATATTGAGCGTTTGGTGTTTTTGAAAAAAACGCATTGAGAATGAATTTTATGGTAATAGCAATGAATGTAAGTTATGTATTATAAATGATATTTTTTACAAAAAAATAATACTTTCTGTGTGAATGATTAAATTTTATAATGTTCCAAATCATAGGGATGCTAAGATACCGATAAAAGTCGAATCAGGTAGGTTTTTGTCTGAAAATGATATTTCGTTCATTTGTTTGGGGTCAAAATTTTGAAAATTCTGAATTTTTCGGTAACATTGTCCTTACACACCCACACGGAAAAATCACGACCTACACGACCCAGCCTCATTATTGAAGGGCGGTCGTCTTGTTTTTAAACATGAAATCTTGAAGAAACTTAATTACATTTAATCTATTAGTTGTTATGAAAATTCATTCACTTGGTGGGTATTTCCACGAATATCAGAAAAGCGTGCAAAATCCCGAAGCCTTTTGGTCTTCGATTGCGGATAGTTTTTATTGGCGCAAAAAATGGGATAAGGTTGTTGATTGGAACTTTGAAGAGCCTTCGATAAAATGGTTTACGAATGCCAAATTGAACCTTACGGAAAATATTTTTGAGCGACATTTATTTACCAGAGGCGAGCAAACTGCCATTATTTGGGAGCCAAATGACCCCCAAGAATCTACGGTAAAAATTTCATACCGAGAGCTTTATGAGCAAGTTTGCCAATTTTCAAATACATTAATAGCGCAAGGCGTTCAGAAAGGCGACCGCGTGATCATTTATATGCCGATGGTGCCAGAGGCAGCCGTGGCGATGCTGGCGTGCGCTCGAATTGGGGCGGTGCATTCGGTGGTTTTTGCGGGATTTTCGGCTTCGGCATTAGCTGACCGCATTGAGGATTGTCAGGCAAAAGTTGTTTTGACGGCGGATGGAAATTTTCGGGGGACAAAACGAATCTCCGTAAAAGAGGTCGTTGATGAGGCAGTCGAAAAAACATCCACCATCCAAACGGTTATTGTCCTCAAACGCACAGGCGAAGAAGTAACCATGACCGAAGGGCGAGATATTTGGTGGCATGAAGCTATCGAAGGCGTTTCGACCGAAAATAAAGCAACCGAAGTGGATTCGGAGGATATGTTATTTATTCTTTATACGTCTGGCTCAACGGGAAAACCCAAAGGCGTAGTTCATACGACAGGCGGCTATATGGTCTATACCACTTATACATTCAAAAATGTTTTTCAATATAATGAAGGCGATGTTTATTGGTGTACGGCTGATGTGGGCTGGATTACGGGACATTCTTATATTGTTTATGGACCTCTTTTGGCAGGCGCAACGACCGTGATGTTTGAGGGCGTACCGACCTATCCTGATGCCGGACGATTTTGGGAAATTGTAGATAAACACCAAGTCAATCAATTTTATACCGCCCCGACAGCCATTCGAGCGTTACAGGCTTACGGTTTGGAAACCTTAGAACCCTATGATTTGAGTTCGCTCAAAGTACTCGGTTCGGTCGGTGAGCCAATTAACGAAGAGGCGTGGCACTGGTATCACGACCATATCGGCAAGGGTAAATGTCCGATTGTCGATACGTGGTGGCAGACCGAAACGGGCGGGGTTTTGATTTCGCCTGTGGCAGGAATTACACCTACGAAGCCTTCGTATGCCACGCTTCCACTTCCGGGTGTGCAACCGATTATCGTGGATAATGAAGGAAATGAACTCAAGGGAAATAGCGTGGAAGGCAATCTTTGCATCAAATTTCCTTGGCCTTCTATACTTCGCACCACATACGGCGACCACCAACGATGCAAAAATACGTATTTTTCAACCTTCAAAAATCTGTATTTTACGGGCGATGGCGTAAAGCGAGATGAAGACGGATATTACCGAATTTTGGGTCGTGTGGATGACGTAATCAATGTTTCGGGACACCGAATGGGAACGGCAGAAGTCGAAAATGCCATTAACGAACATCCGTTGGTGGTGGAGTCGGCGGTGGTCGGATTTCCGCACCAAATCAAAGGGCAGGGAATTTATGCCTATGTCATTTGCGAAAAAGAGGTCGAAAACCATGACGAAGAGAAAATCAAAAATAGTTTGGTCGCTACGGTCAAAAAATTGATTGGACCCATTGCCAAACCCGATAAGATTCAGATTGTCAGTGGGTTACCAAAAACCCGTTCGGGCAAAATTATGCGGCGCATTCTCCGAAAAATTGCCGAAGGAAATACCTCTGGTTTTGGTGATACGAGTACGCTCCTGAATCCCGAAATTGTAGAGGAAATTATCGAAGGAGCGAAATAACGTTCATTCAATAGATTAAACGTAATCCCTAAAACCAGTCTTGCCACACACACAAAATTGTGCGGGACTGGTTCTTTGTGTTATCTTTTTTTTCTTTCTGATTTTCATAGGCGTGATGCACTTTTAAGATAAAATTAAAAAAATTGTAATAACTTGATTATCAATATATTAAAATTGATTTTATAGACTTTTTCGGAATTGAATGCGATGTAAATTGGAAATTTTTAAAGCAAATTCCTAACTTGTACTCCCAAAGCAACGGGGAAGCTGTGCTTTTTACATTTTTCCTAAAACTTGTAATTTTTTAATATTAAAACGAATAATTATGTTAAAATTTAATTTATTCGCTGCATTGATGTTGGCGTTTACACTCCTTTTCGCAGGATGTACAGAATCAGGTTCTACGGAAACCTCTGAGGCAGATACAACGGAATTATCAACTGAAAATGAGGAAGTTATCGCTCCAGAATCAGGTACTCAAATTGAAGATACGCCTGTCGAGGAGAAAAAAGTACTTCCTGAAATGTTTAATAGTTCCCTCAAAACAGCATTTGAAAGTACGACACTTGCCCAAACTTTAGCCGAAGGCGAATACACGGTTTTTATGCCAACGGAAGAAGCCTTAGAAGCCATCAAGGATAAACTTGCTGACCCCGCCGAAGCCGAAAAAATTATCAAAAATCATATCGTTCCCCAAAAAATTGGCTTGATGGATATGATGCCAGACCAAGAACTCGAAACATTGGGCGGCGCAAAACTCAAATTATCCAATAAAGGCGGAATTATGCACGTCAATGATGTGGAAATTATGGAAGATAGCGATCTCGAAGCCAGCAACGGATACATACATAAGGTTGGGAAACTCCTAAATTAGTCGATGCTAAATCATAGCAAAACTATCTGATAATCAGTAAGATAAAATAAAAAAAAGTGGCATAAATTGCCACTTTTTTTGTGATGATATTTTTGTATAAAATAACGACCATGTTTTTCTAACCAATCGAAAATGACAAAATACCAGACCAAGCCTGCCCGAAAGTCTGACCCTGATATTTATTGATGTTGCAGAACAAAAAAAAAACGAAATGAACTTTCCGAAAGAACTTGTTTCGTAAATGTTTTTCACAAAAAATATTCAAAATAAAAGACTGTTTGTGCCACACATCCGACCTAATATCTTGAAAAATAGTGGCTTGTGGGGACATAAGCCACCGCAAGAGCATTCGACTAATTCGGGAAGATTTCGGAAAGAGTCGAAACTAAAAAAAAAATTTTGACGTTGTGCAAAAAGAGTTTTAAAGGGGTTGATGCCTAAGATTCAGCCCGTTTGATGCCATAAATTTTAAGCTCGAATATTCAACCGAATAGATACTAAAATGGGGTTTAATGAGGTTATAAAAAAAACGTTAAAAAGTTTCCGACCTTTGTACGGAAAAAATCATGTAAACAAAGTACGGTCAAAAGCCTGAACACGATTATAAAACAGCAAATTATGAACAGATTCTCAAGGTTATTTTATGGTTTTGCCTTTCTGTTGATTCTGACGGTAGGATTGGCGGGTTGTAAAGATAAAAAGCCTGTTAGTTATGACCCCGGGTCGGAAAGCACGAAAACGGGTGCGAAGTATAACACCAATTTGAAGAAGCAAGGGGAAGAATTTACCCTCCGAAAGTTTGAGGGACAGCCCGAACCTCCGGGCATGGTTTTTATTGAGGGCGGTCGTCATATTTTGGGAACTTTTGAGGAAGATTTGATGAAATCTCAAGATGCCGAAGAACGAACCGTTACGATTGCCTCTTTTTATATGGATGAAACTGAAGTGGCGAATGTACATTATTTGGAGTATTTATTTTCGGTGCTGAAAGATTCCTCCCAAGGCGACCCAAATAATCCGAAATACAAGGAAGCATTGCCCGATACGTTGGTTTGGGCGGAGGTATTGGCTTTTAATGACCCGTATGTGGATCATTATTTCCGTTATCCCGGTTTCCGATTTTTTCCTGTCGTGGGGATTTCTTGGCGGCAAGCCCAAGAATATTGCCGATGGCGAACCGATGCGGTTAATCAAGAATTGGTTTTGGCAAAAGGCACAAAAGAAGAAAAAGAAAAAGTCAAAAGCCAGCGCGAGAGTGGTGGCGGTGGCGGAGCCGAAGGCGGTGGCGGTGGCGGCGGAGAAGAAGGACGAATTCCACTTGAATCAGGAATCGTACTTCCGAGCTATCGACTGCCCACCGAAGCCGAATGGGAATATGCTGCCAAAGGCTTAATCGGTACGCAATACATGGACGAAATGCAAGATTATTCTCGACTTTATCCTTGGGATGGACACTCCTTGCGAAATCCTTATGGAAAGCAAATGGGACAATTCTTGGCGAATTTCAGACGAGGACGAGGCGATTATGCGGGTATTTCGGGCAAATTGAATGATGGCGCAATGATTACCGAGTGGATTTATGCTTTCCCGCCGAATGATTACGGATTGTATAATATGGCTGGAAATGTGAACGAATGGGTCGAAGATATTTATCGTCCATTGAGCCATGAAAGTGTCAGCAATTTGAATCCTGCCCGAACTGATGGAATGTATCTGGTGGATTCGGTAACGCAGGCAAGTAATCCCAGACGATTCAAAAACCCAGATTTGGGGGGCGGACGTGGCGCAATGACCACAGGTCCTGACCCATCGGCTTTTGGGTCTTTAGAAACTTCGACACTTGGTTATATGGGCATTACGCAGCCTGATGGCTCGGTGAGTCCTGATGGAACATCTTTGATGGGAAATCATGTCCGAGTTTATAAAGGTGGTTCATGGGCTGACGGAGCGTATTGGTTAGCACCGGGAACAAGACGTTATCTGGAGCAAGACTCTTCGACCTCAACGATTGGCTTCCGATGCGCCATGATTCGAGCTGGAACAAATCATTAAAATCAAAATTTTTATAAAAATAATACAAAAACCGTATTCCGCAACGAATACGGTTTTTTTGTGGCATATCAGTTTGGGTTTTTAGATAGGTTTGGAAAACTTTAAGATTCTAAAGTCTTCTTGATTTCTTGGATTTGGGCAATAGAAAGTCCCGTAATATCGGTAATATCTTTCATTGGATAGCCTTTTTGAAGGCTTTTTCGGGCTGTTTCAATTTTTTCATCTTGCTTGCCTTGTTCTAATCCTTCTTGCTTTCCTTTTTCTCTGGCATCTTTTTCGGCTGTGGCGATAGTGTTGTAATAATCCCGATATTCCTTCAAACTTTCTTCGTATTGTTGGCGGTCTATGGCATTATAATTGGTAATTTCAGCCAATTTAAAAACCTTTGTGAATAAGAATTTTTGCAGGCGTTCGGGGATTTTTTCGAGTTCCGAAATATTTTTGAGCAAAAAAAGCCATTTATCATAATTGGTTTCTAATTCGTGTTCCGATTTATTGAATTTGGGCATTTCCAAATAAATGAAACGTAGTTTATCGGTAAATTGCACTTCATTTTTAGTGTCATACAAAATTACGTCTGATTCTACGTTTTGGTGTTCCATTCCCGAAAACTCAAAATCCATGATGGCAATGGTGTAAACGGCTTTCCAATTATAATTCCATTTTCCTCGTTGGGATTGGGCTTCGATGGCTCGGCTGGCATAAAAAATACTTCGTTCCTTGAAAAATTCTTGTTTGGCTCGTTGAAGTTCGACAATAAATTTTTCGCCTTTATCATTTTCGCAATACAAGTCAAAAATGGCTTTACGTTCCATGATGCTGCCGCCCAAAAGTTCGCTATTCATGAATTTAAGGTCAGTAATACGTTGTTTGTCAGCCAAAAGCGTATTAAGGAAATCCAACAAAATATCCTTATTTTCTTCTGAACCAAAGATTTTTTTGAATCCAAAATCGGTAAATAAATTGATATATCTTCCCATTTGCTTATGTTTTTAAGATTTGGCTTTTTGCTTAGGCTAAGTTACAAATTTCCCTCAACATATTTTTTTTGATGAAGCTGATTAAGGATTCCTACAGATTAGGCAGGCTATAAAACCATAAAAATTATGAATATTTCTTCATTTCAATCGAAAAAACATTTTTACGGTATAAAATTGATTTATTTCCATATTATTCTTAAATTAACGGTCAATAATTACGTAAATCTTATTATTTTTATACCGAACAAAGTGTGATGTATATTTCTTTTGATAAGAAATGCATCAAAATCCTTTATACCAACCGATACAATTTATCAAGCTGAAAATAAAGAACTTATGAACCAAACCGAAAACCCAACTGCGCCTCAACCTTTTTTGATGGAATCCGCATGGGAGGTCTGTAATCAGGTCGGTGGCATTTATACCGTAATCCGTTCCAAAGTACCCAGTATGATCGAGAAATGGGGCGAAAATTATTGTCTATTAGGTCCTTATATCAACAAAAATGTGGCGGCTGTCTTTGACCGATACGAGGAGGAAGATGCCATCCTGAAGGCTGTGCGCCAAATGCAAAACATGGGCTACGAAGTCCATTACGGGCGTTGGCTCGTAACGGGAAAACCTCGTACTGTTTTATTTAATCCATTTAGTATTTTTCATAAATTGGGCGATATTAAGTATCAATTATGGGAAAATCACGGGATTTCAATGCCCGATAATGACGAATTGCTCAATCAAGTAGTCGCTTTCGGACACATGGTCAAGGTCTTTTTGTCGATTTATTCGCGACTGCCCGAAGTGCAACAAAATCAGAAATTGGTCGCTCAGTTTCACGAATATATGGCGGGGCTTCCAATTCCCGAATTACGCAAGGAAAATGCGCCCCTCAAAACCGTATTTACGACCCATGCGACCCTTTTAGGACGATATTTGGCAATGAATGACCCTCATTTCTATGACCATATTCCGTTCTCCGATTGGCTCAAAGAAGCCAAGCATTTTAATATCGAACCCGCCGTTCGGCTGGAGCGTGCCGCCGCACACGGAGCGCATACTTTCACGACCGTCAGCGATGTAACAGCGCGCGAATGCACCCATTTATTGGGCAGAACGCCAGACGTAATCACACCAAACGGGCTTAATATTCAGCGTTTTACGGCTTTACATGAATTTCAGAATTTGCATCAACGCTACAAAGAGGAAATTCATAAATTTGTCATGGGACATTTTTTCCAAAGCTATTCCTTTGATTTGGATAAAACATTGTACTTTTTTACTTCGGGGCGATACGAATACAAAAATAAAGGCTATGACTTGACGCTCGAAGCACTTGCTCGCCTAAACTGGCGACTCAAAAAAGAAAATTTTGATAAAACCATCGTCTTTTTCTTAGTTACCAAGCGCCCGCACACCTCGATTAATCCGCACGTATTGCAATCCAGAGGCGTGATGGAAGAAATCAGACAAAACTGCCACGAAATCGAAAAAATGGTCGGCGGACGACTATTTTATGCCACCGCCAATTCGGATGGGCAACAACTCCCGAACCTCAACGAGTTTGTCGATGAATATTGGCGATTGAGGTTGCGCCGTGCCATACAGTCTTGGAAATCGGAATTATTGCCCACTATCGTAACCCACAATTTGGTGGATGATGATGATGATGTATTAAGTTTTTTACGGCGTTCCAATTTGGTCAATCGGGAAGAAGATAGGGTTAAGATTGTGTATCATCCTGATTTTATTGCCCCGACTAATCCTTTATTTGGACTGGAATACGGGCAGTTTGTGCGTGGATGTCATCTGGGCGTTTTCCCAAGTTACTATGAACCATGGGGTTATACGCCTCTGGAATGTATCGCAAGTGGCGTGCCTGCCATTACTTCGGATTTGGCTGGATTTGGCGATTATACCGCAGGAACGATGCCAGACCACGAAAAACGAGGCATTTATGTCGTGAATCGGAAAGATAAAAGTTACGATATGGCAGCCAGTCAGTTGGCGGCTTATATGTATTCATTTACGAAAATGGACAGAAGAGAGCGCATCGCCCAACGAAATCGGGCGGAGAGTTCGGCGGACTTTTATGATTGGAAACGCCTCCGAAGCCATTACGATGTGGCGCATCAGGTCGATTAAATCAAAAAATAATTGCCTTGATTTTTGGGTTTTTTTAGGGATTTTAATAGTAATAATATATTGATTATCAAATAGTTAGACTTTATCACGAATTATTTTGTAGGGATAAACTTTTATAGCATCTGAAACGCCATAAACGAGTACGCCCCTGAATTTATCGTGGTAAGGTCTAATTTTTTTTTGTCTTAAAGGTAAATACATTAATTTTAGTGCTGATAGCTTAAAATTCTTATCTTTGTTCGGCTGCCAGCCAAAATAAATTGAGCATTTAATTTTATTATAAATTCTTGATTATCAAAGTATTATGAAAGAAATTTTAAATCGTCTTTTTGTCCACAAAAAATTATCCAGAGCAGAAGCCAGAGAAGTCTTGACCAAAATCGGGCAGGGCGAATATTCCGAAGCCGAAATTGCGGCTTTTATTTCGGTGTATATTATGCGGAGTGTTTCGGTCGAGGAACTTTCAGGTTTTCGGGATGCCTTGCTTAGTCTTTGTAACCGCATGAATTTCAGCGAGTTCCAGACCATCGATATGTGTGGCACGGGAGGCGATAGCAAAAATACGTTTAATATCTCTACCTTAGCCTCTTTTTTGGTGGCGGGAGCAGGCGGAAAAGTGGCGAAACACGGCAATTACGGCGTTTCATCCGTATCGGGGTCGTCTAATGTCTTGGAATTTTTGGGGTATCAATTTACGAATCAGGAATCGGTTTTGAAACGCCAACTCGACCAAGCCAATATTTGTATGATGCACGCCCCGCTCTTTCATCCTGCCATGAAATACGTAGCTCCGATTCGTAAGAAACTGAAAGTCAAGACTTTCTTCAATATGTTGGGACCGATGGTTAATCCAGCTTTTCCGCAATTTCAGTTGGTTGGCGTTTTCAGTTTGGAATTGGCACGTTTGTATAATTATATTTATCAACAAACTGACAAAAGATTTACGATTCTGCACAGCACCGATGGCTATGACGAAATTTCATTGACGGGCAATGTCAAAATCATTCAGAATGATTCGGAACAATTATTAACGCCCGAAAATTTGGGTTTTGAAAAATTAAACGAAGCCGATTTGTACGGTGGCGAAACGATTGCTGATGCCGCCAAAATTTTTATGCAAATCTTGGAAGGAAAAGGCACAAAAGCACAAAATGCGGTTGTGGTGGCAAATGCAGGCATGGGCATCCATTGCCTAAATCCCGATGGGTCTATCGAGCAGAGCATCGCTCAAGCCGAAGAATCGTTGCAAAGCGGAAAGGCACTAAAATCATTCAAAAAGTTTATTGAATTGTCGAAATAAATATCCAAATTTGACAAAATTGAATCCTGATTTTTGAGAAAAAAATAGTCCGTGATTACCAAATTAATGGAATAATGTTTAATTTAAAGTCTGAAAAATAAAAATCAGATTACAAACGCTCGAAAATCAAAATTTCGGAATCCAAAAAGGCGCACTTATGAAGTATCAAAAAGACCTTAGCAATAAGCAAAAAGCCCTACGAATCAACCTGAACACACAAATTTATGGCTCTTTTGCCGAAATTGGTGCGGGACAGGAAGTGGCTGCCAATTTTTTCAAGGCGGGGGGCGCATCAGGGACTATCGCCAAAACGATGTCCGCTTATGATATGGCGTTCAGCGATGCGATTTATGGCAGCGACCGCCGTTATGTCTGTGAATCCCGTGTGGTACGTATGATGCAAAAAGAATTTGATTTATTGCCCACCCGACTTCCTCAACGCGCTCCCGAAACCAATTTTTTTGCCTTTGCCAATACGGTCGAAGCCCTCAACTTTAGGCGAACC
>CAZNYR010000018.1:9851-46567 GCA_964577275.1 uncultured Cytophagales bacterium | reverse complement strand
TGTACATTCGCACGCCGTAAAAAATATTTTGGAAGGCTTGAATGAATTTGATGGCACAAGCTATCAGTATTTTCATGATGGCTGGCGGTCTGACCACCCCGATTGGGATTCCAAACTTTTCAATTATGGAAAATGGGAAGTCATCCAATTTTTGGCTTCCAATGTCAAATATTGGTTAGATGAATTTCATTTTGATGGCTTCCGATTTGATGGCGTTTCTTCCATGCTTTATACGCATCATGGGCATACGACTTTCGATTCGGTCTATAAATTTTTCCGTGAAGGCGTGGATGACGATGCCATTCGTTATTTGCAATTAGCCAATACCGTAGCACAAAATACGCGTGAAGGCGTAATTACGATTGCTGAAGACGTGAGCGGAATGCCCGGTTTGACCAATCCTATCGAAGATGGGGGCATCGGATTCCGATTTCGGTTAGGTATGGGAATCCCTGATTTTTGGATTAAAACCCTCAAAGAAAAATCGGACGAACAGTGGGATATTGACCAAATTTGGCATACGCTCAATGACCGAAAACCATCGGTCGATACCATCGCTTATGCCGAATCGCATGACCAAGCCCTCGTAGGCGATAAAACGATTGCTTTCTGGCTCATGGACAAGGAAATGTACACCGCCATGAACAAAGAAAGCCAAAATCTGGTCATTGACAGAGGCATCGCCCTACACAAAATGATTCGGATGATAACCATTGCCACAGGCGGACAAGCCTACATGAACTTCATGGGCAACGAATTTGGACATCCCGAATGGATTGACTTCCCACGACATGGCAATAACTGGAGCTGTCAGTACGCTCGCAGACAGTGGTCGTTACGAGATAAAGACTATTTACGCTATCATTATCTTGCTGATTTTGATGAAGTTATGATTCAAGTCATCAAACAAAACAACATCATGTCCGCATGGTACGGACAAAAACTCAATATGGATTCGGCACATCAAACGATGGTCTTCGAGAAAGGAAATTTGATTTTTGTCTTCAATTTCCATCCCACCGCTTCGATTCCTGACTATAAATTTTATATCCCTTTTTCGGGAAAATTTGAATTAATTTTAAATTCGGATGATGAACGATTTGGTGGATTCGGACGAATCAAAACCACAGAATTTCACGCCGAATACAACGAACAAAATGACTATTATTTCATGAGCATTTATAACGTAAACCGAACTTGTCAAATCTTTAAGAAAGTCGCCGAGTTTGACCCCAAACCCAAGACCATTTCCGAATAAGTGCTTGTTCTTAAATACCTACTAAATCCTATAAGGTTTTTAAAATCTTATAGGGTTTAATGCTTTGATTTTCAAATAATTACATCATCTCAATACGTTGTACTAAATACTCCGTACTACTTTATAACTTCGTAAATTACCATGAGTGGGTATAAAAATCAGATAAAGATTGGCTTGGTTTTGTATCTTTTTTTGATAGGTAAAACCATATCTGCACAAACGAAAATTTATCGCTTAGAAGATTGTATTGAGTATGCTTTTGAAAAAAACAACTATCTGATAATCAGTCAATTAGATAAAAAATTAGCCCAACAAGCCCAGCACACGCAACGTCTGGAACAGCTCCCTAATTTGTCCGTTTTTGGGAATCAAAATTGGAACTTTGGACGCTCCATCGACCCTACGACCAACGAGTTTACGACCGATGCGGTGCGCTCCAATTTCTTTCAGATAGCCACGACATGGACTTTGTTTGCAGGAGGCGAATTACGCTTCAAAAATCAACAAAAAAACATACAGATTCGGAGTGCGGATGCCCAAATCGAAGCTCAAAAAAATGCCTTAAAATTACAAATTTTGGAAGGCTATATTACCGTTTTATATAACCGTGAACTTGCGGAAGTGGCTCATTTTCAGTTAGAAAACACGATAGACCAAGCACAACAAACCGACTTGCTGATTCGGGCGGGCAAACTTCCCGAAGCGACAGCTTACGACCTGACCGCCCAAAAAGCCGAAGACGAATTGCATCTGATAGAAGCCCAAAAAAATCTAACATTATCCATTCTGCACCTCCGACAAGTCATGCAATATACAGAATCGGACTCCTTGCGATTAGAAACTTCTAATTTTGATAATTTAGACCAAAAAATTACATGGCTTTCATTAGCGGAATTTCAAAAAAATAATATTTCAAATATGCCTCAAATGCAAGCAGCAAATCTCGCTTTTGAATATGCCAAATTAGAAACCAAAATCCGAAAAGCGCAACTTAAACCTAAAATTATTTCCTATGCCAACGTACAGAGTAATTTCTCAAATCAAGCTACGGCATTGACTTTTGGGGAAATTCAGGAAATTCCAATCGGTTATTTTTATGACAATTCCAATCGAAAGTTAGTCTATCAAGAAAATCAAAAAAATAGATATAATCCATTGATTTTCAGTACGCAAATTGAACAAAATTTACGTCAGATGTTGGGACTTTCGATACAATTCGCCTTGTTTGAAGGGAGAGAATCCAAGTGGGCGGAGGCAAAAATTCGACATGAGCAGGCACAATTAAATTATTTAACCATAGAGCATGAATTGACTCAAAAAATGCAAAGTGCTTACATCGAGGCGCAGTCGATGCTCAAAGCCTATCAGGTCTATCAAACGAAGGCACAAGCCGTTGAAAATAGTTTTCGTGTTGTCCTAAAAAAGTTTCAATTAGGTGCAACGAATGCGTTAGAATTTGCATTATCTGCTAATAAGTTACGCATGGCACGTTCGGAATTAATTCGTGCCAAATATCATTATTTGTTAGCCCTAAAAACGCTGGATTTTTATGCGGGAAAACCTTTGACGTTGGATTAATTTTCATTGCATTTTCGGCAAGTACCCAAGACCAAAAAATTAACATCTCGGATTTTATATCCATCAGGAACGGGTAATTTTTCGGGGGTAATATCAGATAAACAAGAGATTTTTCCGCAATCATCGCACTTAAAATGCAGATGTTGATGCACTTCTTCTTCAGGTTCGGAAAAGACATAACGGGCAGCATTTTTGGTATCCGAAATGCGGTGAATAATGCCTTTTTTTTCAAAGGAATGCAGGATTCGATAAATCGTAACTCTATCACAATCAGCGAGTTGCTCCTGCAAATCTCCTTGAGAAACGGAGTCTTTTTGTTTGAGAAAAAACTCCAGAACGACCAGCCGATGTCGTGTTTTTCGTAAGTGATATTTATCTAAAATTTGTATGGCTTTCATATAAAGAACGTAACGATTAAACCCCCACATAGTTACAGATTTGGTGGGGGTTTGGGAGCGTAATTTATTGAATTGTAAGCTGAAAACCAACTTCAATATCCGTTTCTCCGCCCGCATTGGTCGCATCGCCTTGCGCTACGCCCGAAGCCGATTTATTGGGTTGATGCCGTAAAATCACGTTGAGCGTTCCTGAAGTTGGTGCGCCTGTCGTCCATGAAGTTTGCAATCCGACAGGCAAATTATTGCCATCCGTATCGGCATAATTAAATGCCGTAAATAAATTGCCATACGTAAAAAAGAACTGATGTTCGTCATCTTCCTCCTGAATTTCGGCGGTAATACTTTCATTTTCTAATTCATTTAAAAGTTCCAAACTTGCTGAATATGAGGTGTTTGCTTGTAGCGTTCCTGCCGTAATTATGGGCGCATTTCCGCCCGCACCATCCAAGTCTTTCCATTCTAACGTAACCGCATTGCCACCCGATTGTGGCGTAAAAGTCATGCGTAAAGTCGTGATTTCCTCCTCATCATTGACGGGTTGTGGGTCTTTATCATCACTACAAGCTGTCATCAAAAATAAATGAAGCAATATGCCGAGCAAAAGTGCTGAATAATTTGTTTTCATGTTAGAATTAATTTTACGATTTAATGCAACAATGTTGCACAAAGGTAATTAAAAACACAAATAACGCAACATCGTTGCATTAAAAATTTTGTATTTTTCATAACTTGCATCAAAATAATAGTTTATGGCACTCACTGTCGGTTTATTTTTAGGAATATTGATAGGATTTTTGCTCAAAATCTATCGTAAAACCTCTAAGGCTGCGCTTTTATGGTCGATAGGTATTCCGTTTATCCTGTTTTTGGGATTAACGATTTTGTATTTTAATTTCAAAAAAGACCCGTTTGACGTATGGTTGGGATTAGACCGTTATCCCACAAATTGGGAAAATCGAGGCATCGAAGCCAAAGCATGGGGACCGACCGAAGCAGATTGGGGACCCGAAGAAGAGCATTGGAGTACGGCAATCGGCTTGAGTTTTTCACGCTATTTTTTGGGATATTTGGCGTTGGGTATGGCGATGTATGGCGTGTTTTTGGGAAATACTGGCAGTTCGACAAAGGCACAAGAAACCCTCGAAAAACGCAATGAATACGGAACAATTATCGAAAAAGGCAATCTCAAATACGGCTTGAAACACGGAAAATGGCAATTTTTTGATGAGGATGGGCAATTAATTCGGGAAGAATGGTGGGTTGAGGGTGAGCTAAAAGAGCGTCAAAAAATTGCTTAACTTTCCCCCTCAAAGCCCAGTCTTTTGCAGGTAATTCCTACAATTTTGCCCGTAATTTTTCGGCATATTTGCCAATGATTTCGGGTGTAATTTCGGCTTCAGGTTGCATCCGCAACAAACAATCATAACCCGAATGATGCAAAATAATTCGTTCGGTTTCGGGATTAGAATTGCCATTGAATATAATGCCTTTCACGTTCAAATTTCTTCTCTTTAACTCGTTGATTGTCAGTAAAGTATGATTAATATTTCCCAAATAAATATTGGATACCAAAATAATTTCACAGGCAATATTTTGAGCAATATCAATCACGAAATCCGTATCATTCAAAGGCACTAAAACCCCGCCCGCTCCTTCAATGACCAAATGATTTTTGGTTTCGGGAATTTTTATCTTATCTAATTGAATTTCAATACCTTCTGCCTTTGCCGAAGCGTGTGGCGAGGCTGGTTTTTGCAAAAAATAGCTTTCAGGATGAAATATTGTTTTTGAATTAGAAATTAAACGGCGCACGGTTTCGGTATCGCTGGGCGCACCCGATTGCACGGGTTTCCAATAATCGGCTTGGAGGGCTTGCGTGAGAATGGCACTCAATACCGTTTTTCCGCTATCGGTGCTGATGGCTGTAACAAAGTAATTCATTGATTTTCAGTAGTTTTTGTTCATAAAAAAAGCCCTTATTCCATAAATAAGAGCTTAACATTTTGATTATTATTATTGTTAGTCGCCTTGCACAACATAACGGTTTCGTACTCGCATGACTTCTTTTCGGCGAGCGGTCTGGATTTTGCGTTCCATTTCTTCTACCCATCGCATTTCTTCATAACCGCCATACGGATACACATCATCATAATACTTATATTCCATGCCCAAATTAATGAACATATCATTAAATTTATCTTCAATTAATAAGAAATTTGCCTGAACATTTTTCTTTAATTCGGCAATTTCAGGATTTTCCAACATAATTACTGTGGCAATATCCTTCAAATATTTTTGGTCATCGGGGCTGATTACCTTTCTATTTTCGTAGGATGAACTCTTGGCGTAACCTGTTGGTGCATAACTCATTGAACCGCTCGGAGAACGACCATCATTTTTCATGACAATCCGCCAATTTTGAATATTTTGCTTATCCATTTCGGTAAATTTATCGACAGGCTTGCCAATATATTCCGACCACAAACGAATATTATTCGGCATTTTCTTGAGCATTTTCCAGATAGCTGGCTTTTTATAGGGGTCTTTTTCCAACCCTACTTCTAATTGAGCGAATGCTGACCCCGCCCAAAACACCATGATTCCTGCCAAAAGGAATGTTTTTTTGAAGATAGAAATTTGCATAATTTAGATATGTTTTGGGATAACAAATTCATTTATCAATGACAACGCAAAATACAGATTTTCAACGAGTTTTACAACTTCTCCTCAAAATAGTACTAAATCTGATGCGTTTCCTCTTTTAACGTACTTCAAATTCAAATCGTTTTCCGAACTTTTTATTTTGGATGTACTTTTCGATGAATCCATTACAAAATCCGACAAAATGATGATAATTTTATCGGACTCGTAGTTTCTGACCGACCGATAAACTTGCGTTTGATAATCTATTGAGCGTCTTTAATGTTTTGACATCCGTTTTGTAGCGTTGCGAAATGAGCCACAAACTTTCGCCTCGGCGAACGGTATGATATTTTTTGCCGTCTTCGCCAGCCTGACTGGTTTTTGCCGAATTTGGATAAATTACCAATTTTTGTCCGATTTGGATTTGTTCATCCCTGATATTATTCCATCGTTGAATGTCTTTAATGTAGGCATTGTATTTATCGGATAAATAACTCAAATTATCACCGTTTTCGACAGTATAAATAATTTTTTTCGGAGCGGTCGTTTTGTAAGTAGCCTTCTGATAATTTACTTTTTGAGTCGTTTTTTTGACTTGCAGCATTGTTTTTTGTTTGGGTTGCACTTGGGCTAACATCGGAGATTTTGCAATCATTTCGTTCGGAATGGGCTTAAAAATAAGGCTGTCTTTCTCATTTTTAGTCAAGTGTGTGTGATATGAGTTCAAAATTGCATTGGCATACAATCTGCCTTTAACTCGATAGCCATCCGAAGTTAAGTGCAGGCGGTCGGGTTGTGCCAGCCCATGCGTGCGCCATTTATTCATCGAGCCTGCGCCACCGCCGATGTCATAAAAATCATAAAAAGCACACTGATTACGTTGGGCGATGCGTTGCACAATTTCAGCATATTCCTTACACTCGCCAATGTTTTGACCTTGTCGGAAGGCATCCTGCGTACTGGTAATCAGAATTGAACTTTTGGGTGAACTCACTTTCAGAAAATCAATGACTTTCTGCAATTTTGATTCTTGATATGTCATATTTGTTCGGAATGGCACCAAATCATTTACGCCCAAATCCACAACAATCAAATCGGGGTTCATGGCTTGGATTTGTTCTGGCAATAACTCTTGTTTCAAGATTCCGCCCAATCCTACTCCGTTGATTCCCACGCTGTTATAAAGTACGCCTTGTTCATGGATGCTTTCTATCGAAACGCCATAAAATTCAAAAAATCGTTGTGAACTTTTTGTTTTTTGTATCCGAAATTCTAATTCGGAAGAGGCTTTGGGCAAAATAACCTCAATATAAGGCGTGCAAGTGATGTCGCTACAATCGAGCGTAATCGGAGGCTCATCATCCGAAAACTTAATACTGATGTCAAAACTTTGCGGGTCTTGTTTGCAAAATAATTTAATTTTACGAAAATCCTTACGTATGGAATTGTATTGTTTATGGAATCGAAATTTGAAACCTGCTCCCGAATCTGCCGTGCGGATAGTAGCCCCACTTACGCCCAAATCAAGTTGGGGGCGATGCTGTATATTTCGTGCGCTTGCCCAACTACCGTGATAGGAAGTGGAATAATCGTAGGCGGTATTGGTATGCAAAATTGAAAGCGGGAAAACCATGCCTCGACCGCCATCGCCAAATGTCTTTTGTAGTGTTTCTCGAATAGTGCCTGTGATGAGGTCAAATTGTACGTGCGAATCGCCGATGTGCAGTACGTTCATTTTTCGACATGATGTCTGCTCTAATTGATGAAAAAATGGTTTGATAGCCTCAAAATCATGCCACTGAATATAATTATTGTGGTAATTGATAAAATCAAACTCTTTTTTATAGTCAATATTTTGACAAATATATTTTGGGATTCCTGCCGAATCCGCTCGAAAATAGGTTCGTTCTGATGCGTATTTTTTTACGGACTGCTCAAATAACTGAATGTAATTTTCTTCACAAAAAAGGCTATCAGGCATGATTTTGGGCAATGCCGAAAGCAAACTTTGAGGGGTTTGAGCTGAAACCTGAAAAAAGTTCAGAATGCAAAAAAGCATCGGAATAATGAACCGCATGACCAGCGAAAAATGTGGGTTGGTGTTCATTTTCAAGTTATTTTAGTTTGTTTTCTGAATACTAACTATAAGTTTATCAGGAAGTTACCTGATTTTATGTGTTTGTTTCTTTTCGAGTTAAGCGTCTTTTGCTTGATGAACAAAAAGCATTGCTAAGACCTTAAACCAAGCGCAAATGTAAAGAATACAATCTGGAAACACACATTTTTTGATGGAATATTTTTACATTAAAATAAGATTATAGCAAGATTAAATTGTACTAATTTATTAATTTTAGAAAATTGTATCTCGTGTTAAGGAAACCACAAAAACAAGGCTAAAAGTTTGGTTTGGCAATAAAAATTTTAGCACAAAAGTATTTTTGACGTTTTTTTTGTGGAAAAAGACGGTTTTGTGGCATTAAAAAATATAATTTTTTATCACTTTAGATTACAATCTGTACGCTATTTTACACCATTTTTAATGAATTAAATTCATTATAATACACGATTCGATTTTTGATTTTCAGACTGATAAAAAAGTAAAAACACATCAGTTTGGGTATCTGACAAAACTGGCATAATTATTACTTATTCTTTTGGTAAGGAACTAATCATTAAAAACCAAGCGTTTTTGTGCTACGTAATTTGACTTACGGACAGAACAAGTTTGAGACAATTTTAAAGTAAAAACAGACATGAACAAGCAATTTTATTACATATTTAGTATTTTACTTATTTTTATCATTTTTAGTATTTTTCCTTCCATCGGTCAGGCTCAAGACCTATCGCCCGGTATGAAACACGTAATGAAAGCTGAAGCCCTCAAAAAAGTGCGTAATTATCAAGGGGCATTATTGGAATATGATAACGCAATACGCTTAGAACCAGATAATTATGAATATTGGTTACGCAAAGGAAATATTTATGTCATGATGAAAGATTGGGCAAATGCCGTACAATCGCTCAATAAAGTAATCGAACTCAAGAACGATTATGTCAAAGTATATATGATTTTGCTCAAAATTCACATGAAAAATCGTGAGGCAGAAAAAGCCATCGATGTACTGGATAAAGCCTACAAAAATGACCCTGACCCCAAAGGAAAAATTCGATATAAAATACAGATTATCAAATTATTAGAGCAAACAAATGAACTAAAAAAAGCTGGCGCACATCTCCAAGATGCCAAACAAATTGCGGGCGATAATCCGATGGTATTGTATTATGATGCAAAACATTCAAATTTGACAAATAATTATGAAAATGCGGTACAAAGTGCCAAAACAGCACTCGAACAGATTTTGAGTGATGAACCACAAAAAACAGCAGGAATTTATTATGAATTGGGCTACGCATACCATCAGCTTGGACAATATCAGGAAGCCAATGATGCCCTACGAAATGCAAATTATGGACCCTTTAAGGCAGAAATTTTCAAACTTACGCCCACTTATTTTTTTAATTTGGCAGGCGCATATTATCAGACTTTTCATTACGAAAAATGTGAGGAGTTACTTGATAAAGCACTCGAAATGGACAAAAATTATTCCACAGCACACGAGCTGAAAGTGAAAATTGCGGACAAAAAAGCAGACCAATCGCTCAAAATAGAATCCTTGCGTGGCTCGATAAATGCCGAAAAAGACCCCAACAAAAAAGCTGGAAAATTGGCACAGCTTTGCGTAACACTCTATGAATCAGGAAAATATCAAGAAGCATTGACCGCCGCTGACGAATCCCTGGATTTGGTAGGCAATAATTTTCAGTTGATGTTTTTGCGCTCCGCTATCTTGAGCAAATTATCCAAAAACACAGAAGCGATTCAAGTCATACAAAAATTAAGCCAACAAGGTGGACTCAATCAAAACGTGAAAGCACAATATAATTTTGCGTTAGGACAACTCTATGAGCAAGTCGGCAATACCAAACTCGCCATCAGTTCGTATAAAAAAGCGGATTTTGGTATCTTTCGGTATGCCGCCTCTGACAGGCTGCAAGAGCTACACGAATAGTATAGGCAGTCAAACTATTTTTGTTGTCGGTGAGTTTAATCTATGCACGTTATAAGCTCACATTTATGACTTAACATTTTATGGAAAATCAAACTTGTGCCGTTTTATTTATTAATGCTATTTCTTTAAATCATACAAATTTGTATGATTTTATCAAACAGTATTCATGGCATCTGGAAAATACGGCATTTATTCTGACCAATATTCCCTCCGAAAGTATCCGAAAACAAGTAGCAATTTATTTGTTGAACGAAAATCCTGAATTGGAAATTTTGCCAATTTTACCCAATTTCCCTGTCATGGAAGGCAACGTTTTTCTGGCATTAATGCACGAAGAGGTATTGCTCAAAAATAATCGTTTGTGGTGTGATAATGACTTGATTTATGAATCCGAAAACTTGAACGAACGTTTGTTTCTCCCTGAAATTCAGGACTATATTGGTTTCGTAAAATCCATTTTTGATACTGAACACATTGGTATTTTTCTGACGAATGAAGCGGGATTAATCCTCAAAAGTAATCAAGGGTTTTTTCGTATTTTGGGTTTTCGTGAAGATGAATTATTAGCGGCTTCTTTCATGCAATATATCCTTGTGCCGACCGAAAAAGAACTTCAAAATCGCTTCGATAATTTCATCAATAGCTCTGAAGAGAACTATCATGCCGAGTGGGATTTTAAAGATAAAGAAGGCAAAATCCAGAATGTTTTAACGGATATTACCAAAATTAAAACTCAAAAAAATACAATTTTGTGTTTGTTTTTTGTGCGAGATATTACTTCTATCAAAAAGCAACAACGACTCCTGACCGAAACCGAACAGAATGCACAAGTGGGGGGCTGGGAACTCGATTTGCTAACTGGCGAATTGAGTTGGACGAAAGAAATTTATCGGATTTATGAACTTTCTGAAGATGAAAAAATTAACCTCTATAAAGGACTAAAATATTATGATTTTGATTCGTTAAATAAACTGAAAATAGCCTTAACTAAAGGAATTCAAGAAGGACAAGCCTACGATTTGGAACTCAAAATGAAGACCCAGAAAGGCAATGAAAAATGGGTACGTTCTACGGGAAAAGCCGAAAAACATGGCGAAAAATTGATACGAATTTTTGGGACATTTCAGGATATTACCCCCAAAAAGCGCGCCGAAGAGCAGTTAATCGAATCGTATAAAGCCTTTGAGGATATTCGTTCGGCACTCAATGTGGCTAATATTGTGTCAATTACGGACGAAAAAGGAATCATTACTTATGTGAATGAAAATTTTTGTAAAATCACAAAATATGAACCCAGAGAGGTACTTGGCAAAACTCATCGCATCCTCAATTCGGGGTTTCATTCCGCTACCTTTTTCAAACATCTCTGGGAAACGCTTAATTCTGGCAAAGTTTGGAAGGGCGAAATTTGTAATAAAACCAAAGATAATCAGCACTACTGGACGGCAACGACCATCGTGCCTTTTTTGGACAAAAATGATAAACCATTCCAATTTATTTCGATACGTTCAGATATTACTGCCCGTAAAAATGCCGAAAAAAAATTGTTAGACCAATATCAAGAATTGCAAAAAACCAATCATGAACTTGATAAATTTGTGTATAGTGCTTCGCACGATTTGCGTGCGCCCGTAACTTCGATTTTGGGTTTATTGGAAATTATGCGGTACGAATTTCCCGAACCGAGTATTTTTATGTATGTGCGGATGATTGAAAAAAGTTTGCGTAAAACAGACCAAGTCCTACATGAAATCATGGAATATGCACAAAATGCTCGTACCGAAGTGCAAGCCGAAGAAGTAAATTTGGAGGTATTAGTGCGGGGGGTTATTGATACTTTACGTACCTTAAAAGAATGGTATCATATTGATTTTCAGTTAAATATAACAGATAAAACAATTTACACAGACAAATTACGTTTACGAATTATTTTGGAACATTTAATTTCTAATGCCATCGTGTTCCATGACTTAGAAAAAGGCAATCCCTACGTATTGGTTTCGGCACAATTATTATATAACGAACTGATTATCAAGGTAGAAGATAATGGCATTGGCATCATGCCGAGCGAAAAAGACAAAATATTTGAGATGTTTCATCGGTCATCCGAAAAATCACGAGGCGCAGGCTTAGGGTTGTACATTGTGAAAGAAACTTTGGGCAAATTAAATGGCTCGGTTTCGGTTTTGAGTGAGCCAAACAAGGGAAGTATTTTTATCTGTAAATTTCCGATAGTGGCTTAGGCATTTTCGATTTCAGTAAGTTCGTTTAGGCTTTTGGTAACGCCAAAACGCTTGATAGATTCTTGGTTATAGGCTTTGGCGGCTTCCTCTGCGGTATCAAATACGCCCAAATAAATGCGCTCACCTTCGTCATAAAGCACCGCCCGATATTTTCTTCCATCCTTAGAAACGCCCCGAAAGCCTGTGGATGTTTGTTGTTGGCGACGTAATTCGGACATGGTTGCCCATTCCAGATTTTCTAAGCGACAGTCTAACTTGTTGGCATTGAGCATTCTAACAAATAATTTCTTGTCCGTATCGGATTTTTCGATAAATTCATCCGCCAGCATTTTGTGCATATATAGTGTCTTGATGCGCCCAAATTGCGTAAATTGTAGCACGGCATAACCCGCCGAATGCAAACGCCATCCTTCGGCTAAACCTTTTTTTTTCAGGAAACTAAATCCTTTTCGACAAAGTTTGACCTTCTTATCGGCGTTAATTAGTTTTATGTGCATAACTCTAAAAAACTAAGGTAAGGAATTGAAATAAAATTGAAACAAAGGGACTTCGTTTTGTGTCTTCAATGAGATAGATACTTAAACATAAAGGCAAATATACTTTTAGCAAATGTAATTTCCAAGTCTTACGCCTAAAAACTTCCTGAAAATTAGAATTTTAGAGGGATTTTATCATAGCAATTCGTGTAAATTTGTTTCCACAAAATACTCTGCAAGCAGAACTTTTTTGTATCTTTGTGGTGCTATTTTTAAGCTGAATCGAATCCAAAAACCCTAAATTTTATGAGTAATTCAGAGGCGTTTCAACAGGCAGTAAATCGGTCTAAACAACTGACCGAACGCCCTTCCAATGAGGTTTTATTGCGTATTTATGGGCTTTATAAACAAGCCACCGAAGGCGATGTAGTCGGCGAGCGTCCCACAGGTTTTGACTTCAAGGCGATGGCAAAATATGATGCTTGGGCAAAACTCAAAGGACAATCCGCCCAAGAAGCAGAGCAAGCCTACATCCAACTCATTAATTCATTGGCGTAATATAATTTTATGAAACTGACTGATTATCAAGGTAATCACGTCAGTTTTTTGAGGTATTGATTTGGGTTCTATCATGAATTCAAAGTTATTTTTCCATTGTATTCCTGCACGAAAAATTCATTTTTTTCTGTACTTTACGAAATTCTTTTTTAATTTGGGCAATCAAATCGTTCACGTAGTGAGTACGAGGATTTAACGCCTTATTATTCAATAAACCATCATGCGATGTTTGCCTATTTAAATTTTCGCTTTAAATACCTTGATAATCAGGGAAATAGAACGTCATTGCTCTGGCATGAAGGGCGTGTTTCGGAGGAGGGTTTGATGCTTCGTGGCGAAATGCTGATGCTTCAGGATATTGAAAAAACGATACGATATTCTAATAAAATCATTCTTGTTCTCAAGCCATATATTACACTAAGTCAGGAACTTACGGAAAATGTTTTGGACGGAACGCACAGTATTGTCATTCAGATTATCCACGAAATGGGGCTTTCTGCCGATGTCAAAAGTACGATTGACCAAAAGGTATCCGAAATTACGATTGCCGAACGAGAAAAATCCCTCCGAAAAGCAGGACAACACCACGAGTTTCGGGCGGTAAAATGTCCGAATTGTCATTCTAAAGTGGATGTAAGTTACTATAAATCAACCCCTTTGACCTATTGCAATTATTGCGAATCTATTTTTGAGAGCAAAGGAATGCCGATTGTGGGTACTGAAAACCACACGATATGTCCCGAATGCCATTATTATGGGCGAGTGCGGGCGCATCGGGAAGTACATTTTTATATGTATCCCAAAAGTAGGACGGTCTGGACAAAACGCTATTGTTGTGATACTTGTGCCGATAGAATGCTCGCCGAAACGCTCAAAAAGAACACGATGTTTGTGCTGGGTGTCCCTCCGAATTTGATGGCGATATACAAGGCACGAACTGGGAAAAATCCAAGTTTTCCGCAACTCGCACGGGCAAATAAATTGGCACAGGATGGCAATATCGAAAAAGCCGACCAACTTTATACGCTGATGCTTTTGCGAAATAATATGCACCCCGGATTTTATTATAATCATGGGCTGGCGCACTGGCAAAGTGGCGATGAACAAGGGGCGGCGGCTCGGTTTCGGGAGGCATTAAATTTATGTAGTAATTATCAGCCTGTTCTCGAATTTTTAAAATCACATACCTCTGAAAATCAGGAAGTTGAATCATAAAATTAGACTATTTTTTTAGACCTGCCAAGTCTTAAAAACTTGGCAGGTCTAAATTTAAACAACCTCTCCACAAAGTTCAGGTACTCAAGATTTGATAAATTCAAGTATAACAACTTGATTATCAGTTTTTTATAATACTTTATTTCGTAAGCCAAGCCCATGCTTCATCCCGATTATCAAAAAATCGAGATTGAAAATATTGACTCTCTGCCTCGTCTAAGGTTTGTTCTATCGAAACATGTGCAAAAATATCCGTGCCAATAACGACAGCGGTTTTTTTGAGGTAGCCATCTTCCGCTCCTACCGCAATGATTTCTCGATTTATCCATTCCTGCATTTCGGGCGAAATCGCATAATCCATTTGTTGTGTATTTCCCAAAACTGCTTCTGGATGTTTGTCAAGGACGAGACGCTGAAGTACCAACATTTCGGTTTTGTAGATATCGTCTTCGAGTTCCGCATCTTTCCAAGTGTGTTCCATGATGCGTTCAGCCTCATGCCAATGAATGTAAGAATACTGTGATTCGTGTAATTTTTGCATTGTTTCCAAGAGATTTTAGTGTATTTGGTAATAATTTAATACGTGTATTTCGTTTGTTTATCAAGCAGTAAAAATAAGATACATGAATTATTTTGCTGGCTGAAAATCAGGGATTTGTTCAGGGTAATAAAAGTAACTGGCGCATTGAGTGCCAAATAAAGTCAAAATTTGTGAGATTTTGATGAAAAACGTTCAACAAAATAGACTTGAATCACAATAAATTTTGATGGATAGTACATTCATCGTAATAACTTCTAATTCCAAAAGTTTTACTTAGTCCAAGTAAATCATGCCAATACTCCGCACGGTTTTCTATGATTTTGGGTGTAATTTTTGGAACATAAATTTCGGATGATGCTTGCTGGAGGGAATGCTTTGTTTTGGGGTTGAGCAAGCAAAACGGCACGATTCTTTCTAAGGTAGTTAGGAAATTGGAAAGGATAAGACACAAAAACAGGGACGTTAGCTCAAAAATAAATCTTTGATTTTCAGCAAAATAAAATAAAATTTAATTTTTTTTTCGATTTAAGAATGATTTTTGATATTTTGTTAAACGAACGGCGTGAAAAGGTAAAATCCTTGAATAATAGGAAACAAAATTATTCGGTCAGAAATTATATTTTGACAATCATTGTTTTAACTTTGAAAGCTCATAGCTTAGCGTATTTTAGGCTAAAAAACATAACGCCATTCCTACACACTGTTTTTTTGTTTAATTAGTAATTGACTACACCAAAGATATGCCCGATAAATTTCATCGGATTTTACGACAACTGACGTTCTTTTTTACGGCTTTTTGGGCGGTGCAGGTCGTTGATGCGGAAACTATCATTATTCAGGACAATAACCAAAAAATTGATTTGGGGTATCATTTTGAATTTATGGCAGACCCCGACCATCAGTATGACATCCAACAGGTTTCGAGTGGAAAAGCGAATTACTTATTCGGTCGGTCCAATACGGCAAATCCCAATTTTGGGATGACCAAATCGGCGTATTGGGTGCGGTTTTCGCTCAAAAATGAATCTACGCATCGCACACAATTTCTTTTGGAAATCAAAAATCCATTTTTGGATTATGTAGATTTATATTATTCGCAGGCTTACCAATGGATTTCGGTCGAGGGTGGCGACCAATATGCGTTTTCACATCGTCAGGTCAAGAACCGCCATCATGTGTTCCCGATTCATTTACCTATCGGAGAATCAGCCACTTATTATATTCGGGTACGGTCTGAAAATGGGGCATTGCAGTTTCCCGCCACGCTCTGGACACAAAGTAGTTTTACGACCCATCATCACGAATTACAATTTATTTTCGGCATTAATTATGGGATGATTATTTTCATTATCATCAATAATTTGTTTTTGTTTTGGTCAGTGCGCCATTACAGCGATTTATATTATGTGATTGCGATGATTTGTTCTCTGTTATTTGTGGCGGCACTCAACGGACATGGCTACGAATATTTATGGACGGATAATATTTGGATACAAAATAACATTCTTCCGATTCTGATGATTTCGGTCAGTTTCTGGACGACCATATTTTGCCGTAATTTTTTGGATACAAAAATTCATATTCCCAAGACCGACAAGATGCTATTAATTTTGATAGGCGTGCAGGCGGTTACGATGATTTTGCCTTTGGTGGTGCCGTATGTCTATTCGGTTTCTATCAATTCGATTGCTTCGATTCTGGCATTTATGACTTTGTTGGTGGCGGGCATTATGTCGGTGCGTAGAAAAGTTCCTTCATCAGGTTTTTTTGTGATTGCATTTAGTCTGTATCTATTTGGCTTGGTGGTCTATCGGCTCAAATCTTGGGCATTTATTCCCCTTACGCCCGTTACGGAATATAGCGTACAGATTGGGGCGGTTTTGCAGGTGGTTTTGATTTCGTTTGCGATGAGCGATAAAGTCAAGCGCCTCCAAAAAGAGCGAAGCAAAGCCCAAAAAGAAGCCCTCCGACTTCAACAAGAAATTACCGAAAATCTGGAACAAAAAGTGATTGAGCGGACAACCCAAATCGAAACCCAAGCCAAAGAAATCGAAATGGCGTATCGGAATGTCGAAGTATTGGCACGAATCGGACAAGAAATTACGTCTTCACTCAATTTTGAGGAAATTTTTCATAAACTCTATAATTATGTCAATAAAGTGATGGATGCGTCCATGTTTGGGGTTGATATTTATTATCCCGAACGCGCCGAAGTCGAATACAAATTTAATATCGAAAATGACCAAAGTTTGCCCAGCGAAGTGGTTTCGATGCGCGAAAAAAACAATCTGTCGGTCTGGACCATTAAAAATCGAGCAGAGATTTTGATGAATGATGTGGAAGCTGAATCCTCTAAATTTGTCCCAAATCTGGAGTTCGTTTCGGGGAGCTGGCCTGGTTCGGTCATTTATATTCCGCTCATTATTGGCAGTCGAGTATTGGGTTGCGTTACGGTACAGAGTTTCCACAAAAACGCCTATGATGCTCAGGATGTGGATGTAATGAAAACGTTGGCTTCTTATGCCGTTATCGCCTTAGACCACGCCAAAGCCTATGATACCTTACGTACCGCCAATAATAGTACGATGCAAAGTATTCGGTATGCCAAGCGCATTCAAGAGGCGGTATTGCCTTCGCACAAAAAACTTATCGAAAATTTTGAGGATTCATTCATCTTTTATGAGCCTCGTGATATTGTCAGCGGAGATTTTTATTGGTTCTCCGAAGTGAACGGACTTAAACTCATCGCCGCTGTCGATTGTACGGGGCATGGTGTTCCCGGTGCATTTATGACCATGATGGGCAATGATTTATTGAATCATGTAGTAAATGACGAAGAAATTACAGAACCATCCGAAATTTTGTATGCCTTAGACCGAAAAGTACAACGTACATTGCATATTCAAACCAGTATGGCGAATCAAAAAAGCATTCAAGGACGAAATGACGGAATGGATATGTCGTTGGTCGTTATTGACGAAGCCAATCAAAAAATCGCTTTTGCGGGCGCAAAATGTCCGTTATTTTATATCCAAAATGGACAAGAATTTTTGTTGAAAGGAAGTAAATTTCCCATTGGGAGCAGTCAATTTAATTTTAAGAAATCCTTTGAAACTCAAGAAATTGCCTACCAAAAAGGGGATGTTTTTTATATGTATTCTGATGGTTTTCAAGACCAATTCGGTGGAGAGGAAGGACGAAAATATCTGTCCAAACGTTTCCGCAGATTCCTAACACACATGAGCCAAAATCCACTTCGGGAACAACGCCGAATGCTCAAAAAAGAACTCCGAAATTGGCAAGGACGAAACCGACAAACGGATGATATTTTGGTCATCGCCTTCAAAATGTAACTTTCCCATCTTGAGCCAAAAATTCATAAGATGTTCAAAATTGCCACTAAAAAAAATATTACTTCCGTTTTTATTGACAACTACCAAGAATTTATGGACATTTACAGGCAAAATTTAACGAAAAACATAAAAATTCTACCAAAATAAATAAAAAACGGCAGGCGACATGATGTTTGCCAAAAGATGGGGCATGTGCTTGTTTAGGTTTTTGTACTTTTTATAAACTTTGTACGTGAGGTAAGGAAAGTGCTATTAAATACGCTTTTCACAATTATTTTTCCGTTACGTACTTAATCTATGCTTTTCCATGAATGACTATTTGAACAAAGATTTTGCAAAAAAAATGCTAATGGGGGATTCGCCTCGTACTTTAGTGCTTCACTTGACACTCATCGCCACGACGGGAATGGTCATGATTTTATTTTTTTTTTATGTCTATTTGCCCGTAACGACACATCACGGCGAAACAATTACCGTGCCTGACCTGACAGGCATGAAAATTGACGAGGTCGAAAAATTCCTCAAAGACAGAGATTTGCGTTTTGTGGTGGCGGATTCGGGCTATGATGCGTCTGTTCCCGCCTTGACCGTCATGAAACAAGACCCTGCCAAGAGTTCGCGCGTCAAGATTAATCGGCGTATTCACCTGACAATCCGCTCGTTAAAGCCTCCTCTGGAAACCGTACCGAATGTGTATGATAATCTGGTTAAACAGGCTGATTTGTTACTCGAAAGTTATGGTTTTAAAAAAGGAGAAATTACCTACAAACCCGATGTCGGGCGTAATAAAGTCCTTGAAGTGTGGGTTGATGGCAAAAAAATCTCGAAAGACCGCCTCAAAAATGGCTATAAATTGCCGAAGGGTACAAAAATTGATTTGATTGTAGGCGATGGTTTAGGACAAAATTCCCTGCCAATTCCCAATTTGATAGGCTTGCCATTGGTCGAAGCAGAAATTTTATTACGAGGTTCGGGTTTAAATTTAGGCTCAATTACTTACAAAAATGCCGATGGAAAAGAAATCGGGACGGTTTTGGAACAATCCCCCTCTTACGAAGAGGAGAAAAAAATAAAAGTCGGTTCAGTCATTGATTTGGTTGTCGTGGGCTATGACCCCGAAACTGAAACCGAGATGGAAAACTAAATCGGAAATACTTTGGTGGTGAAAAATGACGATAATAAATCTTGTGAGGCGAAATCTTACAAGATTTTTTTTGTTCCAAAAACAAGATAATTTTGTAATTTGCCGAATCACGAGGAAGACATAAACATAAAAGCATGAAAGGAAGAATTACAGGGAATAAAATCCATGAAAACCCCACAAAAAATAATAACACATAATTTTGAAAAATAAAAATAGAAATTTACATTTGTAAAAGTGTTATGCGTGCATAACAAATTTGGTTATATTTCATTGACAACCAAAAAATGATATAAAAACATAAGATTCTTAAAAATATTCGTTAAACAAGGCGTTATGCCTCAAAAAAACACCATAAACACATGAAAATATTAATGTGCATCAGCCATGTGCCTGATACGAATGCAAAATTAAATTTTACTGCCGATGCGCCACAATTGGATGGCGTAAGTTTTGTGATTGCGCCTTATGATGACTTTGCGCTGGCTCGTGCGGTCGAAATCAAAAATGAAACGCAAGGAACAGTAACGGTGCTCAATGTAGGTGGTAAAGATACTGAACCTTCTATCCGAAAAGCCCTTGCCATCGGAGCGGATGATGCGATTCGGGTGGATGCACAGCCTACGGATGCTTTTTTTGTCGCCAAGCAAATTGCCGAAGTCGCCAAAGAAGGCAACTACGATATGATTCTAATGGGCAGAGAATCAAGCGATTATAACGGCGGAACAGTGCATGGCATGGTAGCAGCTTTGTTGGGAATGCCCTGTGTTGTGCCTTGCATGAAATTGGATATTGAGGGCGATAAAGCCATCATGCAACGAGAAATCGAAGGCGGAAAAGAAATGGTTGAAGTGGCGTTCCCTTTCGTAGCGGGCTGTCAAGAACCTATTGCCGAGTGGAAAATTCCGAACATGAAAGGCATTATGATGGCACGCCGAAAACCGCTCAAAGTGCTTCCGCCTGTGGAAGTTAAATTACAAACTTCGACCTCAAATTATGCCACACCACCCGCCCGAAGTTCTTGTACGATGGTCGATGCGGATAACGTAACCGAATTGGTGCGATTACTTCGAGAAGAAGCCAAAGTGTTGTAAGTTTTTGGATAAATTTGGAGTAAAATCCCATTTTAATTCAGAAAATTACTTCAAACTTTGTACGTATTATTCGATTAGTATTTTAAATTTTTAGCACAGAAAAACATGGCAATTTTAGCATATATCGAACTGGAAGACGGTTCACCCAAAAAAACATCTTTAGAGGCGGTTACTTTTGCCTCTAAAATTGCAGAAAATGATGGCACGCAAGTCATTGCGGTTGCTCCTTCGGTAGCGAATGACCTCGCCAGCTTAGGGAATTATGGCGCATCTAAAGTCTTACAAGCCTCATTATCAGAGGTTTCGGCGGATGCCATTGCTGACTTGTTAGCGCAAGCCGTTGAGAAAACAGGCGCAAGCACGGTCGTTGTTCCTAAATCTATCGCAACGGACTTGGCGGCTGTATTTCTGGCAACCAAAATCGGGGCGGCACTCGGAACAAATGCCATAGAAATTCCCACTTTTGAGAATGGTTTGACCATCAAAAAAGGCGTATTTTCAGGAAAAGCATTTGCCGAAGTTACTTTGATGGGCGATAAAAAAGTTATTACCATCAAAAAAAGTGCCGTTGAATTAAATCCGACCGATGCAACCGCTTCCGTTGAGCCGTTTGATGCCACAGTTGAGCCGAGTAAAGTGGTCGTCAAGGAGGTCAAAAAACAAGAAGGCGATTTGTTATTGACGGATGCCGATATTGTCGTTTCGGCGGGACGAGGCTTGAAAGCTCCCGAAAACTGGGGCATGATTGAAGACCTTGCCAAAACGCTGGGCGCAGCAACAGGATGCTCAAAACCCGTTTCGGATATGGATTGGCGACCACACCACGAACACGTCGGACAAACAGGCATTAAGGTTGCTCCCAATTTGTATGTTGCCATCGGAATTTCGGGCGCAATTCAACATTTAGCGGGCGTAAGTTCATCAAAAACGATTGTTGTTATTAATAAAGACCCCGAAGCTCCATTTTTCAAATCAGCCGACTACGGTATTGTAGGCGATGCTTTTGAGATAATTCCAAAATTGAACGAAGCACTTAAATAAAATATTGGTTATCAATGGATTAAGATTTTAAAATAACATTTATCGTAAAAATACGATATGTTAAATTTGATACCACAAAAAAACCGCTAAAACATCAATTTTTAGTGGTTTTTTTTATGATGATAGGACTATAAATTGTCTAATTTTTTACGAACTGAAATCCATAATTTTGGGCTTTGTCTTGATGTTTGTCCATCGCCAAATAAATCATATCTTGAATGCGTTCACGAATTTTATATTGTTGTAATTTTCGGTTGGTTCGCCCTTGGGGATAGGTGCGGTTGGATAAAAAAACATAAACAATGTCATTTTCGGGGTCAGCCCAAAGGCAAGTTCCTGTAAATCCTAAATGTCCGAATGAATTTTTGGACGCATAATACGAGGCAGGTTTTCCCGAACTTTCGCTTGGCTTGTCCCAGCCTAATCCTCGCCGATTGGCTTTAGTTTGTTGGCGTGTAAATGTGGATACGGTTTCGGGGTTTTGGAAATACGTTTTGCCTCCGTAGTTGCCTTTTTGAAGAAGCATTTGCATCAAAATTGCCAAGTCGTTTGCCGTTCCAAAAATGCCCGCATGACCCGCTACTCCTCCTGCCAAAGCCGCATCGGGGTCATGAACAATGCCTCGTAATTCGGTTTTTCGATAATAGGTATCAAATTCGGTCGGAACTACTTGATTTTCAGGAAATTGATTCAAAGGTAAATACCCCGTTCGATGCATTCCCAATGATTGATAAAATATATTTTCGACATACGCATTTAGTGTCGTACCTGTCTGATGCTCAATCATTTTGCGTAAAATATAAAAGCCCAAATCGCTATACAAATAATCGTAGCTGCCATCTCGTTTTTTGTGTTTTCGGAGTTTATGATTTAGTGTTTTTTGCCATAAATAACTGTCAATATCTGTCCGAGCATATAAATCTTCCATGACTTTTGTTCCGAAATTTT
Organism: uncultured Cytophagales bacterium; assembly: GCA_964577275.1. Lineage (GTDB taxonomy): Bacteria > Bacteroidota > Bacteroidia > Cytophagales > Thermoflexibacteraceae > UBA2561. The sequence goes on along the minus strand of CAZNYR010000018.1, from coordinate 24,010 downwards.
CGGTACGTTCTTGGGCATAAAAATCAGTCCTGAAATCACCTTTGCTCAAGGTAAAATACCAAAATGGCATGGATTGCACGACACCAGCCTGATGTAACATTACATCCCGAATCGTAATATTTTGTTTGTTAGTTCCCTTTAAATCTGGCAAATAAGTCGATATTTTATCATTCAAACTTTTAATAATTCCAGCATCATACAATTTCATGACTGCCTGCGTAGTCGAAACTACTTTCGTTACCGAAGCAATATCATAAATGGACTGTGCCTCGACAAATTGCGCTTTTTTGTAGGTATGATACCCGTAATTTTCATCAAAAATGACCGTTCCATTTTTTGCGACCAATACCTGACAGCCGGGAAATGCCCCGACTTGCATCGCAAAGTTTGCCAGCGTATCAATGCGCTCTAAAATTTTGTGATTTAAGCCTACGCCTTCCGAAATATCCGAATATTTCAATCGCCCTAAACTTCTGATTTCCAAGCCCGTACCGACTGGCAATTTGTCTGATGCCGTTATCGGCAATTTTGCCTGCGTACCGATTGCCCCAAATAAAACTTGCGGTACAATTTTCCGCATCATTGGGTCATCATCATAACCACAAACCAACCAATCCGAATCCTCAAAATATGCCAAACCATAAGGATTGCCAAAGGAAACCACCACGACTTTGGTTTTTTCCTGCAATTTTTTGATGAAATTTCGTGAAGTGGCACTAATTCCGAACGAATTTTTACGAGAATTGACATTAATATTGTGCAAACTCACGATAACTACGTCATTATCAGCTACTTGATTTAAGACTTGGGTGTATGAATAATCATACGAATTTTTGTTCTGGATGACGTGATGCTCAAATTTGGCATATTTGGAAAGGATTTTTTGAAACTCATTTTCTTTGCCCACACCAATCGCTACCGAACCAAATTTTACGCTGTCTATCTCCTTGAAAGGCAATAAGTTAGCTTTATTTTTGACGACCGTAACCGCCTCCCGAAAGATACGTTCTTTCATCAATTTGGCTTGGTGATTATTCAAATCTTCGTACAGATTTTTGGTTTCGATAGGTTTAAAATCATGCAAACCGACAAAATATTTTGCCCGAAGGATTTTGAGAACTCGTTGGTTAATCTCATTCCACGATAATGTACCATTTTCTAAGGCTTTTTTGATGGCAGTTTTTCCCTTCTGGACACTCATCGGAATCAATAAAATATCATTGCCCGCTAAGATGGCTTTGACTTCGGCATCACCCGGATTATTGCTGTTGGCAATGCCTTTCATGCCCAGCCCGTCCGTGAAAATCAAGCCGTTATATTTCAAAGAATCAATTAATAAATCTTGGATAACTTTGGGAGATAAGGAAGTTGGTGTTCCAGATTTATCCAAAGATGGTACGTTCAGATGGGCTACCATGATGCTCATGACGCTATCCTTGATTAATTCTTTGAATGGATATAATTCAATTTCGTTTAATCTCTCGGAATCATGTCCCAAAAAAGGAAGCGTATAATGTGAGTCTTTGTCCGTATCGCCGTGTCCTGGGAAATGTTTGGCGTTGGCAATCAGTCCGTTATCCTGCATTCCGCGCGCATAAGCCGATGCTTTTCGGGCAACATTTTCTTTGGTTTCGCCAAAAGAGCGCGTCCCGATAACTGGATTTTTGGGATTGCTATTGACATCAGCGACAGGCGCAAAATTGACGTGAACGCCCAATCTTCGGCATTGTCGGGCGATTTCTTTGCCGAAATCATAGACCGTTTCATCGTTTGCAATCGCACCCAAAACCATGGCGCGCGGATAACGCATGGCACTATCCAAACGCATCGCCAATCCCCATTCGGCATCCGAAGCAATGAGCAAGGGAATGCGTGTAAGTGTCTGATAACGATTGACATACATTGCCTGTCGAAGCGGTGCGCCTTGCATCATAATGATTCCGCCTACATGATGTTTTTTGATAAGATTTTCGGTGGCTTGGGCATGAACTTCGCCTTGATTGGAATAGCCTGCAATCATAAAAAGCTGTCCAATTTTTTCGTCTTCGGACATGGTTTTGAGGAGGCTATCTGCCCAGAAATCACGTTTTTTGACGTATTCGAGGTGTTTTTTACGCTCTTCTTCGGTTTGTTTGCGTTTTTTTTCGTCTTTTGGGTCTTCGCCATGCGGTTTGATGCAGGCAGAGGAAGCGGAAATTAAGAATAAAGAAAACATCAGGGTGGCGAATCGGTACATCATGGGACATCGGAGTTTTTTTATGTTTTTTTGTCAAGTTTTTGTATCTTTCCCATAGGTTTGGTATCGCAAAGATTATATGGGAAAGTCATTGCGGAATCAGAAACCGAAATTCGTGCCAAAATTGTTAAAATTCTAAAAAAATTCAAAAATGAAATTACCTACGCTCACTCGATTGGCAGGTTATAAAAAATTTGAGTATCAGCCTCGCTATTATGACCCCATCAAAGAGGACATTCAGGCGCGCACCGAAAGCATCCGCCGCCGTTTGGCACAAAGTCAGACTGGAATTTATGAGCAAAATGATACCCGAATCCGAGAGGCATTCCAACAAAATCGGCGCAAAAACAAACAAGCGGACTTGATGCAAATGGCATTCGTATTATTTTTCGGAGGGATTATTTTTGCGTATCTGGAGTTCGGAAACGTAGTCTTGATGCCTGCCCTGGGGCTTTTGGCGGGTTATGTTTGGTTGCGAATGCGAAAACGCTAAGGCACCGAAAAATACAGATTTGGCGTTCAAAACTATTGTACAAGACCACCAGTAGAGCAAAAAGTTCTATTTTTATGGATAAATCTTACATGAAAATAGAATAAAAAACAGTTTCGTATATTTTTTTTGAGGCAAAAACACTATACTTACGGTTGGAATCAGAAACCCATAAACCGCCAAAAACACACAAAACTTAAATCATGTGATTTCCTTTAAACCGTAATACTTCAAATCCATATTGGATTTATATTTTTTTATTAATCATAGACTTATGAAAAATAACTTAGCGACTTTCAAACGCACCAAAATTGTTGCTACGGCGGGTCCTGCCAGCAATACAAGGGAAAAACTCCTTGAGTTGATGATTGCGGGCGTAAATGTGTTTCGGCTCAATTTTTCGCACGGCACACACGAACAACACCAACAAATTATCCATTACATCAGGGAAATTAACGAGCGTTTTAATTTTAATGCAGGTATTTTGCAAGATTTGCAAGGTCCCAAAATCCGAATGCGCGACATTCAAGATGGTGGCGTTCAGGTCAATAAGGGCGAGGAGGTCATCATTGCATACGAGGAGAATATCGGCACCAGAGAACGCCTGACTTCCACCTTTGACCTATCGCACGATGTGAAGCCGGGCGAGCAGATTTTGATTGATGACGGAAATATCGAATTGCGCGCCACCAAAGTAGTCGGAAATGCGATTTATGCCGAAGTGATTTACGGCGGATTTATTAAGCCTCGAAAAGGAATTAATTTGCCTGATACCAAAATTACGACCCCTTCATTGACCAAAAAAGACCGCATTGACTTGATTTTTGGGCTTGAACAAGAAGTGGATTGGATTGCTTTGTCTTTTGTTAATTCGGCGGTGGATATTCTCGAACTCAAACAACTTATCGAGGAGGCAGGAAAAAAATGTAAAATTGTCGCCAAAATCGAACGCCCGCACGCCCTCAAAAATATTGATGAAATCATCGAAGTTACGGATGCTGTGATGGTTGCCAGAGGAGATTTGGGCGTAGAAATCCCGATGGAAGAAGTTCCCCTCGTCCAGAAAAGTCTGGTACTCAAATGCCACAGAGCAGGAAAACCCGTCATTATTGCTACACAAATGATGGAAAGTATGATTACCAACCCAAGACCTACGCGCGCCGAAACCAACGATGTGGCGAATGCCGTCATGGACGGAGCGGATGCCTTGATGCTGAGTGCTGAAACTGCAAGCGGAAAATATCCCGTAGAAACGGTACAAAGTATGGTTAAAACAATTAATCATGTGGAAAAAAATTACACCACTATCTATAACCGATATTACAAAGTCAAAAAAGAAAGTTCGGAATATTTATCGGCTCGAATGCTGACACACGCCTGCAAATTAGCCGAAGATACGAACGCCTTGGCTTTGGTTGCCCTGACGCGCACAGGCTATACGGCGATGCAGTTAGCCAGCCGCCGACCGCAAGCCCAGATTATCGTATTTACGCCCGAACGTCAGATGCTTAATATGCTGAACTTGGTTTGGGGAGTCAAAGGATATTATTACGAAAAAGTGGGGGCTTCGATGGATGAAATGTTTGAAGATATTGAGCGAATTATGCTCGAAAATGATGACCTATACGAAAACGATGTTTATGTCAGCACCCGAAGTCGGCTGCCAGATAGCGAACGAAGCAGTACGAATATCATCAAAATCGACACGATACAAAAACCAAAGGATGTCATTTAGTAGAGATTAAATGATGACTGAATCATAAAAAAAGCATATCTAATGACCTGAAAATCAAATAGATGTGCTTTTTTTATTTCGTAAGTACCCATGTAAATTTAGTTTGTATCTTTTGATTTGAGTGTAATTTCTTGATTTTCAAATAATTACATCGTCTCAATACGTGATACTCAATACCACTTTTTTATGCTAAATTACTCATCTCGGAGCAAGGAAAGTCCATAACGAACAGCCACCACAATCAGGACAACCCCAATAATGACAACGGCGATATTCTGAATAATCGAAAAAACAAATTTAATCACCAGCAGACCGCCCAAGGCAATCAGAACGAGTTTTAGAATGTTTCCCATGTTGTTAGTAAATTTATGTTGCAGTAATGATTTTGATTCTCTCTTTAATTGTACGCAATATATAAAAATTTGTTGGTCTGGCACAAACGCACTTCTGAAAATCTCAATTTTTGTAATAATCAAACATAAAATTGTATATTATCGAGGTTTGTAATACAAAACCAAATTCCCAAAGGTTGGCGCATTTCTGTTATCAAATGAACCTTTCTCAATTTTTGTGAGTTCCAAACACAGGCAACATCATTTTTTCGGAATTATTGTAATTTGAGCTAATTTTTCTCAAATTTCGGAATCTCAAGCAGACAAACCATATCAAATTATCCATGAAAAAGCCCAGAACACGGGTGGTTTTTCCTTTCATTCGTCAGGCAAATATGATGGAATGTGGAACGACCTGCCTTGCTATGATTTTTAAATTTTATGGACTTTTTAACATTCGAGGCTTGCTCAACCGAATGGCGGAGGTCAGCACACAAGGCACGAGTTTTTATATGCTCGCCCAATTATCAAAAACCTTTGGTTTTCAGGCGGATGGCTACAAAATTACCTACCAAAATCTCCTTGAAATGCACCTGCCCTGCATTGCTCATTACGAGGGAAATCATTTTGTAGTCATTTATCAGGTTCACGAAAAATATGTGCGAGTTGCCGACCCCGCCATCGGAAAAATCAAAATCAGTCGCGAGGAATTTTGCCAAAGATGGAATGGGATTATTTTGGTTTTGAATCCTACCGAAAAAATTTTTCAGAACCCAGATGCCATGGAAATGGTGGAGCGTTATCAGCAGGAGCGCAAAAATTTGGTCAAACACTATTACGCCTCTTTATTCACTTCCTTCAAAGGCGTATTGAGTGAAATTGCGCTGGCAAGTTTTATCTTACAATTCTTGGGATTAATGTTGCCTTTTTTTACGCAAATCATTGTTGATAAGGTACTTGTGCATCAGAATAAACAATTACTTTTTATTATTTTGGGCGGAATGGGCGTGATTTTTATGACCCAAATTCTACTTTTGCACACCCGAAATGTCTTGCTCACACAATTCAAAATCCGATTTGAAGCCGATTTTTTTGGGCATTTTTTTGAACATTTTTTGCATCTCAAACAACAATATTTTGATATGCACAAACGAGAAGAATTAATAAACCGATTTAAGGAAAATATTTATATTCGAAGAATGTTCTCGCCTTCGGTATTGCAAACGATTATCGAATTTGTGTTGTTTTTCCTGTATTTTTTTGTACTTTATTTGTATTCCGTCAAATTAACTTTATTGGCTTTGTTTTTTGTGGCAATTTATGTCGGTACGGCAATTCGGTACACCCCCAAATTGGTGTACTTGAGTGGCAAAGTTTTTACTGAAAACGGGAAAGCCATGGGCGATATTTTGGATAATTTGCTGGGTATTCAAAATATAAAACTCTTAGGCATTGAAAATCAACGCTATTGGGATTGGCAACATCGCTACAAAATTCTCCTGAATCTGGTGCAAGAAAATGAGATTTTGAAGGTCAATTTGACCACAATTTTGCGTGCCATTTATTTCTTGAGTCAGGCGTGTGTCTATTGGATGGGGGCGTATATTACCTTTGAGGGCGAAATTACCATCGGACAATATATTGCTTTTATCACAATTTTCATGTTAATCATTAATTCAATGAATAATATTTCAGCGTTCTGGTTTATGATGACCGAACTTTCCGTTACCTTTGAACGCCTCAATGATGTACTTGCCGAAGAAACTGAAAATCACGATGTTATCGAACAACAAATGGTTTTATCGCATCCTGAATTGGAGTTACGAAATGTTACCTTTCGTTATCCCGGTCAGACCACTGGAAAGCCCATTTTGAAAGCATTAAATTTGACCATTCGGAAGGGCGAATTTTTGGGAATTGTCGGGCGAAATGGATGTGGAAAATCAACATTAGTTAAATTATTAGCCAAATTATACGAAAATTACGAGGGTGAGATTTTGGCAAATGATGTCCCAATTACAGAAATTCATCCTAAAATTTATCGAGAAACAGTAAATATGGTGCCACAAGAAGTACATTTATTTAATGCCACCATCAAAGAAAATATTTTGTACGGAAATCCAAATGCCACGCTCGAACAAGTTATCGAAGCTGCCAAATTTGCGGGGTTACATGAATTTGTCAAGAAAAATTATTTGGGATATAACCTAAAAATCGGTGAAAGCGGAACAAATCTTTCAGGCGGCATTCGGTTACGAATTGGTATTGCTCGTTTGTATCTTACTGACCCTGAGGTAATTATACTTGATGAAGCCAGTAGCGCACTCGATGTTGAAAGCGAAAAAATGATTATGGAGAACATCCTTACACACTTCAAGGGCAAAACCATTATTTCGATTGCACACCGACTTTCTACCCTCAAAAATGCCGATAGAATCGCCGTCATTGATGATGGAAAAGTAGCGGAAATCGGTCAGCATCAGGAACTTATGCAAAAAAAAGGATTATATTATCAATTTATGGAAACGTATTTGAATTTTTAATTTATTGAATATCATTGAGTTATATGTAATAATTAGTAAAATTTACTTTGGTGAGGATAACGAAAAAATATTTGAAACCCAGAGGCATTAAAAATCGGGTTATTTGACAAAAAATTCCGAACTTGAGAGTTGAGCTTCATTCAAAATCGTTATGCAAAAATTAAATGTTTGGTGTCGGGTTTTAGGTGTTTGCTTGTGCTTTTTGGCATTCCCTTCAAAGGCGCAAGCCCCTGAAAATGAATTGGTTAAATCGCCCTATTTTGTGGTAAAAGGCATCACCAAAATTGCTGATAAAGCCCAAAAACTCATCGACAAATCTAAGCAAGCCGCACAAGCCGTAGGCGATAAAACTGAACTGGCAGAAAAAGCCACAATCCATCGGATGCGCGAAATTTTACAGAAACTAACACCCGAAGAGCTTGCCGACCCCAAAAATATTGCGCTGCCACTTCAAAAAACGAGTGTAAACGTCAAAATTTCAGGTGTAATAGCAGAGGTTAGTGTCGTACAAATTTACAAAAATATAGGCAAAATACCCGTAGAAGGTACATATATATTTCCCGCTTCAACGCATTCTGCGGTGTACGGAATGACCATGACTATCGGAGATAGGGTGTATGAAGCTAAAATTAAAGAGCGTGAAGAGGCACAAAAAATATACGATAAAGCCAAAGCTGAAGGCAAAAAAACAGCACTGTTAAAAACTGATCATCAGGAAGTTATCGAAGAAAAAGCCTCAAGTAAGGAGTTTGATTTATTTCCGAAAACACAATATTTCAAGATGAGCCTCGCCAATATTTTGCCTGATGATGAGGTGAAAGTTGAACTCAAATATATCGAACTGCTTGTGCCAACAGACCAAAAATATCAGTTTTTTTACCCCATGCCTACTTTAGCCAAGTACGTCAATCAGCGCACGCCAGAAGGTGGTCAAATACCTGAAAATGAACACTTTGAGATGACTTTGAACCTCGAAGCAGGCATGAAAATACAAGCCTTTTCGTGTCATGCTTCGGCACAAATTGCACAACAAAACCCGCAACATCTGGAAGTCAAATTAAATTCGGAAACGTCTAAAAAACAGGACTTTAGACTAAAATATGAGTTATCAGGCAAAACTATCGAAACAGGCATTTTATTGCATCAAGGCGCAGATGAAAATTTCTTTTTGGCAATGATTCAGCCTCCACAACGTATTGATTTTGAGGAAGTTCCGCCAAGAGAATATATTTTTGTGGTCGATGTTTCGGGGTCGATGACGGGCTTTCCCTTGAAAACTACCAAACATCTTATGATGAATTTATTGCAAAATGTGCGTCCCCAAGACCGTTTTAATGTGGTGCTTTTTGCGGGTGCTTCGGATATTTTTGCCAAAAAATCCGTGCCAGCTACGCCCGAAAACCTCAAAAAAGCCACTCAATTTATGAGCGATGCGTCAAGTGGGGGTAGCACCGATTTGCATTCGGCTCTAAAACGGCTTTTGGAGATGCCAGCACCCGAAAATTACGCCCGAAATGCGGTTATCGTAACGGACGGAGCGATTCATTTTCCTGCTGAAACTTATGACTTTATCCAGAAAAATGCGCATGAATTTAACTTTTTTCCTTTCGGAATTGGTGAAACCATGGGCATGATTAGCACGACCACGATTCGTTCTATCGCCTTGGCTTCCAATACGTTACCTTTTATCGTAACGGCAGACGACCATCCGCAACGCAAAGCCGAACAGTTTAAAAATCTGATACAAACGCCCATTTTGACGAACCTAAAAGCCGAATTTTCGGGCATCGAAATTTATGATTTAGAACCTGCCAAACTGTCGGATGTATTCAAAAATAAACCTGTTTTGATTTTTGGAAAATGGCGTGGCGAACCCAAAGGAAATATCACTATTTCTGGAATGACGAATCAGAAAATAACACAAAATATACCGATTTCTGTGCAGTCAATTTCTACCAAAAGTGAAGCCTTGAAATACCTTTGGGCAAGAACCCGAATCGAACATTTGAGTATTCAATATCGCCTTTCATCCACGCTCGAAATGAAACAAAAAATTATTGATTTGGGACTGAAATACAATCTTTTAACCGATTTTACTTCCTTTGTCGTTGCGGACGAAGAGTCCATGAAAGCATTGGCAAATAATAATGTGGGCGCAGTTCCAGAACCACACGAATGGCTCTTGATTGGGTTGCTAATTGGCTTAGTTTTATTTCTTACTTTTAGAAATTATATGATATAAATAATATTGTACTTTTTTAAGAATGATACGTAATTAATTTTAATGTGTATTGCCGAAAATGTGTAAAAAATTGGTTTTGACTCGCCAATTTTTGCCCGATTTGTATTATTGGCGAATGCTTGATGGATAGGGAGAAACGCTTTATATTGGCAAATTTGTGGTCAATGCGGATTGATTTTAGACTTAAATTTGCTTGCCTTTCTGTTTTAAAATTTTAGAAAGTCCGATTGGAATATGCAAAGAAAATGTTGTACCTTTTTGAGGTTCGGATTCCAAATCAATAAATCCTTCATGCTCCTGCATGATTTCGTAAGCCATAGATAACCCCAATCCTTTGTGCTTATCTTTGGTTGAGAAAAACGGTTCAAATATTTTTTCTTGTATATTTTTTGGAATGCCTTTTCCGTCATCTTCAAAGGTAACTTGCACATAGTCAGGGGGATATATTTTAGTTATAATCCGAATTTGCGTGGAATGCGCTTCGATGGCATTATTCAAAATATTGACAAAGACTTGATTTAGTTTGCTAAAGTAACATTCTAAAGCAGGAATTTCTGTGTCATATTGTTTGTCAATTTTGATTTGTGCCTCCTCGTATCGGCGGTGCAAAAGCAATAAAGTCGCCTCCAAATTTTCGTGAATGTCCGCTTTTTTTAGGACAGCCTCGTCCCGACGAGTAAAGATGCGCAAGGATTTAACAATATCGCTCATCCGATTTGCGCCTGACTGAATGTCATCAAGAAGACTCAAAAATTCTTTTTTAAAGTCAAAATCGGGGTCGTATTCTTGGATAAGTTCATTAATTTTCGTTTTGACTTGTTCATAATTTTCAGGATTTAAGGTCTGGTACAACGTAAAAATTTCATAAAAATCCTCCAAATTGTACTGTAATGCTTCAGCACCTGCATAAATAAAATTAAGTGGATTATTTATTTCGTGGGCAATTCCAGCCGTTAATTGTCCTAAGGAAGCCATTTTTTCGGCTTGTACGAGTTGGCTTTGGGCATTTTGGAGTTTGTCGTAGGCTTTTTCGAGTGCCAAATTTTGTTCTTTGATGGCTTTTTCGGAAACTTTCAGATTGTCATAGGTTCGGTGGAGCGTTAATTCGTTCTTTTTTCGCCGATTTACGTCCTCGAAAGTCCAAATTGAACCGTCTTTTTCCTTAGAAACACGCCTTCCCGTGATTTCGCACCAAAAAACATCCCCATTTTTACGCATCATCAAACATTCATCTTTGAAAGTTTTGCCTCGCGCTATCATCGGATAAGCCGTTTGGTCGATGTATTCAAAGGTTTTATCTTTGGCATACAATATCTTGACATTCTGATTGATAAGCTCATCGGAGCGATATTGAAAAATATTACAAACCGCCAGATTCAGGACAACAAATTTGTGGTCATCCATAAATGCAATGCCAATCGGGACGGTATCCATAATAATTTTTTGGCGATGATAGATATTTTGTAGTTCGAGTTGTGCTTTTTTGCGTTCGGTAATATTACGCATCGCTACCACTCGGATAAATTGTCCCTCTTTTTTAAGCCATCTGGCTTCGAGTTCAACAAATAATTTTTTGCCTGATGGCGTGAGCAGATTGACCTCGTGGGTTCTGGTGCGGTGTTGTTTGAGATAAAATAATACTTTTCGGCGTGATTCTGGAGCCACAAAATCCAAGACAGGTTTACCTACAATATCCTGATAATCAAGTTCTAACATTTCCATTAATGTCGAATTAGCATCCACAATCATTTCTTCTTCGTGGATGATAATTCCCTCAAAAGTAAACTCGGAAAGTTTGCGATAACGCTCTTCGCTTTGGTAGAGTGCTTGTTTATTTTGGACTCGTTCGGTAATGTCATGAATAATCGAAAACAAATACTCTTTTGCCTGATATTTGACGGGCGTAGAATACACTTCGACTTCTCGGATTTCTCCGTTGGCGAGCCGATGCTGAAAATGAAAATAATTGCGTTTTCGGATTTTGGCTTCTTGTAGTCTGGACTCAATTTGTTCGGCTGAAAGCTGATTTAATTGCCTGATATTCAGAGTTTTGAATTCATCTAAGGAATAGCCATAAAAATTACATGCCGCAAAATTGGCTTCTTGAATATTGCCAGTTTTGGGGTCGATAACCAACTGTACAGCATTATTTTCTAAGAACATATCCCGAAAGAGTCCTTCGTCAGGATTTGTCCTAAGATTCTGTTGAAGTTGCTGATTTTCAGACCTTAATCTATCAACTTCGGCTTGTAACGTATGGAGCAGGTCGTTATGATTGCCCGACATAATAGGTGTTTAGTTTTGGGTAATGTGCTATTCAGGATACGCCATCTCAAAGGGAGCTTCGTGTTTTTTCATGCCCAAAGTATTCGAGAAATCAACCAAAAAATGCGCCATTTCTGGGATTTTGAACCCAAAAATTTTGGTTTTAACGTAACTTATTTTAAGATATTTAAATAGTGTCTTGTCTTAACTATTAAAATTATTTCAATCATAATATATTGGTTATCAATAGATTATGATTTGATTAGTTCATTTACACGATTTAGCGAACTTTGCCCACGATTTTAATCGTGGGTTTTATCGTGGGTTTTATTAAGTAAGTAATGATTTAAATTTAGTTTATAGTTTGATTTGAGTGTAATTTATTGATTTTCAAATAATTACGTCATTTCAATACACCATACTGAATACTCCGTACTACTTACTTATAGAAAATCTTGTATCAAGCCTTTAGTCCAAAAATATTTGATATTTGGTTATAAACCAAGATTTTAGATAGAAAATTACGTTTCGCTTCGCAAAACTTCGGCGGGTGGATGGTTCAATACGCTTCGATTCCCCAACACACCAATCAGCACGGTCATGCCCGTAATGGCAATAAAAACTGCAAAAGCCGATAAAATGCCCGGCATAAAATTAGTTTCTAAGACATAACTTGCCAGTAATGCGCTGCTGCCTAATGCCAGAATAATACCTGATAATGAGGCGATTGCGCCCAAAAATAAATATTCGTACAGGGTAATCATCAGAATTTGATACCGACTTGCGCCCAGAGTTCGGAGCAGGACATTCTCGCGGATTCGGCGGTATTTGCTGATATAAATTGACCCCGAAAGTACCAAAATTCCTGTCAAAATACTGAACAACGCCATAAATTCGATGACAAAGGAAATTTGGGCTAAAACTTCTTGTAAGGTCTTCATAATCAGACCAATATCAACCAAAGAAACATTCGGAAATTGACGAACAATTTTTTGCTGAAAATCGGCAGATTTCGCCTCGTTGGGCAGTCGGGTCATTAACACATGAAATTGTGGTGCATTTTCCAAAACACCTTCGGGAAATAAGACCAAAAAATTGGTTTGTACGCGTTTCCAGTCCACTTTTCGGAAGCTACCAACTACGGTTTTGAGTGGCATTCCCTGCACATCAAAGACCAGTTCATCGCCCAATTTGAGTTGTAAGTTTTCGGCGTAACCTTCTTCAAATGAGATAGATACGGCATCCGAAGTGGCATTTTGATGGGTTTGCTCATCGGCGGTCATTTCGTGGTTTGGGGCGGTTTGTTTGTTCCAAGTGCCTTGTGTTAAAGTTTCCGACTGAATGAGTTGATTTCGATACGTAACTCGATATTCTCGGTCTAAAACCCACGTAGAAATTTGCGAAGTGGTGTCTTTTTTGAGGGCAGAAACGGAACGTCCACGCACTTGCGCCAGCCGCATCGTAACAATGGGAACTTGCTGAATAATGGGTAAATTTTGAGTTTTGACAAAATCACGAACTTCTTGTTTTTGAGAGGATTGTATATCAAAAAGTACCATATTAGGCGATTCGCCTTCGGAGCTTAAACTAACCTCATTGACCAAAATATTTTGTACAAAAAATAAGGTCGTGATGAGTGCCGTCCCCAATCCTATGGATACAATCAAGGTTAAAGTTTGGTTATTAGGACGATATAAATTGGATAAACTTTGCCGTAAAACATAGCTGGCTTGGTGCGGAAAATATTTCCGAACGATAAGAATGAGAAGCCGTGCCACGCCCGCCAACAACCCAAAAGCGACCATTACGCCCAAGGTAAACATGACGGAATCTTTCAGATTTTCTAATTGAAAAAAGGCAAAACCAACCACAAACGCCAAAATACCCGCATAAACTGCCCATCGAATGGGGTCGTTGCCTGCCACATCATCCGAATATGAAGCCCGAAGTGTGCGCAAAGGCGAAATTTTACGAATCGAAATCAAAGGCAATAAGGCAAACAAAACCGAAGTCAGAATGCCCAGCCCGATGCCTTGCAAAATGGCGGATGGCACCAAGGCGGTCGTAACCGTAACGGGCAATAAACTCGCCATGATTTGAGGCAAAATTATCTGAATCAGACTGCCAGAAAATGCGCCGATGAGTGCGCCAGAAAAGCCCATCAATGCCGTTTGCATCAGCCAAATCAAAAAAGTTTGCTTTCCAGAAAGCCCCAAACAACGCAAAATAGCAATCGAAGGAATTTTTTCCTGCACATAAATATGAATGGCACTGGCTACGCCCAAACAGCCCAAAAGCAAAGCCGCAAAACCCACC
>CAZNYR010000018.1:0-9841 GCA_964577275.1 uncultured Cytophagales bacterium | reverse complement strand
ACCAAGTTAAGAAATAAATTAAGATTTTTAAAAGCATTGCCCGTGTTTTCTTTGCGGTCAGCAACGGTTTCGAGGCGCAGGGAGAGTTCTTCGGCGCGTGCTTCGAGTTGAGTTTTGAGTAGTTCGGGATTTATGGATTTATCAAATTGGTAATAAAAAATATAATTAATTCGACTGCCTCGTTTTATCAAATCGGTTTCCTCCAGAAATTGCATCGGAATATAAACCGCAGGCGCAACCGTGGCGGTGATGCCCGTTTGTCCGGGTAGTTTGAGCAATTTCCCTTCGATTTCAAAACTGCTTTTCCCGATGCGAATTTTATCGCCTTTTTGTGCGCCAAATTGAAGCATAACCGTTTTATCCACGAGCGATTTTCGGGCTTTTCGGAACTGAAATTGCGCCTCTTTTGGTTGGGTTTCGAGGTCGCCATAAAATGGAAATCCACCTTCTAATGCCCGAATTTGTACCAAACGAGTGCCTTTAGTTTTCGGAAAAAAAATCATGGAAGCAAAATTAATTTCACGCGCATTTGGCTTGCCAATGGAGTCGATAAAATCCTGAATATCAGGGGTTAATTGTTGGCGTGCCGTAATGACCAAATCCGCTCCTAACAAATTTTGGGCTTCACGGTCGATGTCTTTTTGTAAATTTTGACGAAAGGAATTTAGGGCGGTCAGCGAGGCAATTCCCAAAATTACAGCCGACATAAAAACCAATAAACGAGAGCGATTTTTACGGCTATCGCGCCAAGCCAAACGGAACAAAAATTTTAGATTAAGTTTTTGTTTTTCCATATCATTCATGGTGTGGAGTGTTGTAAATTTTTTGCCATTAAATTACTTCTTGAGTTCAACCCAAAAAACGCCATAAAGTTAAAGATACTTTTACCAATTTATATTTTAAAAATACAATAAACTCTAATTTGAGTACGATGTAATTTTTAGTAGATTTACCAATAACAACCAGCTTCTATTTTTTGATGCGCCTGTGGTGTTTCGGAAGGCATCGGACGAGTCCAATGCGAATTATACAATGTCGAAATGAACGAATGTTCGTCCCATCTTTTACCTCGAATCCCAAACAGAATCTGGATAGCACCGCCCAAATGTACGGCTTTTTTGCCGAGTCGTTTGATGTGTGCGCCCAAAGGCAACCCGTAAGCTCCACAGCCAATGAGCGCAATATCAAACTGACTATCAGTGATTTGAGTTTTCATAAATTCTAAAGCCTCGAACCAATCTCCGAATTTTTGAGGCATAAGTCCTGTGGCAGATTGTACGGCTTTGAGGGTTTGTAATTCAAAATCTGGCAAAATCTGTGGATTTTCAAATAGTAATTTTCGTTTTGAATATTGCTTCCGAATCGACTCATCGAAAGGATGAATGACCAATATTTTTTTGCCTTCCAGCACCCGACTCCAAGGCAAAGAATGATAATAGGGTTCAAGGTCTGCGAGCCGAACTCGTAATGCTTTTTGCAACTCTTTTTCTAATATTTTTTCGCCACTTTGCCACGAACCTAATATATCAATTTCCTGACAATCAGTAAGATATAAATCAGCAAATCGTTTGGCGATGGTTGCATTTTTTGGGAATACGCCCGCATTATTATTCAAAGGATACAAAACTTCTTCGCTCCAATTTGCCCGATGACTTACGCCTGTAATAAAATTTTGATATTGTTTTAATTTAGGCTTTTTCATGAAATAATAGGTCAAAACCGCATCTAATTCTATTTCCCCGAATCGTGCAATCAGACAGGGTTTATTTTCGGATAATTGCCGTGCGATTTGGTCGGCGGCAGCTTGATTTTGGAGCGTTGCCAGTGTATCAGTTGCCTGAAAATCATTGCGTTGCCCTGTAATTTGTTGGTAAGTTTTACGAAATATTTTACAAAACAAAAGTTCGATTGCATTCATGGTTTGTTTCTGATTTGATAAAGTGTTATCATATTGTACAGACTTGGTGAATGTAGGAATAAAATTGAGATTTGCTATAATTTTAGTATAACTTATTGATTATCAAATATTTATTATGTTTCAATATCAAAATGTATCCGATTGTCTAATTTGGTCATGGGATAGAACTATTTTTTATAAAAAAAATGCGCTAAAGTCGAATGTACAAAAGTTTGCTTCAAAATGGTTCTATCGGAAAATTTTTCGTGCGAATTGCCGTATTTTTGAGCAAAATAAACCAATAAACGAAATGTCAAAAACAAAATCAGTTCAAGAATCCAGAGTGATTATGACCGAAATGGTCTTGCCCAACGATACCAATCCGTTGCATAATTTGATGGGTGGGCGATTGATGCACCTGATGGATATTGCGGCGGCAATTTCAGCCCAAAAACACTCGAATCGTATTGTCGTAACGGCTTCGGTGGATAACGTTTCGTTTGCTCATCCGATTAAATTGGGCAATGTCGTAACGCTTGAGGCGCAGGTAACGCGTGCGTTTACGTCTTCGATGGAAGTTTTTGTAGAAGTTTATGCCGAGGATATTCCCGCAGGAACAAAACAACTGACAAATTCGGCGTTTTTGACCTTCGTTGCCGTAGATCAGACGGGCAGACCGATTGTCGTTCCTGAAGCCATCCCCGAAACTGATAAAGAACATGAATTATTTGAGGCAGCCTTGCGTCGCCGACAATTACGATTGGTATTGGCAAAACGGATGAAGCCCGATGAAGCCACCGAATTGCAGTCTATTTTTATTGAAAAATAACGTATTCTGACGATTAAGTTAGTGATTATCAGATAAATAGGCAATTTTCAATTTGAAATATGAGGATGATATTTTGTCAAAATCATATCCAACTGAAAATTGCTTTTTGAAATCCATTACGCCGATTATGAGCAATTTAGTCATCCCAATTTTCAACTTCTTCGGCAACCGAAGCCAGAAATTTTACCAAATCTTGTTCGGGGTCGAGTTCTAATTTTTTTCGTAAACGATGGCGCGCCACTTTGACGCTATTGGGCGCAATTTGCAGAATTTCAGCAATTTCGGCGGATGATAAATTGACCTTATAAAGCGTACACAAACGCAAATCTCCTTTGGTCAAATCGGGATACCGCTGGGTCAAGGTT
Source organism: uncultured Cytophagales bacterium (assembly GCA_964577275.1). Lineage (GTDB taxonomy): Bacteria > Bacteroidota > Bacteroidia > Cytophagales > Thermoflexibacteraceae > UBA2561. Next base: position 6,750 of record CAZNYR010000018.1, on the reverse strand, counting down.
GCCAAAAAACCTTTGTGTAATCGCTCAAAATTTATATTAAAATTATCCCATTCTTTATCAATTTCAAATCCTTGGTCGATGCGCCGAATCAACCGCCGCAACTCTCTGGAAACTTCGCCTTCGGTTTTTTCACGAATCGTTTTGATGTCTTTTTTGAGTTGTTCCATGAGCCGTGTTTTTTGCACCAAATGCAACGTACTCGAAGCGAGTTCGCCTGTTTTGTATTCGATTTCGTTGCGTAATTTTTGGCGCACAAGCGTACTTTTATCCTGCTCGGCACGGCGCAATTCCTGATTTTTGGCGACAATTTCGCGGGTGCGCTCCTTGACCAAGACTTGTAGCCGTTCTTTTTGATGTTGAATACTACGCAACCGAATCACGTAATAGCCTGATGCTGAACCAACTACCGCCAAAAAAGACAGCAATTTAAACCACCACTTTTGCCAAAATGGAGGACGAATCACGAGTTTGATAGACGTAAAATGATTGCCCCAAACGCCTGCTCGGTTCGTGGCTTTGACCTTAAATGTATAATTACCAGGGTCTAAATTGGTGTAGGTCGCTGTGCGTTTGGTCTTGACATCGTGCCAATTTTTATCGAAACCCTCTAATTGATAGGCATATAGGTTTTTTTCGGGGGGCAAAAAACTTAGTGCCGAAAAGTGAAATGTGATGACCGAACGGTCGTATTCCAATTCGATTTGTTGGGCTTCCGAGATGTGTTGCTGAAGCGGCGAATTTTGGTCGAAGACCTGAATTTCTTTATTAAAAATCATAAAATCAGTCAAGACTACTTGTGGCGTAAATGGCTCATCCTGAACTTGTTGCGGGTCAAAAATATCAAATCCATTCAATCCCCCAAAATACATTTTGCCTTCGCGCGTCCGACAAAAGGCATTCCGCATAAATTCATCGCTTTGCAAGCCATCATTTCGATTATAATTGATGACCTGTTTGGTTTTTGGATTCAGTTTGGATAATCCTTTGTTAGTACTGACCCACAAAACTTCGTTATTATCTTCCAAAATTCCGCAAATAATATCGCCAGCAAGTCCATCTTTTGAGGTAAAATGCTCAAATTTTTCGGTTTTTGGATTAAATCGGTTCAATCCACCCCCATAAGTTGCTATCCAAAGGTTTTTTTGGCGGTCTTCATGAATTGCAATGACCGTATTATGGCTGATGGAATTTGGGTTTTCGGGTTGATGAATGTAAGATTTAAAGTGATTTTTATCTCTATCAAAAAGCATCAATCCGCCTCCATAACTCCCAATCCAGAATTGTCCGCGAGAATCCTCAAACATAACCCGAATGTCATTATTGGTAATCCAGTTGGAGCGGTTTCTATCGGTTTGATAGGTTATAAATCCGTCATTTTCAGGATTATATGCCTGTAATCCACCGCCATTTGTTCCCACCCAAATCGTGCCTCGACTATCCTCATAGACACCCCAAACTACCGTATGACTCAAGGAGTTTGTATCATTTTTATTGGGCAAATAACGTGTTACGGATTCAGTTTTTGGGTCAAATACATTGAGTCCGCCCATGTAAGTTCCAGCCCAAATTTTACCATGTTGGTCTTCGGCTAATGCCAAAATGACATCCGTGCTGATGGTGTTGGGGTGGTCTGGATGGTATTTATAAGTTTTAAAAGTCTGATTTTGAGGATTATACAGATTCAATCCGCCTCCATCCGTCCCTAACCAAATGCGGTCGTCTCGTGTCTGAATAATGGACAAAATGACATCGTGCGATAAGCCGCTATTTTGCGTATTAAATCCCGTAAAGCGGTCTTCTTTAGACACTTGCGTTACGCCACCCGTATAACTGCCGACCCAAAAATTGCCGTTTCGGTCTTCCAAAAAAGAGGCAACCGTATTATCGCCCAAACTATTTTTTCGGCACAAGTCATGTTGATAAGAAATAAATGTATTTTTTTGAGAAACCCAATGAATTAATCCGCTTGATTCTGTGCCAATCCAAATCTGATTTTTGGTGTCGCGCGCCAGCATTCGGATAATATTATCGGGCAATGCCGAGTTTTGTTGGGTATAATACGAAAAGGTTTGGCGATAAGGGTCAAAAACCGAAATCCCTGCCTCCGTTCCCACCCAAAGATGCCCCCTTGGGTCTTCGGTAATTGCTGTGATGTAATTGTTGGTCAGCCCGTTATCTACGGTAAAATGTTGGGTAAACTTCTTTTGTTTTGGGTCAAAAACGTGTAATCCTGTGCCATTCATGCCGACCCAGATTTGTCCAATTTTATCTTCGTAAAGTACTCGAATATCTTCGGAAAATGTTTGGTATTGTGTAACAAAAGTCTTCGTTTTTTTATCAAACAAAAACAGCCCGCCCGTTTGCATGGCAACCCACAGATTTCCGTTTTTATCCTCCAAAATGGCACGAATATCATCATTAAATGGCTCATTTGGCGATTTTTTGGGATAAGTATAAACCGTAAAATTATCCTGTTTTCGGTTATATAAACACAAGCCTCCGCCCAGTGTACCGACCCATAAATTATGTTGCCGGTCTTCAAAAATGCAGTTAATACGGTCAGAACCAATACTTTGTGGGTTTTCCTTTTGGTGCGTATAAACCGTAAATTTGTAGCCATCATATTTATTGAGTCCGTCTTCCGTGCCGCACCAAATAAATCCGCGATAATCTTGTGCCAACGCCCTGACGCTGCTTTGCGAAAGCCCATGCTCGCTTGATAATCTCTGAAAATGAAAGTTTTGGCGTTGTGCAACGACATGGGTGTTCCAAATCCACAATAACAAAAAAGTACAAAAATAAGGTGTTCGTTTGTTCATTTTTCTTGCAAATTAGTCAGATGATTTGTCGTAAAAATTATGCGCTCACCGTTCCAAAAATGAGGCAAAAGCAACTTGAAAAGCGACTAAAATTCATATTTAGCCCAATAAATTAGAGGTTCTTGGTGTGTGTGTGGATGGTTCATTCAGGTATTACGAAACCATGAATTTTTTGCAAAATACGCCTTTTTGTAGAAAATTAAAGAAGAGTAATCAAAAAATTACGTCCAAAAATGAAAGGTTGGGCTGATAAATCGCCAAAAGTTTCGATTTTTTCTTAAATTAACCAATCAAATCCAGTGCAGAAAAGGTACGTTTCTTGTAGTTTTATCCGAAAACTTATGCACTAAATCACATCTTAACTTTATGAAAAAGTGGCTTCTTTTTTGGGCGAATGCCTTGTTTATTTTGGCTGGCTTAAAGGCTCAAAATATACAATTATCAATATCAAAACTAAATAATGATACTAAAATAAATATTGAAAATTATCTGCAAATCAAAACATTAGACACGAAAAATGCCAAGTTTACGGCACTTTCCCAAACGCCCAAGCCAAATGCAAACCAGACCTATTTGGTCAGATTAAAGGTCAAAAATGAAACAAATTATCCGACTGAATTTTTTGTGGATTTCGGACGAATTGCCTATGGAAAATTTTATTATGTGATTGATAACCAGATAGTTATGAATCGAAAGTTTGGCGAATTATATTCCTTATCAGTCAAAGAAGAACCCGAATACAGTCAGGGAAAAGTACGGATTGGCTTGCCAGCGTATTTTGAGGATTGGGTATTTTTTGAACTTCAAGGCATTCAAAATTTAAAAGTTGAAGCGTTTTCGGTCAGATTTTACGACCAAATCATCAAAAAACGAAATTGGACACAAGCCTTGTTTCATGGTGCGATTTGGGTGCTGATTTTCTATAATTTTATCTTGTTTTTTGGGACAAAAGACCGCACCTATTTGTACTATTCGATGTATATGCTGACGGCTTCGGGCTATTATTTTTTCAGTTATGGACTGGTTGCGGAGGTGTTTTTTCCCGAAAATCCAGCGTATTCCATTTACTTTTGGGTCTTGACAATTTCATCGGCAGTATTCTTTGTTTTGTTCATGCGCCGCTTCACGAATACAGCAGAATTAATGCCACGTTGGGATGCTATTTTGGGGTATCATCCACACCTTAAAGGCTTGATAATGATTGTATTATGGATTGGTATTTTTTTTGAGATTCCTACCCATATTCGTTCAAATATTAGCATTTCGGCAACACTTTTGGAGGCAATTTTGATTGCGATTACGTTGGTTTTATTGGCACGAACCAAGAACAAATTAGCGTATTTTTTTGTCGGAGCAACCAGCATTTTGATTGTTTTTATGGTGTTGAACCAATTTGGATATTTTTTATTTCCTTCATTAGCTAATTATTTTGGGCAATTTGGAATTATTGCCGAAGTTATTTTATTTTCGGTGGGATTGAGTTATCGTATCAAAAAAATCGAAAAGGCAAAGCAAAAGGCTCAAAATCAGGTCATTGAGCAGTTGGAAAAGATTAAAAAAATGCAAGAAACCGCAAATGCCGAACTCGAAAAATGCGTGAAAATCCGAACTGCCGAACTTCAGGAAGCCAACGAGGAGCTGAATCAAATTAATGAAGAATTAAATGTTACGCTCGAAACCGTAAATGAACAAAACGTTACGATTCAGGAAAAAAATAGTAATATTACGGCGGGCATTAATTATGCCAAGCGGATTCAGGAAGCTGTTTTGCCGAGCCAACAAAAAATTAAATCGGTCTTTTCGGAGAGTTTTATATTTTTCAAACCTCGTGATATTGTGTCGGGTGATTTTTATTACTTTTCTGAGAAACCTGATAAAGTATTTATTTTGGGAGCGGATTGTACGGGGCATGGCGTGCCTGGGGCTTTTATGTCGTTGATTGGGAATGCTTTTTTTGACCAAGTCATTCATATTCATAAGATTACAACGCCAGATTTGATTCTGGAATATATGCGTAATTCTATCCGAACGACACTTCGACAAGACCAAACAGGTAGTCGAGATGGCATGGAGGTAGGAGTTTGTATTTTGCACGGAAACAAGAATCAAGGTTTTACCAGATTAGAATTTGCTGGTGCAGGACATCCGCTGTATTACTTTGATAATCAGCAAGATGAAGTACAAGTTTTTCGAGGCAATCGAATTTTTATTGGTGGAGTGATAGAACAGCATAATCATTTTCAAAAACATCAGACTGCGGTGCATCAAGGATTCACATTTTATTTATTTTCAGATGGTTACGCTGACCAATTCGGCGGGGAAGAAGGACGAAAATTTATGAAAAAACGTTTCCGAGAACTTTTGGCTCAAATTCAGCCCAAATCCATGACCGAGCAGCAACAAATTCTGGAATATCAGCATCAAAAATGGAAAGGAAATCAACACGAACAAGTCGATGATATTTTAGTGATTGGCATTAGAATTTAATAATTTAATACATATTTTGATTTGGAAACAACAACCGTTCAGGCATATCAGCAGGTGATACAAATCTGCCAAGATTTATTTATCGCCAAAACCAAAGATTACGGCACGGCATGGCGCATTTTGCGATTGCCTTCCCTGACAGACCAGATTTATATTAAGGCACAACGCCTGCGTTCGATTCAGGAAAAAGGCACACAAAAAATACAAGATGATGCCAATAGCGAATTTGTTGGTATTATTAATTATTGTGTTATTGCTTTGATTCAGAGCCAGTTATCCGAAAATGACCCGATGGAATTGCCACCAGAAAATGTATTGGAAATGTATCAAAAAATTACATCGGAAAATCTGGAATTATTACGCAACAAGAATCACGACTACGGCGAAGCATGGCGAAATATGCGTATCAGCAGCATGACTGATATTATTTTGATGAAAATCTTACGCACCAAACAGATTGAAGATAATTTGGGCAAAACATCTGTTTCTGAGGGAGTTACAGCCAATTATCGCGATATGCTTAATTATGCGGTTTTCTGCCTTATTTTGGCTGATTTTTTACCGAAATCCTAAAAAATTGGGACAAAAAAATACTCGTCAAACCATTAAAAGTCTAACGAGTATTTTCTTGATATTAGGTATAATTAATCATTTTTGCCGTACTTTTTTTTGTACGTCAAAACGACTTGTTCTTTAATATAATTAATTTTATTTTCGTGGTCTTCTACCCACTTTACTTGTCGGTATTTGCCGTCTGTGTGTACGTCTTCGTATCGTTTGTATTCACGGTCTAATTCTTCAAAAATATCGACAAACGTATCTTCAATCAAGAGAAAATTAGCCGAAACATTGGATTTGAGTTCGGTAATTCGGCTGCTTTCTTCCTTCATTAATTTTTCCCATGTTAATAGTTCATTCATAGAACTAAAACGAGAATAAATTCATCGTAATTGATTTTGGGTTCATTTTCGAGTGCGATAGCGGCTTTCCATTTGCCGATATAACGTTTGTCCTCTTCGGTCATGCCTTTCCAGTCTTTGCCCATATATTCTGCCCAAAGTTCGTCATTTTCGGGTGTATCAACCAACTGTCGCCAGAGATGGGGTTTTTTGAGCGGGTCGTGGATTTCTTTTTCCTGCGCCACGGCTGAGGAGCCAAACAGCAATAGCAAAGCGAACGTTAAAATAATTGGAAGTTTCATAAGTTTACGTGTATGTTTTAGATTTCTGTTTTGTTTGAGTGATTCCAAAATTCGTGCTTAATTTTCCGAACGAAATGTTATTTTTTTGTAGAAAAACAAAACCTTCAGTTGCCAAATTTGATTGTATGCTAAGGATATATGATTTTCAAGCAAAACGTATCCATTCATACGCATAAAAGTAGGCATCGGTTTGAGGTTCTATGCTCTAAGCGGTGCAACCTGAATGGATTGAGAAAAGTTCAA
>CAZNYR010000017.1:0-48635 GCA_964577275.1 uncultured Cytophagales bacterium | reverse complement strand
AATTAGTAATTGAATTAGGACAAATTACATTGCCTGCTATTTTTGTATTGTATGGAATGTATTTGGCGATGAAATCTTTTTTGAGCAAAGATTTTAACCAACGATTATTGGAGCTAAAAGCCAAAGATCGAGAAATTATTTCGCCCATTCGGTTGCAGGCTTACGAACGACTGGCGATTTTGATGGAGCGCATGACTCCGAGCAATTTATTACCTCGCCTCAATAATCCAGAATTTAATGTGGCAGTTTTTCAGCATATTTTGTTGAATGAAATCAAACAGGAATTGAGCCACAATTATTCGCAACAGGTTTATGTTAGTGATGAGGCATGGGGCGCAGTCAAGGAAGCGATTGACAAATTAACGTCTATCATTAACGAATCGGCAGCCACCTTAGACCCCGAAGCTCCTGCGGTGGAATTAGCCAAAAAAGTATTTGAATTTGTGTTGGAAAATGATGACGATTTCACGGGAAGTGCCTTGAGTGCGCTCAAAAATGAAGTCCGAACGTATTTCTAAATCTCTGAAAATCAATGATTTATGCGTAAATTTTCGATTTGCCTTTCGCCCGATTTATTGCATCTGCACGATACGACCCGTGCGCTTATCGTCATTTCGGATATTTTACGAGCCACCTCATCCATGACCGCAGGCATTGGGTCGGGAGTCCGAAGTATTTATCCTGTTGCCAGCGTGGAAGCCTGCCGAAAATTAGGACAAAAAGGCTACATCACGGCGGGCGAACGAGGTGGCATCAAAATTCCCGAATTTGATTTAGGAAATTCACCTTTTGAATTTATGCACACCGATTTGAAAGGCAAATCTATCGCCATGACCACTACCAATGGCACGCGCGCCATCTCCGTTGCGAAAGCCGCTCAACAAGTCGTGATTGGGTCATTTCTGAATCTCTCCGCTGTTTCGGAATATATTGGAAATCAGGATTTTAACGTCATTATTTTGGCTTCGGGTTGGCAAGGACGCTTGAGCATGGAAGATACACTTCTGGGCGGGGCGATACTCGAAAAATTGACCCAAAACAACCAAAAATACGATACGCTCGAAGGCGATGAGGTGCTTTGTGCTATCGAATTATGGAAAAATGCCAAGCCAAACTTATTGGATTTTATGACCAAAGTAGGGCATTATCGGCGACTTAAAGCCCAAAATATTAGCCGAGATTTTGAGTTTTGCGCTTCGCTCGATGAGTTTGGGGTTGTCCCAATTTTGCGTGGCAATGAATTGGTTAATCTTTCTGATACGATACTCGATTAATTTTTTTTGACAAACACTTAAAATTAAGTCCTGATAAACATTTTTGAGGTTTTCAGGCAAAATAATAAAAGTAGTTTTTGTAATTTTAATGCGTTATTTAATGAATTAAAAAATCAAACTACCTTAATTATTATGAAAAAATATTTGTTCTTCGCAATTTTAGGATTTGGATTGCAGGCTTGCGGTGGCGATGCCTCAACGACCGAAAGCACTTCCACTGATTCTACGGCTGCCGAAAGCCAAGCCACACCCGAAGAAATCGAAAAAGAAGCTCAAATCATCGAGCAATCTACCGAAACCAGCCTGAAAGCAGGAAAATATTGCTTTAGATTTACGGATAAAACCACGAAGGCTTTTGTAGAGCTTGACCTCAAAAACGATGGCTCGGTAACGGGAACGGTAACAGGCTCGGTCGAAGACCACGAAAATTCGTATTTTACGGCTTATGACATGACGCTGGGCGAGGGAAGTACATGGAGTGCTACTGAAATTGATGCCAAATTGACCATTGAAGTAGATGGCGATACCCAAACCGAAGAGCAAATCTGGCGATTTGATGGCGGGCATCTCATTATTCGGGACGATATTTATGTTCTCGTAGATTGTAGTGAAAAAGCCAAATAATTCCAGCCATCACAACACTTAACGGATACTCTATCCAAACCTTAACCTTTGAAAAATGCAAAAAAAATACAGCCTATTTACTTTTTGTTTATGCCTTATTTTCCCCATCTTTGGGCAAATCAAAAATATTCAGTTGGACAATGCTCAAGCAGGCATGAGTCCTTGCGAGCCAAGCGTAGCGATTAGCCTCAAAAACAAAAATCATATCGTAGCTGGTGCAATTTTGGACAAAGTATATTACACCAAAAATGGAGGCAAAACATGGCAAAAATCACGCCTTAAATCGTCCTATGGCGTATGGGGCGACCCTGTTGTGATTTCAGATGCCAAAGGACATTTCTATTATTTTCATCTTTCAGACCCCACAGGAAAAAACTGGAGCAGTCCCGAAATTTTAGACCGAATCGTGTGCCAAAAATCCAAAAATGTCGGCAAAAAATGGTCGGATGGTTCGTATATGGGATTGGCGCATCCCAAAGACCAAGACAAGGAATGGGCAACGGTCAATCCTAAGAATAATCATATTTACGCCACTTGGACTCAATTCGATAAATACGATAGCGAAGACCCCAAGGACGAAAGTAATATTTTGTTTTCCAAATCTGTTGATAACGGCAAATCTTGGTCTAAACCCTTACAAATCAATGAATTAGCAGGAAATTGTTTGGATGATGACAAAACTACCGAAGGCGCAGTACCTGCCGTAGGGGCGGAAGGCGAAATTTATGTCGCTTGGTCGTATGATTCTAAAATTTATTTCGACAAATCTACCGATGGCGGACAAACTTGGATGGACAAAGATTATATCGTTGCCCAACAAGAAGGGGGATGGGAACTCAAAATCGAGGGATTAAATCGCTCCAACGGAATGCCCGTAACGCTCTGTGATATAAGCAATAACAAATATCGAGGCACGATTTATGTAAACTGGGCAGACCAACGAAACGGCGAAAATGATACCGATATTTGGCTTGCCAAATCTACCGATGGCGGAAAAACATGGTCAAAATCCATTCGGGTTAATGACGACTCGACCAAACAGCAACAATACTTAACGTGGATGACCATTGACCAAACCACAGGTTATTTGTATGCCGTTTTTTATGACCGCCGAAATTATGACGATTGGCAAACCGATGTCTATTTGGCGTATTCGACCGATGGCGGAGAAACATTTAAAAACCTGAAAATCAGTGAGAAACCATTTACTGCTGACCCCACTATTTTCTTTGGCGATTACAATAATATTTCGGCGCATGACGGACGAATTGTCCCGATTTGGACACGGGTTGATGATGGAAAAACTTCGGTCTGGACTGCCATTATCGAGCATCAGGATTTAGAAAAAATGAAATAATACTCTACATATCAACCTGCGGATTGAATAAATCGTTTTGATGCTGTATAATTATTTGAAAATCAACAAATTATGAAACTTACCAAATTTTCAAAACTTGGTAAGTTTCTTGATTCATAGGTATATAAATCGGTCTTAGAACTTATTTTGTCCGCACATACGTTTCGATAATTTTTTGTGCCACGCCCAATTCATCGGATTTTTCAATGCCACTTTGCACCAGCGTATCGCCTTTGAATTGTATTTCAAATTCAAAATCGTGGTTTTCCCACGTTCTAAAATTGCAATATTCCAAGTTTTCTTGGTATTTATTGCCGTTCAAAATGTACGAGCCACCGCCCGCCACAAACTTGACAAGGGTTGAATCTTCGCCTTTTTTCAGGTCGTGATTCAAAAAAGCAAAATGCGTTTCGTTAATGATTTTAATCATGCGAGAACCCGTCAAATCTTCATCAATGACACTATCGCCCCGATGTATGGTATTAGAAACCAATTCCCACGTACCGATAAGTTCATTTTTTGCGACTTGCTCTGCGGGTATTTTTTCTTGTTTTGGCTCTGATTGACAGGCAGTTATCGAAAATCCGAGCAATGCACCAAGCAATAATTTTCTCATGTTTTTGAGTTAAAAAAATGTACAGAAAATGGAAGGTGTGTGCGGTGAAAATGTGTGATTCCTGAGCCAACAAAGATATAATTTTTTGGGATAAAACTGAAAAAGACAGGCGATACAATAACTTCAAAATTTCTCTGACTGGTTTGCAGAAAAACCGTAACTTTGTCCCAAACATTAATCCACCAAAACCCCAAAAACATTGTGGCAAAAGAACTTAAAGTAGGCATTTTAACCGTGATTACTGTCCTTGTTTTTTATTACGGATTTAATTTCTTGAAAGGAATTGATTTCTTTACACCGACACATCGGTATTTTGCGATATATAACAAAGTGGACGGAATGGTTATCGGTAATAGCATCAAAATCAATGGGTTAGCCGTAGGGCGAGTAAGTAATATTCAGATTTTACAAAGCCAAAAAAACCAAATTTTGGTTTCTTTGGATATTGATGACGGCATCATTTTGAATGATTCTTCATTGGCTTTATTGGCTGATAACGGAATGCTGGGCGAGAAAATGATTGACCTCAAAATCCGTAGAGGTACTCGAAATCTCAAACATTTGGATACGCTTTTGGCGGGTTCGGCGGGCGGAATGTTAGCTAAAATTTCCAATTCCGCAGGACCGATGCTCACGAAAGCCGATGCGCTCTTAGAAAACATAAATTTGATGCTTTTGGAATATAAAGGCATGGGCGCAAAAATGCAAACGCTCACCCAAAATGCCAGCGAAATGAGCGGAACAGCCAATACGTTATTGAAGGCAAATGAGGCAAAAATTGGTCAGATTACGACAAACTTGGCTCAAATTTCTGCCGATTTGAACCAAATGACCACAGAACTCAAGCCAATGCCCCAAAAAATGAACCAGTTGGCAGATAAAATGAATGCCTTAGAATTGGAGCAAACCGTCAAAAATGCACAAAAAACTTTAGCCGAATTGAATAAAATGCTTACTGCAATTAATCAAAAACAAGGCTCGGCGGGCAAGTTGGTTTATGATGATTCTTTATACAATAATCTGAATCAAACCCTAACGGATTTGGATGCCATTTTGGTCGAATTTCAACAAAAACCCAAAAAATATATCCCCAATGTTTCGGTTTTTGGTGGCAAAAAAAAGGATAAAAAAAACAAAGAATAAGTCATTTTGTTCTAAACAGAAGTGAGTACGTAAGTATCAAAATCGAAATGTTATAATTATCTGAAAATCAGGGGATTATATTCAATTCGATTCTAAATTTGAAGCATTATTTAGTCACAAATTTGGAATAATAAAACCTAAACTTTAGTGTATTATGCTGACTGAACGAGAATTAGTAACCATCATGGAAGACCAAGAAGTGCTTGATGCCACCATGATTTTGAAAGCAGATTTTGTGAGTACGGAAGCCGAATTTCTGAACATTTCGGATGATGATTTCATTTCTTTGGTCTTGCTTGCGCCTTCGGTGGGGGTGGCTTTGGCGAACGGAAGCATCAGCCTGTACGAAGAACTTAGCCTGAACAAAAAAGCCCGCCGACTTTCCAGAGGCAGTTATTTCCTCAAAAAAGACCCCATTGTGCATGCGCTTCAGTTTTTGATTCGGAATTTTGATAAATGGGAAGGACGATTTTATGATTTAATTCGATTGGTGATGTTTTCGACCTTCAAAAAAAATCAAATTATTCTCCAAACGCTCCGAAATCCAGAGGCTTCTACCGGCGATTTGGGGCGTGATATGCTCAATGCGCCCTATATTTTTGTTAAATTTATTACCTTTTTATTCATGGAAGAGGAGCAAGACGTGATGCAGCAGCGCAGTATTTCGCAGATTGAATATGCCAAAATCGTAGAAATCGGACAAAAATTAGACATTGATTCCGTCCCTGCTTTTCAGTTATTTTGTCAAACTTTTATGATTCGATAAATTTTTCAGATTCAAATAAAGCCCTTATTAAGTTCATGTACTTTATGAGGGCTTAATTCATAAATTAATAAAAATTTAAACTTTTTTGTCCGTATCAATTCGATGACATTGCTGACCGTTTTGTTTCTGCTTTTTCTAAGTATTCAACTGGTTTTTTGGATTGGAATTTTCGGACGATTTGTTTTTTTGTTTGAGGAAAAAGAATCGACATTAGTAGCGAAGAATCAAGCGGTTTCCGTTCTGATTTGTGCCAAGAACGAAGCCGAAAACCTACAAAAATTCCTTCCGTTATGGCTTGGGCAATCCCACCCAAATTATGAGGTACTTGTAATTAATGACCGTTCTACTGACCAAACCTCCGTTATTTTGAGCCAACTTTCCGAAAAATATACTCATTTACGGGTTTTAGACCTCAAAACGAAACCTGAAAATTATGATGGCAAAAAATACGCTATCGAACAGGGGATGCGTCAGGCAAAACACGATTTGATTTTATTGACCGATGCGGATTGTTACCCCAAAAGCCCCACAAATTTGCAGGAAAGAGCGGGACAATTTGACGAAAAAACGAATTTTGTGTTAGGATATTCGCCCTATAAGTTTATGCCCACTTGGTTAAATTTTATGATTCAATATGAAACCCTTTATACTGCCCTCCAATATTTTTCGATGGCATTTTTGGGCAATCCTTATATGGCGGTTGGTCGGAATTTGGGGTATCGTCAGCAACTTTTTTGGGCTAAAAATGGTTTTGATAAAACGAAACATCTCACGGGTGGCGATGACGATTTGCTGGTCAATCAATATGCCCATCAATCCACCACACGAGTTGTCATTCATCCTGATAGTCAGGTAGTTTCAATGCCCGAAATGAGTTGGCGGGCTTGGTTTCATCAAAAAAAACGTCATCTTTCGGCAGGCAAATCCTATCATCTCAAAGACCAAATCTGGTCATTTGTTTTGTTTTTATCACAATTCATGTGTTGGATTTGTTTGGTGTGCGGAATTTTTTTTTGGGAAAATCAAGAGTTAATTCGTAATTTGGGTGGTTTTTTGATGCGTCAAGGAATTATCCTGCTTATTTTGAGTCGATTGGCGCAACGTCTTGGAAGTCGATTGCCACTAAAATTTGTATTTGTATTAGAATTTTTGTATATTTTGTATTATCTCTACACGGGAATCATCAGTTTGATAAGTAAAAAAATAGCATGGAAGATAAAAAACGACGACAGTTTTCGGACAAAGCATTAGTAGATTTTGACTTGATAGACCAAGCCACAGCAGGAGATGAAAAGGCTTACTCCGAACTGATGCGACGCTACCGTAAGTCGGTGTATCACACGCTCTTAAAGATGGTTCGGAATCCTGATGATGCCGAAGACTTAACGATTGAAGCCTTTGCCAAAGCCTTCAAAAATTTACCGAAATTCAAAAAAGAGTACACCTTTAGTACGTGGCTTTTTCGTATTGCCACCAATAATTGTATTGATTTTATACGTAAAAAAAAGTTAGAAACCTTTAGCATCAATACGGCTTTTAGTTCTGATAACGGCGATACGGTCAATATTGAAATCAGGGACGACAAACTTGACCCCGAAGAGCGCGCCATCAAAAACCAGAAAGTGGAGGCTATTCGGCATATCGTAACTCAATTGCCACCCAAATATCAACGGCTGGTACAGCTTCGGTATTTTGACGAACTTTCTTACGATGAAATCGCCAAAACCCTCAATGCGCCACTCGGAACGGTCAAAGCACAGCTACACCGAGCCAGAGAATTGCTCTTTGATTTGGTCAAAAGTAAACGAGATATTATCTAAATATAATCTTTTTCTACTGAAAAGTACATACGCAATATTTGTAGAAGCAAAGCCTAATTTTGCCTCTACAAATATTTTTTTTATGCCAATTTTTGAATTAACAATTTTCCAACCAGTTGGTTATGATTTGTTTACCGTATTCTGTCAAAACCGATTCAGGATGAAATTGTACGCCTCGCACATTGTAGGCTTTATGCGTAATTGCCATGACTTGTCCTTGGTCATCAATCGCCGTAATTTTGAGCGATTCGGGAACATTTTTTTCCGAAATAATCCACGAATGATATCGTCCGACAGGCTGACGTTGTGGCAATCCCGAAAATAGTTTATCATGCGTATCAATAATCGAAACCGAAGTTTGTATGCCATGAAAAACCGTAGGCAAATTTTCTAATTTTGCTCCGAATGCCTCGCCGATTGCCTGATGTCCCAGACAAACCCCCAAAATGTTCTTTTCGGGGGCGTACCTTTTGATGAGTTCTGGCATAATTCCAGCCTCATTTGGGATGCCTGGACCTGGCGAAAGTACAATTCTATCATACTCTGCTACGGCATCGAGGCTGATTTTATCGTTCCGAAATACCATCAATTCGGCATTGCTTAACTCCTTGAGATAATGCACCAAATTGTAGGTAAAAGAATCGTAATTATCTAAAACTAATATTTTCATTTTCTAAGATTTTCAAACGAAGACAAACACATAATTTTGAATGAAAAAAAGTGATTTTAAGTCATTTCCAATTCTTGGAAAAATACAATTTTAAGAGATATCTTTGGCAATCTCGATGGCGCGCTTCAGAGCCGCCAATTTGTTGTTTACTTCTTGCAATTCTTTTTCGGGGACAGAGTCCGCCACAATGCCTGCACCCGCCTGATAAAAGAGCCGATTATTTTTGCTTAAAAACGACCGAATCATAATCGCCGTATTGATTTCGCCATCCAAACCAATATACCCAATACAGCCCCCGTAATAGCCTCGACTTTGGTTTTCGTATTCATCAATCAGTTGCATGGCTTTGTATTTTGGTGCGCCCGAAAGCGTCCCCGCCGGAAAGGAATCTGCCATGATTTTGATGGTATTTGTTCCAGCATACAAATCTCCAGAAACCCTTGATACTAAGTGAATTACGTGGCTATAAAACTCAACTTCTCGGTATTCTTCGACCCGCACATCATTGCTGTTTCGGCTCAAATCATTTCGAGCCAAATCTACCAACATCACGTGTTCGGCATTTTCTTTAGGGTCTTCGCAAAGTTCTTCGGCAAGTCGGCGGTCAGTCTTGTCATCGCCCGTTCTGCGGAAAGTTCCCGCGATAGGATTGATGGTGGCTTTGTTATTTTTTACCTTGATTTGGGCTTCGGGCGAAGAGCCAAAAATCTTGAAATTTCCATAGTCAAAATAGAACAAATAAGGCGAAGGATTGACCGCCCGCAATGCCCGATACAAATTGAAATCATCGCCCTGAAAGGCTTGCGAAAATTGTCGGGAAACTACAATTTGAAAGACATTCCCACGATGACAATGTTCCTTGCCTTTTCTGACCATATTCATGTATTCCTCATTTGTAATATTCGAAGATTCCTGACCAATGGTTTCAAAGGCATAAGATGCAAAATTCTTACTGTCTAATGTCGTCAAAAAGCGGTCAATTTTCGAGGTTTTACCTTCGATAAGATTTTCAAGAATCGTTAGTTCATTCTTAAAATGGTCAATACAGATAATATACTTATAAAAGCTGTAATATATTTCAGGAATTTTAGCATTTTTTGGTTTTGGATTGTCCAAGGTAATATGTTCAAAATATTGTACGGCATCATACGCACAATAGCCAAATAATCCATTGATTTTCACGTCTTTATCTTTATTCTGAACCTGAAATCGTTTGATAAATTCGTCCAATTTTTCAGGCACATCGACCGATTCGGTAATCGGCATAACTATCGGCTCTTCATGCGGTAAAGTTTCCGTAATGGATTGATTTTCAACCTTAAAGGAAGCAATCGGTTTGATGCCAATAAATGAAAAACTATTTTGACTACTTTTGAAATCCGAACTTTCCAGAAGGACACAATTCGGAAATTGGTCTCTGATTTTCAGATAGATACTGACAGGCGTGAGCGTATCCGCCAATAATTTGAGCGTATTGGTTCGGATTTGAAATGTTTTTGCCATTTCGGTTTTGTGTTTTAAATGAAAAAGAAATTGTATCAAAAAAACAAAAAAAGTCGCCCTACCGTGAGGTAAAGCGACTTTGTAACTATCTCAAATTCAGACCATAGCCGATTAAACCCCACGTTTGTAGAGGAGTAGTCGCCACCATATATTTGCCTGAAATGGATTCATTCGATTGCTTATTTTGGAGCTAAAATTAGAAATACTTTTGAATTTTCCAAATTTTTGGTCTTTTTTTAAGCCTAAAATTTATAAGTCAGCATCCATTTCATAAAAAATGGCGTGCCGGGCGTGAAGTGAATCTCCTCAACGGGTTCTCGTTCATTTTGCAAGCGTGATTCGGTGGCGAATTGCGTTTCGTTCCACTCGGTGTCCAATAGGTTTTGAATCTGAAAACCGATGTCCAATTTTTTCCATTCGTAGCCCGCATTCCAATCCAAAACCGTATAGCCTTCTGCCACAATCGAATTGTCTTCGTTGGCAGGACGACTTTTGAGATGGCGTACATTCAGACCTGTATAAAAGCCTGATTGTCTGTAAATTAGCTTGCTAACGAACGTCAAATCTGGTGCCAACGGAATAAAATTTTGTCCTTCCTCTTCTTCGGTGCTTCGGGCATGGGCATAATTTACGTCCAAGTTCCAAAATAATCGCTCAAAGGGCTGATAACGAAGGCTTAAATCTATGCCTTGCCGTTGTGTTTTTCCGCTTGGCTCGACAATGCCAGCATCGCCCACATAGACAAATTCCTGCTCCAAAAATAAGTACCAATACGCCATATTTAACAATAATTTTGGCGTAGGCTTCCAAATCAAACCTGCGTCAAATCCGTAGGATGCAGGCAAAATTTCTTTTCCATTTTCTGCCAAAATGACGCGCGTATCGTTAGAATGAAATCCTTTTCCAGCCTTGAGATAAATTTGACTATTTTTAGAATGCTGATACAAAATATTTAATTTCGGGCTGATGATAGCTTTTGAGGTGGCTTTCGTTTGATAGGTCGTTTGCAGACGGTCATAGTACTGAAAATCAAAGTAATCCACCCGAATAGCAGGCGTAATTGTCCATTTTTTGAGGTCAAAATTCGCATTTAGATACGCCCCAAAATTGGTTTCATAAATATCTCCAAATTGTATTTTTTCAAGAGTTTGCTGTCGATTCAAGGTGCGTGAAAGTTCATTATTTTTGCTTTCATCGTATCGAATCTGAACGCCTGCCTGCCAATCACCCGATAAATTCCCGTGTGAGAAATTTTGAAAAAATTCACTATTTAGACCAAAAATGTTTCGATTTTCTTGTTGTTTGATTTGGTCGCCATGGGTTTCATCTTCAAGAAAAAATGTAAAATTGGAATACAATTCAAAATCATATTGACTATAAAAAATTTGGTTTTTAATAAACGAATTATCATCGAGCGATTTATCATAATTCAGGGCGAGATTTGTTCGGCTGGTTTGTCCGCCTTCGGTATCGTCAATAGCCCCAAAACGAGTAATAAACCCCTGATTTACAGCACGTTGTGGGATTTGTCCCGAAGCATCCCACTTGCTTGTAAAATGCGAAAACGTCATGCCCACTTGGTCGGTGCTGGTCAGATTTCCCGTGTATTTTCCCAACAGATTAAGACGTTTAAAGTTTTGTGAACTTTCAAATGCGCCGTCAGTCGCCAGATATTCGGAAGCCAAATAAGCGTTGTGATTTTCATGGTTTACCAAATTAAACATTCCCAACATTCGTTTGGTATCAAATTGTCCGATTTCCATTTTGAGCAAATTGGAATTGAGGCGTTTTTTGGTTTCCAAATTGGCATAACCTGCCGTGTTATAATTTCCTTTTTGGGCGTAATATGCGCCTTTTCCGAAGTCAATTTTTTCAATCGTTTCGGGGATAACAAAGTGTAAATCAGCGTATCCCTGTCCGTGTGCGTGCGACACCATATTGACGGGCAACCCATCAACCGTGATGGCAATATCGGTGCCGTGGTCGATGTCAAAACCACGCAAAAATAATTGTTCGGCTTTGCCTCCGCCTGCGTGTTGTCCGATAAATAAACCGGGAATTTGATTTAAAACTTCTTGCGAAGAATTAACGGGACTGACCTGAATATCAATATCGGTCAGTGCATTGAGCGCATTCAAATCAGGCGAAATAACCACTTCTTTCAAAGACACAAATTTTTCGGCTAAGGCAATTTTAATATTTTCTAATGAACTGATAATCAGTTTTTTAGTTTGATAACCGATGTGCGAAACTTGAAGCGTATCGCCCAAACTTGCGTTGGACAAAACAAATATTCCGTTTTGATAGCTATGCGTATGATTGCCTTTGGAAAGATTCAAAATATGTGCTTCGGAAATCCCTTGATTCTTTTGATTGGTAATTTTCCCGTGTAGTTTTTGAGCCAATAACGGCAAGGGAAGGAACGCCAAAATAAATAAAAAACTTTTCATGTTGCTTGATTTTTTAATAAAATTACATGGTACAATTTGAGGTCAAAAGTAGTTCAAAATAGTAGCTTATGTTTTACGAAAATGTAAATTTTTCAAGATTCATCTGATTTTGAGTGGGAAAATGACCTCGCACGCCCAAAAGCCAAAAATTATTTGACAAATCAGAAATAAAATGTCTATTTTTGGAAACATTCTTGACCGTAATCTGTGGATTGCGGTTATTTTTTGCAACAACGGTTATCGTAAAAAAAAACCCTAAAAATTAATTCAAATTAGCGTGTCGCCCGACAAAAGTATTCGACGTATCATCAACGGAATCAAGCAAGGAAAAAGCGTGCTGTTTATCGGTCCTGATTTGGTCAAAACCCCAGATAATCAGACAGTTAGGGAATCTTTATGTCATTTTTTGGGTGTAGATAATGACCCCGAATTGATTTATGATGCGGTGAGTGAATTTTTCATTTTCAAGAATGAGATGTCCAAATTTGAAACGTATGCGGCGATTCAGGAATTTTATGAGCATCTGCCAGCTCATCCGATTTATGACAAAATCGCACAAATTCCGTTTGCGTTGATGGTTTCGTTCAATCCCGATTTATTTCTGAAACAGGCTTTCGACCGATACGAATTAGAATATAGTTTTGATTATTATTCTGCGACACAACTTACTGATTATCAGGACTTAGAGCCACCCACGCCCGAAGTGCCACTGCTTTATAATTTGGCGGGCAGTATGCAAGATGATACATCTTTGATTTTTGGTTATAATGATTTATTAAATTATATCCCTGCGGTTTCGGGTGCGAAAAAAATTCCGAATGCCGTTCGGATGGCACTAAAATCGGCTGGACAAGGCAATTATGTTTTTTTGGGATTTCAGTTTGACAAATGGTACGTCAAATTATTACTCAAAATATTGGGCATCACGGGCGGTTATTCCTTTGGTTTTGAGGGAGATACGCATTCCACTTCGCAAATATTTTGTGTCAATCGGCTTGATATTCGTTTTATTAAATATAGTCCCGAACAGTTTGTGGAGGTGCTTCATCAGGGTTTTGAGGCGGAACGTATTTTGCGGGTTTCTACACCAAACGAGGACTCGGATTTTATCAAAACGCTCAAAAAGAAAATCGCTCAAAATGACATCGAAAGTAGTATCGAGGATTTGTTGGATTATCTGGAAGAAAAGGACGAGGATTTGTTTGATGAAATGATACAACTTTCGGCGCGATACAACGGTTTGCAACGCAAAATCAGCAAGGAGATAATTCGTGAAGAAGACCGTCAAATCACTGAAAATCAGATTAAAGTGTCTTTGATGCAGCTTCTTCGGGCGGTGCGTCAGTGGGAAGTTTCTGGATAATTACCGCAAAAAATTATAGAATGAAAATTGCAAGAAATAAAGTTCTAATGCGACATTTTTTGTAAATTCCGACCGCAAAACATAAATGATATGCTTCAAATTTAATCACGGCATCATGCGTATAGTAATTCATAGAACTCTTTTATGTATCGGTTTTTGGGCTTTTATCAGCATTTATGCTTCCGAATTGATAGGACAAGATAACGCCCTTACCCAAGCAGGACAAGCCTACGAAAAGGCACTCAAGAGCGGCAATCGAAAACAAATCGGGCAAGCCGCCATTAAGTTAGGCAATATTTATATCGAGAAAAAGCGTAATACTTCGACTGCCAAAAAATATTTTGAGGAGGCTCGTCAAATTGCCGATGAAATCAACCATACGGCGTTGCGTGCCGATGTTTTTTATGGGCTGGGCATGGTGGATTATTTACGCAAAATATATCCTTCGGGCATCAAAAAGTTCAAACAAGCCCAAGAATTATACAAACAAATGCGTAATAAAGAAGGCGAAGCCAAATCGTTTTATCAGGGCGGAATGTGTTACATGAAATTGGGGCAACAAAGCAATGCCATTCAGCCGTTGAAAAATGCACATAACTTGGCAGGAAAACATAAATTATACGAAATTTCGGCGGGAGCTTCGCGCGAATTATCCAGAATTTATGCCCGAAAAGCCGAAGCCATCCGTTCGCAACACGAAAATAATCCCGACAAAAAACAACGCACACAATACAAAAGACTTTATGACGAACTCCAGAGCCAAGCCAATTCGTATCAAGGAATGTACGAGGCGATGAGTCGGTCTTTGAGCGACATCAAAAATAATGAAAATATGGTCAATGAATTGTTAGGCGAACAAGAAAAACAAGAGCGCGAAATGCTCATCAAACAACTGGAAATCGAACAGCAAGAACGACAATTATTAGCCCATGAAGATTCGCTCAAACAAGCCAAACTCGAACTCCAAGTTTCCCAAGAAATTGCCGAAAAAAAAACCGCCCAAACCCAACGGCTTTGGGCGGTTTTGGCGGGAGCGATTGCCTTGATTTTGTTTGCCATTTATTTTGCCATACGCATCCGAAATGCCAAAAAACAAATCGAACAGGAACAACAAAAATCCGAAGAATTATTGTTAAATATTTTGCCGCACGAAGTGGCTGCCGAACTCAAAACCAAGGGTTCAGCTACGCCACGTTCGTATGAATTGGTCAGCGTATTATTCACTGATTTTAAGGGCTTTACATTTATGGCGGAGCAACTTTCGCCCGAAGAAATTATCCAAGAATTGAACGTCTGTTTTTCGGCATTTGACGAAATTGCCAAGGCGCATAATCTGGAAAAAATCAAAACTATTGGCGATGCGTATATGTGTGCGGGGGGCATTCCGATTCCGAACCAAACCAACCCCAGCGATACGGCTTTGGCAGGCTTAAAAATGCAGGATTTTATCGAAAATCGGAAAGTCGAACGGGATGCAAAAGGACTACCGTTTTTTGAGCTTCGATTGGGCATCAATACGGGTAAAATTGTGGCGGGTGTGGTCGGTAAGACCAAATTTGCGTATGATATTTGGGGCGATGCGGTCAATCTTGCCAGCCGAATGGAATCCAGCGGCGAGGTCGGCAAGGTTAATATTTCGGGAAATACTTACGAGTTAATCAAGGATAAATTTGAATGTACGTATCGAGGCAAAGTCAAAGCCAAGAATAAAGGCGAAGTTGATATGTATTTTGTAGAGGGCTTAAAAAATGGATAAATCACTGATTAAGAGGTTTTTAGCATGGAGTTTAATCACGTTTGGTTCATTCATGACGGCAGGTTTTCTGATTGTATTATCCGATGGCTGGGCGGTGGACATCTTTTGGGCATGGATGCTGACGGGCGTTGCGCCTTTGATAGGCGGTACGGGGATGATTCGGGGCGTAAATCAACGTACCAAACGGCTGATTCATCAAAAATCCGAACGGGATATTTTGCGCTTAGCTGCCCAAAATCAAGGGCGTTTGACGGCGCATGATGTCGCTATGAATACGCCATTGAGTCTGGACGAATCCAAACAAAAATTGAACACCATGCAGGAAAATGGACACGTACACCTCGAAGTATCCGAACAGGGCGCAATCGTTTATTTATTTCCTGCGCTATTGCCTGATGGCAAAGAGGGCGGAGAAAGACTTTAAATTTGTACTTTTCAAAGAAACTAAAACACAGGAAGCAAGATGAAGGCAAAAATTCTTTTCGTAGAGGATGATGTAAATTTGGGATTTGTTACCAAAGATAATTTGGAGGAAGAAGGATACCAAGTCAAGCACTGCGAAGATGGCGCAATCGGATTTGAGGAATTTCGGAAAGACCGCTTTGATTTATGTTTATTAGATGTGATGTTGCCTCAAATGGATGGCTTTACGCTTGCCGAAAAAATTAGGGAATTAGACCCCGAAGTTCCGATTATCTTCCTGACTGCCAAGTCGATGCAAGAAGATAAAATTGCAGGACTTAAATTGGGTGCAGACGATTACATCACCAAACCCTTCAGTATTGAAGAATTAAT
Organism: uncultured Cytophagales bacterium; assembly: GCA_964577275.1. Lineage (GTDB taxonomy): Bacteria > Bacteroidota > Bacteroidia > Cytophagales > Thermoflexibacteraceae > UBA2561. The sequence continues at coordinate 32,498 of CAZNYR010000017.1, read as the reverse complement.
TTTAAAAATTGAAATCTTCCTCAAACGAAATAAAATCATTGAGAGTGCCAAACCTCAAACCGCTTTTCATATCGGAAATTACGTCTTTGATAGCGCAGATTATTGCCTCAAATGGGGCGATGAAGAGCGTAAACTCACGCAACGTGAAAATGAACTTTTGAAATATTTTGCCGAAAACATCGAAATTGTACTAAAAAGGGAAGATATATTAATGAAAATCTGGGGCAATGATGATTATTTCAACGGACGAAGTCTGGATGTGTTCATCTCAAGACTCCGAAAATATCTCAAAGATGACCCACGCATCGAAGTCAAAAATATTCATCGTGTCGGTTTCAAGATGAGCATCCAGAACGATTAACTGCCTCAAAAGTCTGTCCAAAAATTGTATTTTTAGACGGACTTTCTTACCTTCAAACGCAACAAATCTTATCATTCCATGCAAACCATTCGTTATTTTGTTATTTTTATCAGTTTAGGGTTGTTTTTTGGGTGTGGCGGTGGCAAGCAAGCCGAAAAACCCATTCCACTGCCCTTCGATGACCCCATTCAAGAGTTGCCATCCTTTGTCGGTGCGCCTATCATTTTTCATGAAAAAGATATTCAACACAAGGTAAATGAAAAATTAAAAGGCAAAATCGCTGAAATTCATGGCAAACCTGTTCCCCTGAAAGAGGGTCATTATCAGTTACTTATAGATAATTTGACCGTTACTAAAATCGAAAATATTACGCTTCATGTGCGGGGCAATTATTTATACACGGTCTTGCCTGTCAAGATACATTTTCAGGGAACATTCAAAAAACGCATTTCCAAAAAAAGTAATAAATATGCCAAACTCAAAACGCAATCTCTTGATTTGGCAGTTCGGATGCGCTTCAAAACGGCTCTTCATGTGGCGCAAAATTGGCATTTGAACACCAAAACCGAATTTTTGGGTTATGAGTGGATTCAAGAACCAACGACCAAACTATTCATAGGCGAAATCAAATTAACGCATATTGCTGATAAAACCTTACATGATAATAAACACGCCATCGAACAGGCTGTGGATAAAGCCGCACGCACGGCTATTGACCTGAAAAAACCCATCCGTAAAGTCTGGATTTCCTTGCAAAAACCTATCAAAATTAGTAAAAAAACGCCTATAATTTGGATTCGCCCGATACCTAAGTCCTTGGCAATCGGTAAGATACAAGGTCATGCAGGGTATATTCGGCTGAACGTAAAAATTGGGCTGACGGCAGAAACACTCATCGGCGAAGAGCCAAAATATACGATTTCTGAAAAATTACCCAACATCAAAACAGGGCAACACATCGCCCCTAAATGTGATTTGAATGTCATCAGTAAATTGCATTATGACGAAATTAACGAACTGGCAACCAGACTGTTAGAAGGAAAAGAACTGGAGGTAGCGGGCGAAAAAATCAAAATTAAAAAAGCCACCATTTCCGGAAATGGACAACAAGTCGTGATTGAACTCAAGGTACGAGGCGATTTCAAAGGCACAATTTATTTGAAAGGCACGCCTCGATACGATTTGGAAAATCGAGCCATCAAAATTGTTAATTTGGGATTTGATGTCAATTCCGAAGAACTCTTATTGAGTGCGGCTGGGTGGCTCATAGAAACCGAAACATTCAAGGAGCAAGTCGCTGATTATCTGGTATTTCCGTTGGGTGATAAATTAGACCAGATTCCAGAAATTGTACATAAAGCCCTGACAAACAGTAAGTTAAGTCAAAAAATAGCTTTAGGATTAGATTCCTTACAAATTGCGCCTCAAAAAATTGCGGTGCGCCCCGATGATTTGGAAATCTTAATCAATGCCAAAGCACACATTACCGTAGAGTTGAAAAAACTGTAAAAATTACTTTTTTATGAATTAATATATCAGTTTTACATTAAAAAGTACATTTATTTTTGAAAAACGTAACATTAAAAAAGTTTAATTTTATCTCGTTTTATTTCAAATAATAGTTATCTTTTCGAGTATTTAGCAACTTTTGTTTTGTTTATGAACCAAAATATGAAAATGACTATCCAATCAATCTTTCTGAAAAGCGTACTATGTGCCTGCATAGGCTTATCGGGCTGTGCTTCTGAAAGCAAGGAAGCACCTGAAAATCAGAGTCCTATGACCGAATCAGCGTTTGATAATTTGCCAAAATATGAAGGCACAGACTTAGGTTTGACCTATTCGCCCGAAAAATCCGTGTTCAAAATATGGTCGCCTCGTGCCGAGGCTGTCCGATTGAAATTTTATGACCAACCCCTTGAAGGACAAGCCATTAGAGAGGAAAATCTCATACAATCCGAAAATGGTATTTGGATGATTGAAATTGCCGAAGACTTAAATGGGAAATATTATACGTTTCAAGTCAATTTTGAAGGTCAATTTTTGGAAGAAACTCCCGGAATTTATGCCAAAGCGGTCGGCACTAATGGCAAACGTGCGATGGTATTAGACTTAAAACAAACTAATCCAGAAGGTTGGGAAAATGACCAACGTCCTGAACTTCAGCAACTTACGGATATTATTCTGTACGAAATGCACGTCCGAGATTTTACAATTCATCAAAATTCGGGCGCAAAAAATCGAGGCAAATTTTTGGGTATCGTGGAAGAAAACTTACAGAGCAGCGAAGGTGAAAAAACAGGATTGGCGCATCTGAAAGAATTAGGCATTACGCACGTACATTTGTTGCCAGCCTTTGATTATCAGTCAGTTGATGAATCCAAACCCGATAAACCGCAATTTAATTGGGGCTATGACCCTCAAAATTATAATACGCCCGAAGGCTCGTATTCGAGTAATCCCGCAGACGGCGCAGTACGGATACGAGAATTTAAACAAATGGTCAAAAAATTACATGAGCATGGAATTCGTGTCATTATGGATGTGGTGTATAATCATACGGCACTCACGCCCAATTCTAATTTGAATCTCGAATTTCCGAGCTATTATTATCGCCAAAATGAAGATGGTAGTTTTTCGGATGCTTCGGGATGTGGCAACGAAACGGCTTCCGACCGCCCAATGATGCGTAAATTCATCATCGAATCGGTCAAATATTGGGCGCAAGAATATCATGTCGATGGATTTCGATTTGATTTGATGGGGATTCATGACATCCAAACCATGAATGAACTTAGTGCAGAATTACAGAAAATTGACCCTACGATTTTTGTGTACGGCGAAGGCTGGACGGCAGGCGCAAGTCCTCTGCCTGATTCACTTAGAGCCGTGAAAGCCAACACATTACAGCTCAAAAATGTCGCTGCTTTTAGTGATGATATGCGAGATGCCATCAAAGGACATTGGTCTGATGAAACCGAAAAAGGTTACGTAGGTGGGCGAGAAGGTATCGAAGAAAGTGTTAAATTTGGCATTGTAGGTGCAATACAACACCCCGAAATTAATTATGAAAAAGTAAATTATTCCAAAACACCTTGGGCAAATCATCCCACGCAAGCCATTAATTATGTGGCGTGCCATGATAATCATACGCTTTATGACAAATTAAAAGTTACGGACGAAAATGCACCCGAAGAAAAAATCCTGAAAATGCACCGTTTGGCAAATACCATTGTGCTGACTTCGCAGGGCATTCCCTTTTTGCACGCTGGCGCAGAGATGGCTCGGACAAAATTTGGCGAACATAATTCGTACAAATCACCTGATTCGATTAATCAAATTGATTGGAGCAGAAAGGCAAAGTACAAAAATTTATTTGATTATTACAAAAACTTGATTCAGTTACGAAAAAATCATCCTGCTTTTCGGCTCGCAACCACAGAATTAGTCCAAAAACATCTCAAATTCATTGATTTTCAGCAAAATGGAATTGTGGGGTATCAGCTCATTGAAAATGCTGGCGGAGATGATGCCAAAAATATTTTGGTGATTTTTAACGGCAAAGACGCTCAACAAACCGTACAAATTCCGCAAGGAAAATGGCAAACCTTGCTCAAAGATGAAAAATTTACCTTGATGGGAGGCGAAAAAATAGCAGGTGCAGAAACTACAATTTCAGGAATTTCTGCGTTGATTTTGATGGAAAAAGATTAAATTTTACGATTCCAGAAAAAGAAACCTTCCAAAAATTTTCGGAAGGTTTCTCCAATTTGAGGTTTCGGATACCACCCCGAAACCAACCTGTTATATTAACCAAACATATGATTGGGCAATTTACGAATAATTCTTGGGAATCACGGAGTAGTCAAAAATTCATGAAATAGTTTATATGTTGATTATCAAGGTTTTATACATCCAAAAAGGCGACAAAATATAGATTTTTGTCGCTTTTTATTTGCATCAAACATTCCAAAACTGAAATTTGAGCTTAATTTGTGGCTGAACCCAAAATCGTTACCGTGCCTTTGAAGGTCGAATTCTCGAAAAGAATTTCGTAAAAATATACGCCATTCGGGAAATTTTCGCCCGCCCATTCAAAATCTCGTTGGTCGCTTTCAAAAACTTTGCGTCCCCAACGATTATAAATTTTGATGTGCCGAAATTCATCTTGGCAATTATCAATCGGTAAATTTGGAATATAAAAAGTGTCATTTTTGCCGTCATTATTGGGCGTAAATACGTTGGGAGGCGTAAATTCATCACTTCGTGCCAAATCTGTTAAATTAATTTTGACCGTTGCCGTATCGAATTTATCCAATTGGCATTTGGTATCATCTCGGAGATAAAATTTAAGCTCAAATTCCTGACGTTCAGCGTACATTTCGCAACTCGAAAGCCACAAAAATTCTTCTGAAACGGGCGTAATTCCTCGTTGCGTTTGGAAATTCATCTGAAAATCTGCCAAATTAAACCCCACGCCTTCGGCATACATTTCGAGTACATCGCCATCCGCATCCGTGCCATTGACCGTAAATTTTAATTCCTCGCCCGGTACCATGTTCCACGTATAACGATTTTGGGTGGCATCAAAATCCAAATTTGAAATTTCCAAAACAGGCGGATTTGGGTTGGGCAAAGGCTTGACCCGAATCGTGGTATAAATCGTATCTTTTCGGGAAAGTCCGCAATTTTTGAAATCTTCTACCACGTACATGATTTGAAAATCGACAGGTTCAGGGCTTCCGTTCAAATATTGGCAACGCGTTTGCCACTCGAAAGGCAACTGCAAAGGCGCAAAACCCGCCGTATCTCGAAAATTGATGCCCAATTCTGCCAAGTCAAATCCATCGCCAAAAACGCTAATTCGGATGCTGTCCCGATTTTCATCTTCGGCAAGAATCAAAAACCGTATATCATCCTCTGCCACAATTTCGGTCAAATATCGTCCCGTATCAATTTGAGGTAAATCCGAAGATAAAAGCGGATTTTCGTTCGGTTCAGGTTCAAAAATGACCGTCAAATTTACTTTTACCGAATCTTTTGTATTCAAAAGGCAATCATTGAAGTCTGTTGAGCGAAAAATCATTTCAAATGTTTTCATCGTTTCGCCCCCCAAAACGTCCAGTACCTCGCAAGTTGGTTTCCAATACAATTCGGTTTGCAAAGGCGCAAAACCCGTGATGCTCGTGAACTGTATTCCCAAATCTGCAAAATCGAAATCTACGCCGTAGCCTTCCAAAATTAAACTATCCAAATCCGCATCGTTTGCCGTAATCGTAAAACGAGTTTCGCCCCGAATATAAATCGTATCTGAATATGTTTCTGTTTGATTATCAATGAGTTGCAAATCCGTAGAAACCGCAGGTGGTTCATTGGGTTCGAGGCGCGGCTGGAGTAAAATTCGGACTTTTATCGTATCCGATTTGGATTTGTTACAAAGGCGTTCATCTTGGACAACAAACTGAAAATCAAAGACTTTGTCGGTTTCGGGTTTGTCAAGCATATCGCAATCGGTTTGCCACGAAAAATCAGCCGTAATCAACGGAATACTTCGGATATTTGGGGGAAAATTCATGCCAAAATCTGCCAAACTAAAATCTGTTAAAACATTGAGATTCAGCGTATCCAAATCGGCATCATCCGCCAAAACCTGAAAAGTAAAGGCATCGCCTGCAATAATTGTATCCAAATACATTTTTTGTAAGGAATCATAATTGAGGCTGGCTAAAATTTCGGGAACGGTATTGGTTTCATTATCGTTCAAAACAATAATTTTGACAAAAGTGGTATCTTTTTTAACCAATCCACAAATTTTCTCGTCCGAAGCCACAAATTGAAGTCGATATTCAATCGAGTCTTGGTCAATTTCCAACAAATCGCACGGTACTTGCCAAGAAAAATTATCGGTCAAAATAGGCAAACCTCGCAATCCCGCAAAAGTCATGCCTAAACTGCTGGGGTCAAAGTCGATTCCGTTCATGCCCAAAAGCAAAGTATCGCCTTCCGAATCATCGCCTAAAATATTGAAATCCAATAATTTACCTTCCGAAACTCGGATGACATATTCCTGATTTTCTTCCGAAAATTGTCCCAAAGACGAAGTAACTTTGGGTGCAATATTTTCTTCAGGAATAATCCGCACAAACAAGCGCACTGTATCTTGGAGCGGTACGGCGCAATTATTATCTTCCACAATGACATTCATGCCATAAACCATTGGTTCTGTGGGACTTGCAGGGCATGGCGGGAAACAGGCTTGCAATTCGACCACATCATTTGCCCCCCGAATAAATCCGGAATTTTTGGTCAAAAAACCTGCTTCAAAGCCTTCAATCGGCACAATTCGCCCCGTAATTGGTCCTGTATCTCGGACGCGCACCTCAATCGTAAAACATTTATTGGCATCGCCCACCCGAAATTCAATCGTATCCGTTTGGTTATATTCGCCCGAACCATTGGGCAGAATTGGCGTAGCAATCGGTGGCGTACTCAATTTGCAATCAATCACAAGCATCTGAAAATCACGGACAACCGTGCCGATTTTGATGCCATTTCGATATTCATCGCACGTTACGGCAAAGACAAAAAGTCCTGTTTCTGATGGAGTTACACGGACAATTCCTGTTTTGTCGATGTTCAAAGGCGGATTTCCGTTAATCATCGTATTCAATCCGTAGCCATTTTCCCAGAAGACTTTTGGGTAAGGCGCAGAAATTGGTTGGTTTGGAGCGGGGTCATTTCGGGAGCTATTCCCATTAATTGGCACGCTCAAATAATACACCAGCGAATCGCCATCGGCATCCGTCCCACCAAAATCAAAATAAAACGGCTGATTCACGCACGCATAATCGCTTAAAGGCGGAAATAATTCAGGCGTAGAATTAAAAAAACGATTTCCGCTCCGAATCAAGGGCGGAAATTCCATATAAAAAGTCTGCCCTGCGCCTCCTGGGTCGATGATGTTGCTGATGATATTATTCCGACAGCATCGCTCCCAAACGACATAGTAACCCTCTGAATCTGAGTAAGTTTCGGGATTTAAAACGACTCGGCGCGTATAAAAAATTTTGCGCGTAACCAAATCGCCAATACCACAATCGGGGTTGGTATAATCGACAAATTCACGGCTCACTAACGGCACTTCGTAACTTCGGATAAATGTATCGTCTCGTTTCCGAAAAATATGTAAGGTTACGATTTCGTCAAGAGCTTCGGGATTGCCGTTTATCGCATCAAAATACAGCGTCATGTTCAGGTCATACGCATTTCCGCTGATGTGTTTTAAGCCCAATTCCCCCCCGACAATGTGCGTAGCAGATGCGGATAATGAACTGAAAATCAGTAAGATAAAAAGTATCAATCGTAATTTCATGTGTTTTAGTGAGTTGTTTTTTAAAATCGTAAATTTTTTTTTCATTTTATTACCGTCATATTTCCTCTGTAAACTTCCTGATTTCCAATCTGCATGGCATAAAAATACACTCCCGCAGGCGCATCCTTCGGATTCCATTCAAAGGTCGGATTATCGCTTTCAAAAATTCGGTTTCCCCACCGATTAAAAATCTCAATACGCTGAAAATCAAAGGTTTGCTTTCCACAATTATCCACCACATTCGGCAAGTAAAACACATCATTTTTGCCGTCCCCGTTTGGCGTTAAGACATTCGTAGGCGGTTCAAAGGTTGCTTGATGGGGTTCAACTTCGAGTCGAAGACGGATATTTTTTGAACCCTCTGCCCGACAGCCCGAAGTAGGAATTTTTGCCGTTATAACAAATTGAAAATCAGATTGTTCAAGAGATAAATCGCATTTGGGAGTCCACGACAAAACAGGTTCAAAATCCGAATTTTGAGTAAAAGTTGCGCCAATTTCTTCCAAAGAAAAATTTTCGCCCGTTATCGCCCATTCAACTGCATTTTTATCAAAATTTTGAACCCGAAATTTTGTCATAAATAACTCATTTTCAAATACTTTTGATTCATAAATTTCATCTGAATTTTGAGGCAAATCGACTAAAATTTCAGGCTCGATTTGATTTTCTGGAATGACCCGAATTTGAATTTGTGCTTCGTCAGTCAATGGATTTCCGCAAATCGGCAAGTCTTTTGCTGTCAGTTTTAAGTTGAAATTTTTAGCTTCATTTTCGACCAAATGACAATCTGTATTCCATTGAAAATCAAGTGAATAAGGTGCATTTTTTTGCTGTTTCACGAATTGGATTCCCATTTCTGAAAACGAAAAATTTTCGGGAAATGCCTCCAAAATTACGACATCCTCATCCGTATCCACCACATTTATCGGAATGGAAATTGTCGAGCCTTCTTTGATTTCTACGACATATATTTTTTCCGAATTTTGAGCTATATCTAACTGAATATCAGGAGATTGATTGAGTTCTGGACGACCCAAAACCGTCCAACGTACCCGTACCGAATCTTGCAAAATGGGCAAACAATACTTTTTATCTTTCAGAATCAAATCAAACTCAAATGTTTTGGATTCAAAATCTTGTCCCGTGATATTCAGGGCTTTACACGAAGTTTGCCAGCTAAAAACGGTGCTAAAATTTTCATGCGCCGAAATAGACAAAAATTCTGCGCCAACTGCCTCAAAATGAAAGTTTTGGGCGATTGGTGTTAGAAATAAACTATCCAAATCTGTATCGCCTCCAAATACATTTAACGTGAATTTTTCGCCAATAAAAACCGAATCCATATAAAGCGAATTATTTATATTATCATTAAAATTTAAGTTTAGTTTTGGCGCATGATTTTCGTTGGGCGTAGGCAAAATTTTGACAGAAATAAACACCGTATCCGCACCAAAATTACAAGCCGATGTATCCGCCAAAATATACCGCAAATTGAAATCAGAACTATCTTTGGAACATTCCGAAATCATTGAAAATGAATATTTTAAAATAGAATCTTGCCGAATAATTTGCGTCCGAATCGGATGGCGAAGTGTATCAAAATTCGTATCAATTCGCAATACTGAACCTGCGGGAATCGAATCGGAAAATAGTGCAAAATGTAAGGGGTTTCCTGCCGTTACGGAAGTTTGCCAAGTCTGCAAAGTATCGGTTAAATTAATAATTTTAAGGTCTGGTTTGAGCGATTCGGGATAACTCAAAAATAAACGAACCGTAGCGGTATCCGCCAAATTTTCGGTACAGGCATAAGAATTTACCCGAAATTGAATATCCAAAAATTTGGGCAAACTATCAAAATCCGAAAAATAACGGCAATCCATATTCCAAGTCCACTGGCTTTGCATCGAATCTGGTGCAGTCAGAACAGACACAAAATCAGGCGTAATTGTCAGAAAATCAGGCGATAAACTTTCGTATTTGATTGCCAAAACGCCCAAGCCTTTTGCGCCAATTTTGATGGTTTTCGGGCTTCCAATTTTTGCCGAATCGACATAAAATTGAGGCGCAATCGAATCCATTTTCGTCAAAAAATACGGTTCAAACGTGCGTTCACGGTCGGGACGGACATAAAAAATGGTGCGAAGCGTATCGGATTTTTGCCGAAAACACGTATCCAAGTCCGTGGCAATGAACTCAATAGGAATCGGATAAATGCTATCAGGGTCGGAAAAATATTCGCAATTCGGTTGCCACTCAAAAAAATGTTCATTTTTCAACGATGAATCCGCCACGTTCCGATAAAGTTTGTATTGATGCAAAACCGAGTCCAGTGGTGTATTCAGACGCATCACAACTGTATCTGCCTCAAAATCAGGTGCATTTATCGGAATGCGATAAAAACGATTCACTGGAAGTGTATCGGAATAAATCGAATCTTTTAACGTTATATCATACTGATTATCAGGTAGTTTAGTCCAAATATCAGGTTTACGATTATCCGAAGTCAAAGTCAAATCCAAATAAAGCGTATCGGAATAAATCATGGTATCGCAAACAGAAAAATCTTGAACTATAATTCTGGTTTTCAAGGATTTATACAAAGAATCCGTATCCAAATAGCCACATCTCGGAGTCCAAGTCATAAAAAAGTTTGCTAAGCTATCGGTTTTTATCGAATCTATCGGAAATTGAAAATCAAGCGGCTTAAAATTTTCAGCTTCCCATTTTATAAAAATGCTATCTCCCTGCAAATCAGTTAATTGCAAATGAAATTCATAGGGTTTTGTCAAATATGCGGTATCCAAATAAATCGGAATCGTATCCGAAATTGGGTTTCGGTTTTTGGCAATAATTTCGGGACGAGTGTTATAGCGCACATTGTGGCGATTACGGATAAGTACCTGAATATCAACGGTATCACGCTTTTCAAAACCGCATCGCACATTGTCAGTAACGATAATCGGAAAATGATACGTCAAAACCGTATCGGCAGTGCCTTTGAAGAGGTCGCACGGCACTGCCCAAAAAAGTGTATCTTGGTCGATTGCGGAGTAAATTCGCACCGAATCCGTGAAAGGATTTTGAGGTAAAGAATCACGAAAATGACTGACATTCAGGTAGATAATAGAATCTGCATCGTCATCTGACCAGCCCATCGGGATGGCAATCGTATCGTATTGCACGCCCTCAAAAATAAATTCTTTCGCCGCCGAACTATCCGCCAAAACAGAAATAAACGGCTGTTGATGGATTTTTTCTTTGACCCGCACAAAAACCGTAACGGTATCTTCATAAGGCTGTCCGCAGGTCAAATCCGAAATAAAAAATCGGTCGGCATAAACTCTGCCCGAATCTTCGGGACAATGCGGATAACTGACCGTAAAGACGTGATAATCAGTACCATTAGGCAATAAACCCAAACTATCCGAAATGATTGCGCCTTGCGTAAAACCACGCACGGGCAAAGCTCTAATTCGCACAGAATCAGCATCTTGGTCAGTAACTTTGATATAAATTCGTTTGTCGATTTCATCCATTTCAAATTCGACCGTATCGGACTCGGCAATGGGCGTAACAGCAGAAATCGTCTGAAAAGCATTGGCATTAGGAAAGTTACGTTTGGGAGTCGTGCATTCTTGTACTAAAATTTGAAATTCTCGCACTTTTTCGCCTATTTTTTTACCATTTCGAAACTCTTCGCACCTTACCGCAAAGACAAATAAACCTCGTTCGATGGGTTTTACTCGAAGCCTTCCTGTTTCGGAAATCTCCAAAGATGGTGTTCCTCGAACCTGTGTATTGACGCTATATCCTTGCAAACTTTTCCATTGTATGGCAGGTAAATTGTAGGGCTTTGGTTGTGGATTTGGATTATTATTTAGGAAAGTGGCATGACCGCCCAGCGGATTAACCAAAGAAAATTTCAAATCGTCATTATCGTCATCATAAGCCTCAAAATCAACGAAATACCATTGATTTAAACACGCATAATCGCCTGTCAAATTACTGAAAACAGGCGATGAATTGGGCGTAAATTTGCCCGCCTGCATCAAAGGCGGGAAATTGAGATAAACGGCTAATCCTTCCTCGCCCGAATTTTCGATATTATCCAGCACCCCGTTTCGACAACAGCGTTCCCAAGCCAAATAATATCCCGCAATTTGGGCATAATTCGAGGGGTCTAATTTTACAATTTTTGAATAAACTATTTCACGTGTAATAAAATTAGCTATTCTACAACCTAAACTCGAATAGGGCAATTCTCTATCCAAACTTTTGGAGAGAATAAACGACTCGATTTTTTGTTGTGTGGCTTCGCTAAAAGCATGGATTTCTACCTGATTATCAACGACATCCAAGACAGAATTGACCTGATCGTAATATACATGGAGTGAAATCCGAAAAGAATCTTGGGCAATGTGTACCAAGTTCAGCTCGCCACCAATGATGTGGGAGGCTTTGGCATCAAATGAATTGAAAATGAATACGTTAGCGAAAAATAAAACATTAAAAAGTATAGATAATCTCATGTTCCGATATAAGTTTTTGACTACTCACGGAAAGATATTCGATTTTTGGAATTTTTTGCGATTTTTTTGAAATTTAAATCTTGAAAATTCGCTTTAATTCTGCCCAAAGTTGGCGTTTTTTGGACACGTCTTTAATCATTTCTGCCAACGAATCAGCCGAAATAATCGGGATATTTCGCAGTTGGGCAGGCTGATATTTTGGGAAGGAAAAATTTTCGATTTCGGAAGTTGCCAAAATCAAAATTTTTTGCGGGTAACCAATCCGATTTTTATCAAAATTTTCGATAGAAATAACATCGGCATCTGTTCGAGGGTCAATTTTGAGGGCTTTCATGATTTTTAGGAGCAATTCTCGTTCGACAGAGGGTATTTTTTTACCCCGAAAATCATCTGTAATAATCAGTAAATGTTTACTCCAAACCGCTTTTTTGTCCGTTTCAGTTTTCATTCCTGAAGTATCGGTAATCGAAATCGGAGCAGAAAGTTTAGGAACTTTCGGCTGAAATTCGGATTTCAGAACGTAAATTTCTTCCGTAATAAAATATCGTAAAAAACTGTTATTCAATGTATTATAAATTTTTTAGTGCATTGCTATTTTTTATACTGTTTTCCCTAAAAATCGTCTTCTGATTTAAAATTACGTTTGCCTCTATCCCGAAGTTCTCGAAACATTTGATGTTTAAATTCCCGTTCCGCCCGATACAGTGCGCCCACCTGTTTGGCAGAAATTACGCCGAGAAATTTGTCCAAATATTTTTTTTCTAAATCCAGTTTTTTCTGCTTCAAACTTAGCCCTTTTTCAAGTGCTTCTTTCATTTCGGCATCACTTTTTTCATGCGGTTTATTTCGCATTAACTGATGAATCTGTCGTCTGATAGTTTTTTCTTCATTTTGATAGGCATTATAAAGAGGCCAAAATTTTTCGGCTTGCTCGGTCGTAAGATTCAGATTCTTAGTCAGATAGCCAATTTTCATGGCTTCGATGCGTTTAATTTCTTCGTGATTGGGTTGCGCCCATACCGACAAAATTACAACATTAATAATTAATGATAAAATATATTTTTTCATTTTGATGTTATTTTAATACTTCCGTGAAGATTATAGAATGCGTTTAAAAATAATCGTCCAAATCTTCATCAACAAACTGATTTTCAAGGGCTTCCTCCGAAACATCCGAAAAGTCCGAAAAATCTACGGGTTCATTTTCGGCATAATATTCCATGATTAAATCCTCGTCCAGTTCTTCTTGCATCAAATATTCGCTCAAGGATTCGGCTGAAACTTGCGAAAAAGTTTGATTTTTGGAAAAATTATCCGAATTTGTATCTTGTAAGGTTATTCCAAAAAATGCACCTAAAATCAAAATAAATATACTTGAAACCGCAGGCATCCATTTTGAGGCAAAAACTTGTCGAAATTCAATTTTTGGACGAGCGGTAGTTCGATGCTGAATTTTTTGGGCTAATTCCTCAAAATATTCATCTTGAACCTGATATAATTGATGTTCAGATTTTAAATCGTCTAATTTGATATTTTTTTTCATGATTATTCGGCATTTAAATTGGCTTCAATTTTTTTGACGGCGTGATGATACGAGGCTTTGAGCGCACCGACCGAAGTCCCCAAGACTTGGGCAATATCATCATATTTCATATCCTCAAAATATTTCATATTAAATACAAGTCGTTGTTTATCAGGCAGTTTCAGAAGTACTTTTTGTAGTTTTTTCTGAATTTCATCGCCCGAAAAATCGTGGCTGGCTTCCAGTTTGTGCGTCAATTCATGGGAAATATCCTGAATCGGAATAAAAAATCGTTGGCGTTTTTTCTTCAAAAAAGTCAAACATTCGTTAGAGGCAATGCGATAAATCCACGTATAAAGTTGGGCATCACCCCGAAACTTAGGCAGTGATTTCCAGACCTTTACAAAAATATCTTGGGTCAGGTCATCAGCGTCATCATGGTCAATCACCATTTTACGGACATGAAAATAAATCCGTTCGCGGTATTTTCGGACAATAAGATTGAAGGCATAATTTTGCGAATCTGGATTTCGGAATTTACGCAAGAGCGTTTCATCATCCAAAAAATGAGTGGTTTGCGTGGTATTTTTTTGCGCTTGATGGGGCGCATTTTCCATTTCCTGTGGCATTTTTTGTGCAATAAATCCTTGCATTGTTGTCTTTTCTTCGGATAAATTTTCGAGTTTTAGACAAAAAAAATGGACAAAGGTTTAATCGGCGATGGCTTTTTTGAGGTCAAGCAAAAATTTTTTGAGCGCTTCCATTTCTCGAATCAAGTCAATGAGGCTATCCGAATTTTCGCCATGTTTGTTCAATACCTCATCTGCACCCTGCAAGGTATAGCCTTTTTCTTTCACCAAATAATAAATAGTTTTCAGTTTTTCAATATCTTCGGGCGTGTATTGTCGCACGCCATTTCGGGATTTTCGGGGATTTATCGCCTTAAAACGACTTTCCCAAAACCGAATGAGCGAAGGAGCAACCTGAAGTATTTTTGCGGTTTCGCCGATGGTATAGTATTGTTTTTGGATTTTTTCTTTCGCCATGATTCAAGAAAATACAGCGTGAGGCGCAATCATAAACCATTGATTTTCAGTATATTTGTTGGATAAAATTTTGTTTTGATTGCCAATTTATTTTAAATCGAATTACCTAAGATACCGCTTTTTTTTCAGGAAACCAACTTTACTTCTGATGGTATTTTCTTTTCCGCAAATAATAGCGTATGCCCCCAAAAATAATGACCAAGCCGATGGGCAATGCAAGATTGAGCATTTGCCAATAGGTGCGTTGCTCGGCAACCCGAATTTTATCCAGTGGGCGAAGCGTAATTTGTTTGTTTCGGGTCAGAATCAATCCATTTTCGTCTAACATATAGGCTAAAATATTGATAATCAATTCTTTATTAGAAAAAGTTTGTTGCGTAATTTTGTCAAAACCTAAGGGCAGTGGATTTCCTGTTTTTGGGTCAAAATCATTTTTGAGTATATCGCCATCCGTACAAATAAATATCTGATTTTCAATACTTTCTGAAATAATTTTTGGATTCATTGCACCTTGTGGGGCATACCGATTTTTGTATAAAGATGTAAATTTTCCTTCCAACAAATACGCCACAGGCAGGGAACTTTGAGGATATAAATTGGGGTCTAATTCCATTTTGACTTCATCCAAACTGACCATCGTTGGGATTTTTTTGGTGCGCGTGTAGGCATTGGTAAAAATTAAGGGTGTTTTTCGGATTCCTATTGCCTTGACCGTGTCGATTGTTCCTAAAAATTGGCTGTAAATTCCGTTCAGATTTCGTACAATCGGATGTTTGGCAAATTGATTTAATTTGATATAATACGGAAAAGGTACAGGTTGCAGATTTGCCTGATTTCCGAAGTTTCCGACATTCAAAATAATCGAACCCATTTGTGTATCTTGAATCAAATCTTGGTTGAGCCGAACGCCATATTTGAAGAGTAAGTCATTCAGATTCAGGTCATAAGCAAAGGCATACGTTCCGCCAACCGCAATGCTATCAATGTTCATTTGTGCCATATCCAAGAAAAATAAAGTCTTTCCGCCTCTCATAATAAATTGGTCTAAATGATACTTTTCGATAGGAGAAAATGGTTTTTTGGGTTGGGCAATAATTAAGGCATCGACATCATCAAGCGTATGAATTTGCAAATTGATGGATTCGGTGATATAATTTTCGTTCAGGGTGGTTCTCAAATCAGCTAATTCCCTGTCATTCAGTTCGTTATGAGCATCAGAAAAGGCAATAATTTTGCGTTTTTTTTGTGTCATTCTTTGAATTGTGGAAGCAAATTCGTATTCCAGACCTTCGATAGATTGATTTAATTGCTCTTCGGCAGAGGCAGTTTTGTTTCCTTTCAGGAGCATCAACGGGATTTCTTTGTTCCGATAAGCGATTGAGGCGGCGGGAAAAATAATTTTCTGAATTTGTTTACCATTCTCATTATCAAAGAGTTGTGTGGGTTGAATGCCACGATTTAGTAACTGCTGATAAAAACTTTCACGGTCTTGGCGCGAATCAAAATCATCAGGATTGATAAATTTGTATTGCAAACGGTCGCCGGCATACATCCGAAATCTATCGAGCGTTTCGTGAATGGACTTTCGCAATCGTTGAAATGAGGCATTGAGGTCGCCCTCCAAATAAACTTCCACATAAACGACATCATCAAGCTCGTTAAGTGTTTTTTTGGTAGCATCCGAAATGGTATAACGCTTCTCTTCGGTCAGGTCATAATGTACAAAAAACTGGTCGCCGTACACATTGAGCAAGACCAAAAATAAACCTACGGCAAGAAATTGTAACCAGCTTTCAAGACGTTGTGCGTTTTTCATGGGTGTTGGTTTTTGGTTACGTGAAATAATTTATCGCCCAAAAGTGATGGATTTACGTTCCTCTACAATTCATACGAATTTTGTTTATTCCCACAATTTTAATTGTGGGTTTTATTTTTGTACAAATCGGAGATAGTTCCAGATTTATTTAATTATAGTATAATAAATACGCAATTTCAGATTTTTAGTATCTGCCTGATTATCAGGGAAAAGTAAAGAACTTACGCCGACATCATTTCGATAAGATTGAATGGCAAAGCCGTAATTGGGGCGTAATCCGTTGATGACATCCTGTATGTAAGAAGTCATGCGAACATTTTGGTAGGTTCGTCCGCCGGGCAAATAACTGGCAACCAGCCGCCCATCCGAATATGCGCCGTGTACTGTGGCATCTCGCAATTCTCGCAAGACGTATTGTTCATCGACAAACTGGGCATTCTGTACGAGTTCGCCATTTTCATCTAATAGATTGAAAGTCAATCCGATAGGCAAAATAGGATTGGGCATTAAGAAATTTTCATCAGCACTTTCGAGAATAAGCTCCGCCCGATTGACATAAATATTGCCTTGCGTATTAAACTTTTCGAGATTCGGAAAACGAAGTTTGGTATAAATCCCTGCGCCTTCTCTCACAAATCCGAGTGCATTCACATTTTGGGTTGAAATATCGTTTTGAGGCGACAATCCAGATAGATAATTTGATGTACTTAAATTGGAAGCAACTTGATTGAATCGGTATCCTGTTCGGAAGAGGGTTTGAGTCGTTATTGTGGTCGTAAGTGTGTCATTTTCAGTATGATAATAAAATCTTAAATACGTGTTAGCACTGAATTGATTTATTTTATGAACGGCTTTTCCACCGATTGCCGAAACCCGAATGCCCGCCAACCAGCGTTCAAAATCGGCTTGCGTCCGCAGGTCTGTTTGTCCGCTTGCCTGCCTGAATCGTTCTATCCATTCGGCACTTAATTTCATGCGTAGTGGCTGTGTGAGGTCAGTATTTTCATCCATTACAAACTCGGCAAGTTTATCGCCCACAGTCAGTTCGTCATATTGATAATAGACAATATTGGTGTCGATGGGTTGCGTAACTACGTGAATCTGAATGGTTTGTGGCTGTGTCGTATCGCCATAGGATTCGTCAATATTGAGGCTAAAAACCGCCGAATCAATGCTGGCTGGATTTCCGTCCGTATCCTCAAAAGCAACGGAATCATCAGGCAACATCAACTGTACGAACGCCTTGGCAGTCAGTGAGCCAAAATAATTATCTTCGGTATTGCCGACCAGCATATAAGGCGACATGGTGGTTTCTACGGTGTCCCAAATACCAACCGCCGTTTGGATAGTGAATGTATCCGTGTATTGTGTTTCAATGAATTGGACATTCCCCTGAATTTCGGCACTAAGGTTAATATCTTCGTTGCAGGCAAATAAAACCAGGATTGCCGAGAGTAGCAATCCTGAAGTAAAATATCTAATATTCATTCGATTCAAAACTTTGTGTTTTTCCCTTTGGGATGAAATTGATTTTGCAAAGGTTGCATCAATTTTCGATTTGACAAAGAATTAAGTCGCCAAATTTGTATAAAGGTCATAATAAGAATTAGAAAATTCTTCGGCATTTCCATTTTTTTCAATCGTAAAGATTTTATCGGCATCCACGCCACCGAGTGCGCCATACGACTGCACTTGGTCTGAAGCCCTGACAACTCTATCGGAAAACTGTGCGCCCATTTCGATAAATGATTCGTAATTTCCTTTGGTCAAAGGCTTGAGATGTTCGTCTTTGATGTCCATCATTTTGACTTTGGCAGGCAAATCATCCTGAAATTCATGAGCAAAAGGCGTATTATATACCGTGAATACGGTTTTAGAATCCTTGAACATGGGGTCATTTTTGTACGTGGTTTTCAGATATAAAGGAATCAAACCTGAAATCCAGTCGTTGCAATGTACAATGTCTGGTGCCCAACCTAATTTTTTGACAGTTTCGATAACACCCTTGCAGAAAAACACCGCGCGCTCATCGTTATCGGCATAAAAATTCCCGTGTTTATCCGTAAATACTGTTTTGCGATGGAAATAATCTTCATTATCAATAAAATAGACCTGAAGTTTGGCATTAGGAATAGAGGCAACTTTGATGATGAGAGGCTTTTCTTCATCTCCGACAGAAATATTAATTCCTGATAACCGTACTACCTCGTGTAACCGATTTTTGCGCTCGTTAATCATTCCAAATCGAGGAACTAAAATCCGAATTTCCATTCCTTTTTCCTGCATTGCCTGCGGTAAAGAACGAACATAATCCGCTACCTCAGTGGTATTCAAAAACGGATTGATTTCGCTGGCTACATAAAGTATGCGAAGCTTTGACATATTTATTATGTTTAAGTATTAAACTTTTCACTGCAACAGCGCAAAATTACAAAAAAAACAGCATTAAATCAAGGATTTTCCAAATAAAGCCCTATTATTGCCCTTAGATTAGCCCATGCTCATGCCTATTCGTTTCTAAGGTTTTTTATGAGCCTAATTTTTATCCATACATTTTCCTCAAAATTCAAACAAAAAACCTCGTCAATTTCGGCAAATCAACGAGGTTCTTGTAGAGTCTATCCAGCATCAGATTCATAAAATTAGTCCGATTCGGTATAACGTTGTTCAAAGCCTTCTGCCATAAATCGGTAACGGTCAAAAATCGAACGCACGGCGCGCGTCAAATGTCGTTTGCTTTCAGGATTATAAACCCGATTGAAAACCCCCGAAGCATAGCCCTGCCAAATCGTATTTTGCTTCTTGCGGTCAAACAAAGAAACCAAAAGTGTGCCTTGATTCAGGTTGTATTTGATAGGATTATACTCCCCTTGTTCTTCGGTGGCTTCGCTGGTCTTGACCCACGAATTAATGTCTGGCTGACGATAGCCCCGATAATTCTTGACATCCCCATAAAATATTTTGTACGAAATCAGTAAATTGGGCTTTTTCTCCGCATACTTATAGCCCTGTAACTCAAGGCGATACTTGATGGCGTTTTTGACAGTTTCATCGTTCATTTTTGATGAATCTGGAATTTCCTGATGGTCATTAATAAAACTAAAAGTTTTGTAACGAGTAAATTTACCATGATAACTATAATCGTACTCAACGACATTTTGCTGACTAAAACACGAAGTAAGTAGCAGCATAACAGGAAGAAAATAAACAAGGTGTTTCATGATGTGAATAAATTTTTAAGAATATCTGAAAAATCAATACGGCTCTGCCGAACGGAGCGCGGTGTAAGTTTGGTAGTTAGGTTTGCGCTAAATAACTCTAAAATGAAATGATTAGATTATTGTTTGCAACAAAAACACAACAAAAATATTTCGTGTGGCGTAATTGTTTTCGGTAAATTTCAACAGGTAATGTTTATGGAGTAAATTACTCGCAATATAAAGACTTATTCGCTGATAATCAAGCCAAAAACCTCAAATAATATTATTATTTCAGGTTTTTATAGGGATTTTTTTAGAAAAAATAATGGTCTAAACTAAATACTTCACGAACTCAAAATACTATCATGCCTCGAATCACGATTTTTTATACGCACATCCCGAACCACATTCCTACGGATTGGTTTGAGCATAAATTACAAAAAATCCCAATTTTACAACAAAACAAAATAAAAAGGTACATCAGACCAAACGATGCCTATGCCAGTTTGCTCGGAAAATTAATATTACTTAAACAATTAAAAAATACGGCATTCTCTTTGGCAGATATTCAATATAATTTGCAAAACCGACCTTACTTTTTGGGCGATGCCGATTTCAATATTAGTCATGCGCATCACTATGTAATTTGTGCCTTTTGTGCTGACGGAAAATTGGGCATTGACATCGAGGCGATAAAACCTATCGAACTCAAATATTTTCAGAAACAATGGACTGCATCAGAACGACAAATTATTGAAAATCAATCTGATATGTTTTATTATTTTTGGACACGCAAAGAAGCAATCATCAAGGCAAATGGCAAGGGAATGGCATTGCCTCTGAATCAGTTTTCGGTACAAAAAAATGAAGTAAATCTGGAGCATCAAACGTGGTTTTTATATCCCATAAATGTCCCTCAAAATTATATCGCACATTTGGCATTTGACCAAAAGATTAGCCCTTCCGAAATAGTTATCAAAGAATTATTTTATCAAGAATTTTAAAAACAACAAATTGTTAAAAATATAATATTTATGTATTATCTTGACATATCAAGTCTTGCGCATGATAGCTTTCAGATTTCAGAAGGCAGGCTGTGCGTTTCGAGGAGTTCGGAGTCTATTTTTTCGGTATTTTCAAATTCCAAAATCATCCGTTCCATTTCGAGGCGCACCTGTTGTTTGAGATTATCGACATCCGAGAGCGTCATGCCTTGAGTGTGAATGGGCTGTGCAAATTGTATAATAATTGTGCCTGCCCGTAAAACTGGATTTTTGCGGGGCAAAATCTGCCGTGAGTTCAGGATGGCAGTCGGAACAATAGGCGATTGCGTTTCGATAGCCAGCCGAAAAGCCCCATCATAAAAGCGCAACAACGTATTTTCGGTCGTATTCATCAGTCCTTCAGGAAAAATAAGGATGTGCATCTGGCGTTTGAGTTTCTCCCGAATTTCTTTTAGGCTACGTATGCGGCTCATATTGCTTGACCTATCGACCGTTATGCCGATATATTTGAACATAAATCCAAACACGGGATAATCCAAAATTTCTTTTTTGCCTAACGCCCTGAACTGACTTGGGATGGCAGCTACCATGGCAGGCGAATCCAAAAAGGAGCGGTGATTTGCCGTGAAAACATAGGCTTGCTTGGGGTCAAGATGCTCAAGACCTTGCGTTTTGTAAAAGATGCCACTCAGCGCACAGAACCCACGCCCCCAAAATTTGAGCAATAAACTGGCAATTTTACCGCCTTTTTTTTCGTCAAGGACGATAAACAAGACAATCAAAGGCACACAAATCAACATCAGCCACGCAAAATTGAAGAGTGTCCACGCAAAATATAATTTCTGAAAAATCGTGCGCATGGTTTTTAATGTTACTTTTTTTTGTACAAAAAAAATAGGAGCAATCTGTAAAGTGGGCTAATTCGGATTTGATTCAGGCTTCAAAAATACAATTTTTTTGCCGTCAAAATAAATTCCAACTTAAAATTTGTTGCGTTTATCTTGTTTTTTTTGTCCGAGCGATGCGCCAAATTTTTTTTTGTTAAAAAATTTGGCAAAATCTTTGTCTTTTTGATGTTAATTCAATTTTAAATCAAAAAAGACAATGCAAATCACCTCGAAAACAGAACTTGGAAAAATACGAACACTACAATTTCGAGCCTTAATTTTGGTCAGTTTTGTGGTTTCTCACGGCGTGATTTATAACCATCTGACGCATTATGGCTTGTCGGCTTCCAGCATTTTGTTTGGTTTGTTACCTTTTGCGGTGTATGTGGCCAGACCCGAAACCCAGTCCTATCGGTATGCTTTGCCTGCGGTGCTGACCTTGTTGGCGTTTGCTTTCACGGGCATGGAGGTTTGGTTGCTTTTGGCATTGGGGTTTACTTGTTTTTTTATTGTCGAAAGTAAATTAGGCAAATTAAATAAAGCAGCTCCGATTGCTTTATTTTTGGTCTTGCCTCGTGTGGGTTATTTATTTGATGTATTCAGCTTTCCGATTCGATTAAAATTAACCAATTTGGTTGGTAATATACTGAAAACCACAGGATTACCGAATACGGTGCATGGAAATATTATCGCTACAAAAGGCGAAATTTTTACTGTGGATACTGCCTGCATGGGATTATATATGATGACGGTCGGATTATTTGCCGTGTGTTTGCTATTGGCATATTTTGAGAAAAAACACGAAGTCCGCATTAGCTGGGGCAATATTCTGATTTTTTTGCTCTGGGCAGTAGGCGGCGTAATTTTGGCAAATTTCATTCGTATTTTATTGATTATCAGACTACAAGCCTATGAAGGCACTATCGCCCACGAACTCATCGGATTGTTGAGCTTAGTTTTGGTGGTTATGATGCCCGCCTATTTTTTGATTCAGAAAAAAATCCGACATCACGGCAAATCCGTGCCGATGTTCCCGAAAAATTCGCCTTGGTTGCGCCGTGAAATCAAGATGAGTTTGAATGCGCTTTTGATTTTTGGGTTGTTATTTTTTAATCTTAAATTGTTGTATTTTACTGATAATGAATTACTTAGTTCCCCAAAAGTACAACCCATCGGATATGAAGTTTTGGAACTTCCCAATCGCATTTTACAACTCAGTTCGGCGCGGTCGTTGGTCTATATCAAACATCAAGATGCGTATCGAATGTCTAACCATGACCCGCTATTGTGTTGGAAAGCAAGTGGTTATGAAATTATTTATGAAAATTTAATGCAAATTGACCAACAAGATGTTTTTGTTGCCGAAATGAATTTGGAAGGCAAAAAATATTACGGCGCATGGTGGTATGATAATGGTAAACATAAGACAATCAGTCAATTAGACTGGCGATGGCGGAGCATGGTCAAGCGTGAATCCTACAATATCATCAATGTAACGTGCCGTAATCCCAAAGATTTACGCATCGAAACGCAAAAACTATTGGGCTTAAATCTGTTTGGTGAAGTTTCCGAACCGTTAGCCAAAAAATAAGGAATACATAATCGTAAATATTGAAGATAAAAATGATACAATCACCTGAAAATCAATTTGTTGTATCAAAATTAACTTCGTCATTATTTTTTGTGAACTGCTTAAAATAGAATTTGATGTAAAAAATTAGTAATTTCGGAAACTTGAAGAGTTTTGCGTAAATAAATTCTACCAAAATATAATTTGCATCAATTTTATGGAAAATAATCATGTTATTATCATGGCGGGCGGTGCTGGCACGCGCTTTTATCCGTTTAGTCGTGAAGCCTATCCCAAACAGTTTCAGGACATTCTGGGCGTAGGAAAGTCGCTTTTGCAACTGACTGTCGAGCGTTTCAAGGCGATTTGTCCTGTCGAAAATATTTATATTGTTACGAACGAAAAATATCAAGAATTAACTCAAACGCAACTTCCACATTTTTCTGATAATCAGATACTTACAGAGCCATATAAACGAAACACTGCGCCCTGCATTGCGTATGCCTGCTATCGAATCGAGAAAAAAAATCCGAATGCCAACGTCATTGTCGCCCCTGCTGACCACCTGATTCTGAAGCAAGAAGCCTTTGAGGATGCGCTCCGAACTGCGCTGCAGGAATCCGCAAAATCGAATAAATTAATTACATTAGGTATCAAACCGAATCACCCGAATACGGGCTACGGCTATATTCAACTCTCGAAGCCTTCGGCAACTCACGTACAAAAGGTCAAAACATTTACCGAAAAACCGAGTCTGGAACTTGCCAAAGAATTTTTGGATAGCGGCGATTTTGTCTGGAATGCTGGACTTTTTGTCTGGACGGCTAAAAATTTTATAAAAGCACTCAAAAAGCACGTTCCCCAAATGTCTGAATTATTTGAAGAAGCGGTACCGTTTTTTTATACCGAGCAGGAAACACAGGCGGTGAATGTGGCGTATTCGCAATGCCACACGATTTCGGTTGATTATGCGGTCATGGAAAAGGCAGATAATGTATATGTCTTGCCGTGCGACTTGGGGTGGTCAGATTTGGGGACATGGAAATCCTTGTACGAATATTCGGAACATGATGATAATCAGAATGTTATAGATGGAAAATATATCAAAACTTACGAAACGAACCATTCTATCATCAAAAGTTCGGAGGATAAACTTATCTTGGTGCAAGGACTGGAAAATTACATTGTCGTGGATCATGACCGTGTGTTGTTGATTTGTCAGAAAGACCAAGAACAGCGTGTAAAAATTTTTTTGGAAGATGTAAGGTTAGAGCGATTATATGAATTTTTATGATAAAAATCGCACTTTAATTCCGTAATTCTTGACAAACTTGACGAATTTTGTTTTGAGAGCAAGTCAAGTTTATTATTTTTAGATTTCGGAAAATGGACGTTTTTAGAATATTTTGCGTTGTAAAATCAGACCATTTCATTCATCGAAAGGTCGATAAGATAATGATGTTAGTCGAAAAAGCACGTCAATTTGAACGAAATCCATGTTAATTTTGTAAAAAGACTGACAAACTTCAGGCAAAATTTGAGGCTTAGTTGGCATATTTCAAACAAACTAAAACAGAACGACAGTCTATGAGAATTACGGTGTTTCTATGGCTCTTCTTCGCATTTGTCGCAACGGCAACGGCACAAGACAAATATAAAGTATTGATTAATGGTGGAGATAGTCCATTTACCAATCACCCGCACGGCGAAGTCGAATTACAAATTTATGGCGAGGACGTAGCCGAGATGATGATTAGTACGAAGGGAACTTTTGCGGGCGCACGTTGGGAAAGCTACAAAAAAATCAAAAAATGGACATTTGATGGCAAAGATGGCTATCGGTCTGTTTTTATCAAGTTCAAACTGAAAGATGGGTCGATTGCCGATAAGGTTGCCGAATCGCATATCAATGTGGACAGACAGCCGCCCACCGATGCCAAAGTTTCGATAGAAGAAACCAAAACCCTTTCTGATGGGCGGAAAGTAACCAATTCTCCCCGAAAAGTAGTCATGCTCAAAGTCCAGAGTATGGATGCCTATATGGTGCAAATCAGCAACGATAAAGCCTTTCGAGGCGTGGAATGGCAAGCCTATGACCCCAGCAAATTGGTTACGTGGCGTTTGGATGGCGAAGATGGTGATAAGACAGTTTATGCACGTTTTCGAGATATTGCGGGTAATATTTCTGACCCTGTTTCGGCAAATGTGGTGCTTGACCGCACGCCACCGATTATTTGTCCGTCAGTGGGCAAGGCGGTCATGATTAATGAGGATGCCGAATATACAGGCACGACCAAAGTCAAATTAAATATGTGTGTTACGGATGCGAAACAAATGTATATCAGTACGTTAGAAAAATGGATGCCGTATCAAGAAACTTTTGAGGTCGAACTCAAAACAACCAAAGATGGTCCTGCCCTGATCGAAGTACGTTTCATGGATGAAATCGGAAATCGCACAGGCAAATTTAGTGATGATATTTTGGTGGATTTGAACCCCCCCGAAGATATCCGAATTGCGCTTAATATGGGCGACCGCTATACAAAAATTCCGGATGTTTCGGTGCATTGTTCAGCAATGGGCGCAAAAGACATGATTATTTCCAACGAAAGTAGTTTTAAGGATGCACAGTGGCAACCTTATACCCTATTTTTGCCCAAATGGAATCTGGGAAATGAGGAAGGCGAAAAATTTGTCTTTGCCAAATTCCGAGATAAGGCGGGCAATATATCTGATATTACCATGCAACGTATTTTGTACGATAAAACACCGCCCACAAGTCCTTTTCTTGAAATTGTTTCCGAAACCGAAAATACAAATGATAAAGATGCCAAAGTCGATTTGGCAATTATGGCAGATGGCGCAGATTATATGATGCTTAGTAATTCCGAATCTTTCTATAAATCACGCTGGCAGGTCTATAAACCCAAAATCGAAGGCTGGGTCTTAGGCACGCCCGAAGAGGATGGCGAAAAGAAAATCTACATCAAATTTCGGGACAAGGCAGGCAATGTCAGCGATATTGTTTCGGATAAAATTATTTTGGACAGAACCGCTCCTTTTGATTATCAATTAATTGAAATTGTGAGTCCTGATGGCAATAAACAATTTGCCACCGACCAATCTTGCATGGTCAAATTATCAATTTTTGCACGAGAAGCCGATTCTATGATGATAAGCAATTCGCGCGAATTTGACGATTCAAAATGGGAAGCCTACCAAGAAAAAGCCGATTGGAAATTGCCTCGAATTGAAGGCAAACGAACCGTATATATCAAATTTAAGGATAATGCGGGTAATATTTCTGGCGGATTAGCCCAAAATAGTATTATTGTGGATTTATCTCCGCCCACGAAACCCAGCGTTGTCCTGAACCGAAGCGATAGCGTTACTCGAAATCGAAATGCCATTCTGCAAATCTATGGCGAGCAAGATGATTATGGACAAAAACCAAAACAAATGATGGTTTCGCCTTACCATGATTTTCGGGGCGCACGCTGGGAAGCCTACACCGAAAAAAATATTGACTGGGAACTCAAAGGCGAAGACGGTGTCAAGCAGGTTTTTGTCAAGTTCCGAGATGAGGCGGGCAATGTATCGGAAGTGGCGGCAGACCAAATAATGTTAGACCGAAGACCACCACTCAAAGGCACGGTCAAAATTATTGGCGAAAACAAACTCACGAAGATTCAGGAAGTTACGCTTGATATTTATGCTGATGATGCCACCGAAATGATGGTTTCTAATAATTTTGATTTTACGGGACTTGATGGCAAGCCCAGCGAATGGGAGCCTTTCCGAGCCAGCAAACAATGGAAATTGGTCGAGCGCGATGGACTCAAAACCGTTTTTGTTCGTTTCAAGGATGCCATCGGCAATATCTCACGAGTGGCTTACGATAAAATTGGGCTGGACATGACTCCACCAAAATACGGCAAGGTTGAAATCAATGAGAATGCCAAATACACCATCAACATCAATAAACGGGTTACGCTCAAATTGTATGCGCGCGATGCCATAGAAATGCAAATCAGCAATACTGAAAGTTTTTCCGATGCCAAATGGATTCCTTACGAATATTATCACGAGTGGGAACTCGAAGGCGAGGACGGACTCAAAACCGTGTTTGTTCGTTTTCGGGATAATGCCAATAATGAAACCAAACCCATACAGGACGAAATTTTGTTAGACCGACAAGCACCATTCAATGCACAATTAGACATTGATAACAGCAAAGCCTGTACGAATAATGGCGGAAATCGTGTGTCCTTGAGCCTGAATGTCGAAGATGCAACCGAAATGCAAATCAGTAACGACAAACATTTCTCAAGTTCATTGCCTTGGAAACCCTACGAAGCCAACGTCAGCTGGCGATTAAGCGGACAAAATGGCGTAAAAAGAGTGTATGCGCGTTTTCGGGATGATGCAGGAAATTTATCGCCGGTCGTGAGTGCTTCTATTATTTTGGATACGCAAGTCCCAAATCCAGGACGAGTAACCATGAATGGCGGAAAATCACTTACCAACGATTCTAAAGTATTGCTCGAATTTACCGCAACGGGCGCAGATTATATGTGTATTTCCAATTCGCCAAATGCCCCCTGCGAAGACCCCGACTGGCGAGCCTTTGAAACACTCGTGGAATGGAATCTGGCACCGGGCGCAGGACGAAAAGGCGTATATGTCCGATTCAAAGATAGTTGTGGCAATGAAACCCGAACTCCAGTAACCGCATTTATTACCGTAGCTTACGATTAAAATGATTTTGCATATTTTTTTTAAAACCTCTACCCAAATCTTACATTTGAGTAGAGGTTTTGTTTTTGATAATAAATTCCAAACGAAGCAAAAAAAGAATCCTTCCAATTACATGAATTTGATTTACAACTGATTTTTTTCGGTTAATTTTGCCCAAAAAACAAATTAAACCTGTTATCTCAATACTCACAATACTAAAAAAGCATGAAGCATCGCACAGGGCAATATTTAACGATTTTTCAACTTTTATGCTGGATAATTTTGGATGGATGCGGCAGTATCGGTGCGCTCACGGGTGGTCCTAAAGATGAAATTCCACCTCGCCTGATTTATAGTTCGCCCAAAGACCAAACTACTGATTTTCAGGCGCAACACCTTGAATTTCACTTCGATGAACCCATCAAAATTCAAAACCTGAAAAAAAATCTGACCATCACGCCCAACGAAAATCGGGACTTTCGGTTCAAGGCATTCAAAAATATCTTGACGCTGGATTTTGAAACGCCACTTTCCGAAGCCACGACCTATATTCTGGATTTTGGCGATGCGGTCAGCGATATGACAGAAACCAACAAATTATCCAATTTCAAAGTCGCATTTAGTACAGGCAAATACATTGATTCGCTGTTTGTGAGCGGCAAAGTCAGGGAAGCCAAAACCAATCAGCCCGCCAAAAATTGCCGTGTCGGACTTTATGATGTCTCTGATACGCTGGATATTGATACGGGAAAGCCCAAATATGTTGCCGTTACGGACACCGCAGGCGTATTTCTTATCACGAATGTTCGCCCCTCAAATTACAAACTTTATGCCTTGCAAGAGCCTGAAAAACAGGATTTTATCTATAATTCGTCTGCCGAAAAAATCGCCTTTGAACCCCAAGAAATTCGCTTGGTTGATGTCGGAAGAGTGGACTATGATTTGCGACTTTCGCAATACGATTTGGATACATTTGCCATCAAATCTGCACGAGAAAAACGCCATTATTTTGAGGTAACCACAAATAAGACGATTGCCGAATTTGAGGTCGAATTTCAGGATAAAACCTACGATTCGGTGGTTTTTTATCAGAAAGAGGGTAGTATATTACGCTTTTTTAATAAAAATTTGAACGAAACCGACAGTATCCGTGCTTTTATTGCCTTAACGGATTCCTCCCAAAATACAATTCGAGATACGATTTTTGTCCAATTTAACGAAAAACGCTCTAAACAGGCGCATCCCTTCAGACTTGAGGTCAAGCCCCAAAGTGGCACGACTTTCCAGCAAACTGATTCTTTGCAACTCCAATTTACGTTTTCTGCGCCCGTTGCCTATTTCGTTTCGGATAGTTTGACGTTTCGATTTGGCAAGGATACGATTGATAATCAGATAGATAACTCAAAATTTAAATGGAACAAAACCCGTACTCAACTCAAAATTGACCATTGGTTTCGTATGGATTCTGCCCAAATTCAGTTTGAAATTCGGGACAAAATGTTTGCTTCTTTTGAGGGCGATTCGACCACCAAACAGCCACTACAATATACACGTTTGCAAGCCGAAAATTTTGGCGAACTCACGGGCGAGGTGCGCTCCGAATTTCCCCGCTATATTTTTGAATTGATGGATGAACAGGGAAATGTCGAAAAAATAGTAGATAGCCCCAAAGTATTTGCCTTCGATTTTGTCAAAACAGGCAAAAAACAAGTCCGAATCTTGATTGATGCCAACGAAAATGGCGTTTGGGATAAGGGCGATTTTCATCAACGCATCCCGCCCGAAGAAGTCCGAATCTTTGATATCAAACAAGAAATCAAAGCGGGCTGGACGGTCGAAGATATATTTATTGAACTTCAAAAAAATGATTAACCAAAAGGCAAATCAATTTTAAGGCTAAAAAGTCCCGAAAATTATTTTTTCAGAATTGGAACACACAAAAATAAGATTTTGAAAAATATAATTTAAAATTAAATTATTGATAATCAGTATGTTACTAATTTTGGTGTCCCAATATTAAGAATAGCCACGCAATCAACAGTCGGATACCTTTTCTTTGTAACATAATCTTTCGGAAAAGAAATCTCAAAAAGAAAATCTTTAAACTCGGAAGTAACCTGTTATAAAACCAAGAACAATAGTTCAGACTGGCAATCAAATTCTGACAAACATTCTTTACCACATACCACAGAGTGTTTGTTAGATTGTCAGTTTTCGATTGGGCAAGTATTGAATGTTTAAAAATATAGTTTGTAAGGATAATTAAGATTTAGCTGATAAACGGTAGTAAAAATAAAGGTGATTGGAGTCAGTTCGGAGAATTTTTCCCCGAACTGATTTTTTTTTGGCGTAATTTCAGGTTTTTATGCGTTAATTTTTTCAAAATTGGTGTATCTGACCAAGCTATCTTCTACTTTTGCCGCAAACGCAAAACGAGATAAAAACGATGAATTATTTGATTTTTGGGTTCGGAATTTGGGGATTATGTTGGGCGGGTTGTGCCTCTAAAACTGCCGTTAAGGAAGAACCCGTTACGGATTCGGCGCATTACGATGGGTCTTTGATTACGTTTCAGGGCGTAAAAACGCTATACAGCGAAAATGCAACGCTCAAAATTAAGCTCGAAGCCCCTTTGCAATATTCGGAACAAAATGGCGATGTGCGGTATCCCGATGGCGCAAAAGTAACGATGTATGATGATAAAGGCATCAAAACCACCACGTTACGGGCGGATTCGGCATATTACGAAAAATTGCCACGCATTCATACGGCAGTCGGCAATGTGGTCGTCATGAATCTGACCCAACAACAAACTCTAAAAACCGAAATTTTGCATTGGAATCAAGCAAAAAAAGAAATTTATACTGACCAGCCCGTTCGTATTACGACAACAACCGAAATCTTAGAAGGTATCGGCATGACGTGCAACGAAGATTTTAGCGAATATATCATCTGGAAACCCACAGGCGTATTTACGGTCAATTAATACGTGGTCATGGCGTTATTTTTGAGCCATAAGTATTTGATTATCAATCAGATGTGGTAGGATTTGTTTCATCAATCGCCGAATATTATAGGTAAATCTGTGCGCTCGCCATGTGCTGGAATTGGTCAGAAAAACCCACGTCAGTCCATTGGGTTGATGTACCAAAATGGCACTTGTTCCAGCCAAACTTCCTGTGCGTAACCATCTGATTTCGTTACAGTTACGCCAGCCAAATTCTTTGCCAGCATAGACATCGGTTTGTGCGGTCATGATTTTGACGGACTCTCCCGAAATCAAATCTTTTGGTACGTTTTTGCCGTCAATCGCCAAGGCAAGCCGTATTATATCGCTTGCCGAGCCAGCCCAACCGCCCGAAGCTCGGATGCCTTCGATATGATTTCCGCCATAAGTTCTTGGTAATGAATCATTTGTACCGTCAATGGCTAATTTTTTGGGTGCGTCCTGGTAATCGTAATACATGACTTCGTGTTCACCTCGTTTTTGGGGCGAATTTTTGCTCAAATTCATGCGTATTCCTAACGGAGTCAGAATATGATTTTGGATATATTTTTCGTAGGGCATTCCTGTTTTTTGTTCGATAATTTGCCCCAAGACTTCATAGCCAAAGTTCGAGTAATCAAAGAGTTGTCCGGGTTCAAAACATTTTTTTTGTGAAACCATAAACCGCATGGTCGTTTCAAAATCGGGTGGGGAAGGAGTGTGCATTTCCGCTGCGATTTTGGTGGGGATAAACATGGGGTCAGTCCGAAATTTATTCCACCAGCCCGCCGTATGTGCCAGCAAATGATGGACTTGAATACGTGTAATTGCTTGATTATGAATATGTTGTGTGATTGATGGGTGATTCAAAATTCCTTGCTCCCCGAATACAGTATCGGTCAAATGCAGTTTTTCGTCCTCACAAAGTTTCATTACGGCAGTAGCGGTCAATAATTTGGAAAGGCTCGCCATCCGAAACCGATGATGCGGTTGCACGGGCGTTTGTGATTTTCGGTCAGTAACGCCATATCCTTTGGCAAAAATAATGCGTCCATTTTGTGCTACTGCCATCGAAATGCCTGCCAAATTCCAATCTTCCATGAATTGATTGGTCAGGCGGTCAGCTTCGGAAATGGCCGGGAAATCACTGTTTTTGAAAGGTTTAAGCCATCTGACCGTATCAGGAGTTGAGGGCGATTGATTTGCTTGCGCTTTATTTTTCTGAAAACTGAGCCACAAGACAAACGGCAGTGCTACGAAAAAAGCGACTCCGCCCCATGCGGTTTGTTTGAGTTGCATAAAAAAATAATATTAAGGTTGTGCCGTAAAAGATGACAAAATTTATTAACATAAACATTACGCAAAGGTAATAAAAATGACTTCTCTATCTAAATTCCAAAAATAAAACCTGTGAGAGGTTGTTTAAAAATTTGCAAAAAGTTGTTTTTAAAAGAATCAGTAAGTATTT
>CAZNYR010000016.1:0-49813 GCA_964577275.1 uncultured Cytophagales bacterium | reverse complement strand
ACGAAGAACCCATGTTTTATTTGCGTTCGAGGGGGATTCCAGAGGATGAAGCCCGAAAATTATTGCTTTTTGCCTTTGCCGATGATGTATTGGAACGGATAAAAGTGGCTGAAGTACGGCGTTTTGTGGAGCAATTAATTCATGCCAAATTTAGTATTGAGTAAAAATGAATCCTTAAACAATAATTACCAGAAAAGACCTGCCCAAAAACACACAGGCAGGTCTTTTTATTTTTTCTGAATTAATTTTATAGGCAAACTCTAACTATTCTTTAGGAGCTTCTGCTTTTTTAGGTTTTAAAACTGCATAACTTACTGTTAATGAGGTGATTCCTAAAAAACCATCAATATCGCCATTTTCGTAAACTCCTGTAAATACAGGCACAGAATAACGCAAATCAATACCCAAACCTGTATTGGGAATTGTTGTGCCTACGCCCAAATCGAGGCTAATGATGGTACTTTTTACCTTTCGATTAGGAGCGGGTGTTTCTTCGGTCAGGTCTTGAACAACAGGTTCGGCGAATTCTGCAACGATTCCATCAGTCAAGCCACCGCCAATGACTTGCACTGCGCCAGCCAGTTGCTCGGCAGTCAATGCGCCAGAAGCGACTAAACTTTCGGGCGTAAGTCCATTAATCGTAAATGTACCTAAAGAGGCTGAAGCACCAGAATACGTAATAGTTTGTTCAGCTTTACCTACAAAAAGCACATTGGGTCCAGCATAAAAACGAAATTTATTATCGGCAATTTGTTTGCCAATCAATACGTTTATACTCACGCCCTGCAAAACAGATTCGGATTCGGTAGTCGGAAGCATCACATTTCCATTTACGTCCAGTGCCAAAGTTTCGACAGGCAAACCAATCGGAAATGGCAAAGCCGCCACAGGAACATTTAAAGGCGTATTATAGTCCAACGTAACATCGGTTGCTTTCTGTTTGAGCGTAAAAGTCGCATAACTCAAATCTGCCTGCATAAAAAGCCCCGAAGCATTCAGTTCTTTTCGGGCATAAATTCCCGCCAAAAATCCTGCGCCCATGCCATTTCCTTTGTTACTGACGATGGGGATGCTCAATGTTAAATCACCCGAAGGACGGCTTGCTGCGGGCAAATCCGTGTAACCACTGGCGAGCGTTAAACCACCTCGAACGCCTACTTCAATTTGGGCGAAGGTCATAGAAGTTACCGCAAAAAATGCGATGAATGTTAAAATTTTTTTCATTTTCATGTTGTGTTTTGTAATTTATTTTATAAAATCTGGCTTTAAAGCTAAAAAAATCTGGACATAAATTCTATTTTTTTCGAGATAGTTTTTAGTTTTATAAGATTTTTTTTCAAAAAAATAGTCGGCACGCAGAATATTTATACTTTGTATCAAAAAAGTACTGCATTTAGTGTACCATTCCGCGATAAATTTTTTCTTTTGGAGGATATTTTCAGAAAAATACTTCAATCATACTTCCTTGCCAACTTATATATTTGTGCTACTTTTGTGTCCGAACCATCGCATGATTTTTGCGATAAAATCCATACCCAAGTAATCTTAACTTTACTTTCCAATTCGGTTTAGAATTTAAACTAAAATAGAACGATGAGAAAAAACATCCGAAAAGATAGCCAAGACCGCCGCAAAAGCCGACAAAAACTCGAACAGACGATTAGCCTCGTTTTGTTTTTTATTTTCCTAATCGCTTTGGTCGTGTATTGGTACATGGATAACGATTATGAGGATTTTATGGCTCAAAATAATATCGAAGAACTCGTTGATAATCAACAATATGACTCCGCATTGCGTATTCTTAGACGAGCCTTAGACGACCCCGAACTGCGACACATCAAGGATGAAACTGAACTGCGCTACGAGCAGGTTCGGCTCATGGCAAAGGACGAAGCCCCCACCAAAGATTTTCAGGAATTTAATATCAAAATTGAACGACTTACCCAACAATTAATGTTCGATTCGGTGATTGCACGCCTGGAACGGGCTTTGGTCGATTCCAATTATTCGGAAAGCGACAGGCAAACCATGAAAAATCGACTTTCCAGAGCAAAACGGGACAAGGATGCACTGGCTTCGGGGCGCAAAATTGCCATTCTGATTCCCTATCAGGTCAAGGCTGGAGAAACACTCAATGGCATTGCCTATCGACACAACATGAAACCTACTGAACTCCTGAAAATCAATGAGTTAGAATCTGATATTTTGCAGGAAGGACAAGAAATTAAAGTCTATGCCCGCGTTGATTTTGAAACGCACACCGTCAAATCTGGCGAAAATTTATCTCGAATTGCTGTCAAACATAAAACCAGCATCGAAAAAATTAAGAAACTAAATAATATGACCTCTGATGATGTGCAGGCTGGACAAACCATCAAAGTTCGCCTCATTACCTCTGCCGAGCGAGAAGAACAGCAAGTAAAACCACAAAAAACCAATTAGACCACAAAAATCATGCTCAAAGCACAAAATATTCATAAACGTTATCATACACTTGATGTACTAAAAGGCATCTCCTTAGAAATTCAGCCGCATCAAATTACTTCGATTGTCGGTGCATCTGGAGCAGGTAAAAGCACTTTATTGCATATTTTGGGAGGATTAGACCGTGCTGACAAAGGACAGATTTTATTTAATAATCAAGATTTTAACACGCTTTCGGAACAAAAATTGGCGCAATTCCGCAATCGAAATATGGGGTTTGTCTTTCAATTTCATAATCTATTACCCGAATTTACGGCGTATGAAAATATTTGTATGCCCGCCTATATCGGAAAATTACCTCCCCAAGAAACTGACCAAAAAGCCTGTGAATTGGTGCAATTATTAGGCATTGCGACACGAAAAAATCATCGTCCCTCCCAACTTTCGGGCGGAGAACAACAACGGGTTTCGGTCGCCAGAGCCTTAATAAATTCGCCCACCATCGTATTTGCTGACGAGCCAAGTGGAAATTTAGATTCTAAAAATGCCGAAGAATTACACCAGTTATTTTTTCGATTGCGTGATGAATTAGGACAAACTTTTGTCATTGTAACGCATAACGAAGAACTGGCAAATCAAGCTGACAGAAAAATAGAACTTGCAGATGGTCAAATATTTAAGGATTATATCAAAAACTAATATACAGCTTATTATGTAAGTAATAGTAGGATTATCGAACTATTTTTATTTTTTTTGGCAAAAATAGTCCCGAAATTTGACAATTTCATCGACAATTTTGCAGGAAATTCAAGTGTGGCGATAAATGTTTAGCCCAAAAATTGTTGGATAACTTTCTCGCCAAAAAATAAAATGCTTGCCGAAAGTATGCTTCCCCAAAATAGCGCACTAATAAACATCGTTAAGATTATTCGTTGCCGTTTTTCGCCAAAAGCCAAAGCAATCATCATCCCAATCACAGGACTAAAAAAAATAGGAGTCAAGAAAGCAACGCCTACAATACCATATTTTCGCCAAATTTTGACAATTTTTCGGTTACGAGGGGTAAAAATACGCCTCTTCGGAAAAAAAGTATTCAAAATCCAAGGACGAAGTCGTTCGCCTGCAAAAGCCAAAAAAAGTACCGTAGTCATCATACCGCCTATCGAAAGCAAAAAAGTAGGCAAAAATGAAAGTTTCATGCCGACCGCCACAAGAGGCGCAATAGCAAACTTAAACATTCCAAGACCAAAAATAGTCATGTATTTTATCAATAAATCTGACATAATTATTGATTACAGTTTTGAACAGTTTGATAAAATGCTTGCCAAATTACGGGATTTTCTTCAAATGCTGTTCCTATTACTGCCACATCTGCACCCGCCTCAAATATCTGCATTAATTGCAAAGTTGTTTTTATGCCTCCACCAACAAATAATGGTATATGTAAGTTTTTACGTACTTCTTGTATCATTTTGATAGATATGGGTTGTTTTGCACCGCTTCCGCCTTCCAAATAAATGAGTTTTAAACCTAACATTTCGCCTGCAATTGCTGTGCCAACTGCTAAATCAGATTTGTCGTAAGGAATTGGTTTTGTGTTACTTATGTATTCGACAGCTGTTTGATTCCCACAATTTATCAGTATATAGCCTGTGGGCAAAATTTCTAATTTTGTGTGGCGCAACAAAGGCGCAGACATCACGTGCTGCCCAATTAAAAATTCGGGATTTCGTCCCGAAATTAATGATAAAAACAGAATCCCATCGGCTTGAGGATGGATTTGTGTATAGTTCGCAGGAAAAAGCAAAATCGGAATGTGCGTATGTTTTTTTAGAAATTGAACCGCATCATCAAACTGATTTTTAAGTAATAAACTACCGCCGACCAACCAAAAATCGGGCGGAAATTTTTGAGCAATATCAAGCAATAAGCGTGTTTGACCAAGATTAATTTTATCGGGGTCAATGAGAAGCGCAATGGATTTTTTGTGATTTTGTTGTCTGGTTATCAGGGTATTATAAACCGATGCTTGCATAATTTTTGGGCATTTGCCGTCTGATTTGATAACAAAGGAACAAAATTTATGGGACTTTTAATGTTCCTGAATTGGAGTGGGAAAGGAGTGGTTTGAGATTAGGGATAATCGCTAAATTTCTTTATAAAAAAAAGAAAACTCTACGCTTGAGTTTTCTTTTTTTGTGGTGTTGAGTGGATTTGAACCACCGACACACGGATTTTCAGTCCGATGCTCTACCAACTGAGCTACAACACCAGCCCGTTTTTCTTAAACGCAGGGCAAAAGTACGAGTATTTTCCGAAAAGACAAATTTTTGAACCTTTTTTTTGTGAAAAAACAATTTTTATATCAAAAAAAATGCCGATGATATTGATAATCAATCAGATACAAAAAAGTATGATTATACAAAGAATAGTACATAAATCTGAAAGTATCAGGAAATAAATTTTTATACCAATTTTTTTTCATAGGCTTCAATATTTTCTTTTTGGCTGAGCAAATAATCTAAGTCATCATATCCGTTTAATAAACATATTTTTTTGTATGGATTGATGTCAAATGTTTCGGTATTGCCTGTGTTCAAGTTGATGACGGATTGATTTTCCAAATCGACTTCGACCAATGAAGCGGGGTCTTTTTCGATAGTTTGGAATAATTCTTGTAAAAATGGCTCGGAAACTTGCAAAGGCAGAAGCATATTATTAAGTGCATTATTTTTGAAAATATCAGCAAAGAAACTGGAAATCACGATTTTGAAACCGTAATCCACGATTGCCCAAGCGGCGTGTTCTCGACTTGAACCACAACCAAAATTCTTGCCTGCGACCAAAATTTCGCCAGCATATTTGGTGTCATTGAGCGGAAAATCAGGAATTAAGTTTCCTGACTTATCTTTTTTCCAGTCCGCAAAAAGTTTATCGCCAAAACCTTCCCGTGTGGTAGCTTTCAAGAATCGAGCAGGGATAATTTGGTCAGTATCAATATTTTCGTTAGAAATTGGCACACATTGCGCAACCAGTTTATCAAATTTATTAGTTTTCATATCTAAAATTCAATTTTTTTACATAAAAAATTAGAGAACGATAATTTTCCTGACGTTTTCGATACGGCATGAATATCGAAAAGTACAGACAAAAACTGAAACTTCAAAAAAAAAGTTTTTTATCCTGCTTTCAGAATTAGATTGTATTCTCAAATGTATGAAATTGATATACACTTTATTTCGTATCTTTAAATATGAAAACTACATACAATTATGATGCTCATTGCCGAACAACAAAGAAATGCCAAAAAATACGATATTGACCGCACCTTACACGATGAGCGAAAAAAATGCTTAAACGTGGAACAGAAATTCAAATTATTTCGGAAGATACAGGCTTAGCCATTGAACAAAATAAAACAACTGCGTACCGAAAAAGGCTAAAAAACTGCTCCCAACATCCACGTCAGACCTACGGTTAGACTTGGCATTTTAGAAAAATAGCCTTGATTTCCTGTGAAATTCGGACAAAACCTGACTTGAAAATTTATGATATAATTTATTGATAATCAATAAGATATATTTTTAAATTGGCGAGGGCTTTGCGGTAAGTTCTGACCATAAAAAATAACGAAAGTAGAATAATGACAGGAAGCATCACGGGAACAAAAAAACCGCCATACAAAAACAACATATTAAAAACAGATGGCTCTGAAATTCGGGCATTTGGGCGATAAAAATGATATTTTCCCAGCACCGACAAGGTAATAATTAACATCGAATACATCAGAATCAGAAGAAGCATCCACCAATATTGGAAATGAAATAATATAAATAATATGGCTAATGGTAAAAATAATAACACAAAAAAATACAACTGGTATCGTATTTTTAAAGCTAAAAATTGGCGGGGAGATACGCCCAAAATTTCAAGAAATTCTTGGGGTTCTCCCTCGATATTAAATTCGATAAATAAAGAGGTCAGAATGAAAAGTATGATAGGGATAATAGCCACAAACTTTGCCAAAAAAATACCCAATAAATATATGATTATCAGGTAGATATAAATTTGACGTACACCAGAAATAATTTCGTAATGTCGAGCAGAAATAAACGGAATCGGAAGGGCTTTTCCTCTGGAACTTACTGTGTGCGGTATCCAAGAAATCACAAAAATACCGATGAGGTATATCCCGCCAAACATAAATTGATGAACTAAAAATAATACAATTAGGAACGGTAAACTATAAAGCGCATACTCTCCAAAAAAAATAAAGTTTGGCGTTATCTCAAAGGACTTGAAAAAAGATTTGTCTTGACGATGAGAATGCGCCAATGAAACCGTTATCCATCCTAAGATAATACAGATAATAGCCTGATTATCAGACCATAAGCGTTGTGTTAGTTCGATAAAAATGACCCCAAACAAAAGCAAAATTATCAATGTCCTTAGGATTCCTAATTCCTTGATGATTCGGCAGAGTTGTTGGTATCGTAAGCCGAGTAGTGCGCCAAATAGTTTCATAAAAAAAGACAAAAGTACCTTGTAGCGATGCAGTATAATAAGTTGATAATCAATCGTTTATAATATTTTTAAGGATAATTTAGGCATGATTTTCTTTGCGAATAATTCCGCCCGCCTCTTCGGAATATTCATATTTTTGGGCATCCAAATCATGGGCAAATTGGTTAATCCATTCGGTAAAAGAGTTTGCCACAATTTGGCGTTCGTTGCTGTCATGCCACATAGTAATGATTTGCCCTGTCGTGCCTTTGGGTGCGGGAGCTAAATCCATACAAAAATGATTGCCTGCGCCATCATAAGTAATTGGAATCCAGTGCGGATGCCACCAAGTATTTTGTACTCCTTCATCGGGTTGCGGTTGGCTATTTTCAAAAGAATTTTTGTCGAGCAGACTTTTCCAGATGCGCCATTCATCGCTGATGCGTTCGATTGAAAGCAATTCGCCCATTTCGGTTAGGGTATCGCTGATGGAATCTTGTCCGTTATGAATGCGATAAAAAAATTTGAAATCTTCGGGCAGAGATGCGCCCGTAAGCTCTTCGAGCAGACAAAAATCTTGTGGCGTAGCTCCCTGATTGAGTTCATCGTGAATGTCCGGAGCATTTTGCTGAAGCCATGTTTTGATTTTATTCCAAGTCGTTTCCATATTATGCTTGTTATCAGGTAATTATGATAGAATGAAAAAATATATTGTTTTATCTGCAAAATTCGTGCATCTTGCCGATGGATGCACGCCTGTTCTTGAAAATTTATGGAGATAACGCAACACTTTCCAAAAATTGTTAAATTGGATGTTGCACACGTGCTATTTTTTAGCTACTTTTAAATGATAGCATCCGAAAAACTTAACCGAATCGGCATCCGATGAATCAACAAAGATAACAGAACTGTCGTGGTTTGCAAACGAGATAACAAAAGATTCAAAATCATAACAAATTGTTCATGTTAGGCATCAGAATAATATATCTTACTGATAATCAATAAAATAGACTTTGGTGGATTACTTCCAGAACCATGACCCCAAGCGAAGGAAGTGAAATGAA
Source organism: uncultured Cytophagales bacterium (assembly GCA_964577275.1). GTDB lineage: Bacteria > Bacteroidota > Bacteroidia > Cytophagales > Thermoflexibacteraceae > UBA2561. The sequence continues at coordinate 41,822 of CAZNYR010000016.1, read as the reverse complement.
ACGAACGATTCAGGAAAAATTTTGTTTGAAGCATCAAACCGTAAAACTGTAATACCATTTAACTCGATGTTAGAAACACCTGCCATACTTTATGTTGATGATGAACGTGAAAATCTGATGATTTTCAAGACCACTTTCCGAAGAACTTATAAAGTTTTTACGGCGCAGTCGGCATCAGAAGGATTGGAACTCCTTGATAAACACCATAACATACAAATTGTCATTACTGACCAACGAATGCCAGAAATGACGGGCGTGGAATTTATCGAACACATTGTCAGGAAATCTCCGCACATTGTCCGTATGATTATGACGGGATACAGCGACATTGAGGCGATTATTCAGGGTGTAAACAAAGGGCAAATTTATCGTTACATTACCAAACCATGGGAACAAGGCGACCTCAAAATCACGATTGACCAAGCCTTTGAGCGATTTCGGCTCATGGAAGAGAACAAATCCTTGTTGTTGCGTCTGCAAAAATCCAACGAAGAACTCGAAACCCAAAACCATAAAATACGGAGCATCAACCAAGAACTTGACCGTTTTTTGTATTGCACTTCGCATGACCTCAAAGGTCCGATTGCCAGATTGTTGGGCTTGGCGCAACTTGCCAAATTTGAGGTTGCTGAAAATAATGCCTTAGCCGATTATGTCAATCGCTTTGAGGCAACTGCCAAAGATATGGGCAATATGGTCGATAAACTATCTGATTTACACGGAGTTACGCACGCCGAAGTAACATCCGAAGAACTGCTTTTGGCGGATATTGTCAGGTCGTCCTGTGCTGATTTGCCCTCAAAAATCGAACTCGATTTGCGTATTGATACCGACTTTCGGGTGCGCTCTTATGCCTTTATGCTCAAACGTATTTTTGCGTATTTATTAGAAAATGTGGCGGATTATTGCACCACGCATTCTCGAAGAACTAATCAACTTCGGATTTGGGCACAATACACAGAAACTCATTGGCAAGTTACGTTTTGGGATAATGGTATCGGGATTCCTGAAATCGCACAAGACTCTGTTTTTCAGATGTTTAGACGAGCATCCGAACAGTCCAAAGGACATGGCTTGGGGCTGTATATTGTCCAGAGAGCGGTCAGAAGGATGCAGGGAAATATTCATGTCCGAAGTATCGAAAATGAATTTACCGAATTTACGCTTGCTTTCCCAAAAGATGCCCCCATCGAAAAGATACATCCCAATACCGAATTTGTGAAAGGTTTTTTTGCCAAAACACCACTGGATGCCTCACCAAATGACCCGCAAAAATAAATCATAATTTAGTCGTTCCTGAAAAAAAATTTATCTAATTGATTATCAATAGAATAAGTACGAAAAATAGGCTAAAAAAGTAGTATAAATTGCCAAAAAGTCGTAGAATCCATGGAGAACTCGTCCGACAAAGAATTGATCGCATCATGGATTCAAAATCCTTATTATCAGTACTTTTAGTGGCGAAACTCATTTTCAATGGCAAGCCCCTGTCATCCTACGGATTTGGTTTATTTCCGACCATCGGATGAATCGAAATTTATTAAAAGGCAAAACAGGCGACCAAATCAACGCTTGGATGGCTGAAGTGGGTTTTAATTTAAAGAAATACCTTAAACGGTTCAAACATCGTTTTTTTGTCTTTTTTACGTAAAGTTACAAAATTTGCAGGTGATTTTTGAAATAAAAGCCAACATCTCCACATTTTTAAGTATTTTCGTAACTACACATTTTATTCATAGTATATTTGCAATATACTGGTTATCAATATTTTATAAAAATAAAATTCATGACAAAATCCACGTTATTACACCTTCGGATACCATTTTCGTTTTTTCTGATGCCTATCTTTTGTTTTGCCTTTAGCATCGTAGAAAATCCCAACCTAAGCAAAGCCATCTTCGCATTTTTGGCATTACATTTTTTGATTTATCCTGCCAGCAACGGTTTTAATTCGTACTATGACCAAGATGAAGGAAGCATTGGTGGGCTGAAAAATCCACCGCCTGTCAATCCTGAATTGTTGTGGATGTCCTTGCTTTTTGATGGAGCGGGTTTGATAATCGGACTTTTTGTCAGTATAGAATTTACGGTAACGGTATTGCTTTATGGGCTGATTTCTAAGGCATATAGTCATCCTGCGATTCGGCTCAAAAAATACCCGATTTTGGGGCTATTATCAGTAGCAATTTTTCAGGGTGGATTCATCTTATTATCTGTTTATCAAGCAGTTGCAGGTCTAAATATGATGCAATTATTAGCAGACGAAAAGGCGATTATTGCAGGCATTTTAGCGGTCATTTTATTGACAGGTTCATATCCGATGACCCAAATTTATCAGCATGACGAGGATGCCAAACGAGGCGATAAAACATTGAGTTTGTGGCTGGGCGTGCGAGGAACATTCATATTTACGGCGGTCATTTTCGGATTAGCAAACATAGGTTTTGTCGCCTTTTTTCATCATTTTTATGGCAATCGAGAGGCTTTGATGTTTCAGGTATCTTTATTGCCTGTTTTGTTATTTTTTATGAAATGGGCATGGCGTGTTTTTGCTGGAAAACAGCGTGCGGATTTCCGAAATACCATGCGCCTCAACTTCCTTTCGGCTTTGTGTCTGAATGCGTTTTATTTCTTTTTTTGGTTGGATAAAAATGGGTTTCTAAATCACTAAAAATCTGAATAATAATTCCAATTAATAAAAAATTTATCTTTAAATATCTGATAATCAATCTTTTATCTTATTATTCTTGTTTCAAAATGAGGCGTTAGAGGTGGTTTAAATTTATAATTTTCTGACCATAAGTCGAATCATAGCCCATAATTTTTTGATAACTTCCCACTCAATCAGCAAGATTGGTATCATAAATAGAATATTTTATAGCTTAATTTCGTCTTGATGAAACTTATCATTAAAATACTTACTGATTCTTTTAAAAGATTCTTTTAAAAACAACTTTCCACAGATTTTTGAACAGCCTCTAAAGATACGAAGAAATAAAAAAAGCATCTATTTTTTGAGTTTGAATCCTCAAAAATAAAGTGTGTCAAATGGATATTACAACACACCTTATTTTTGTTAATTTTATGCCAATAATGGAGAGTATCTCATTTTATTCTTCCATAAGTTTGGTTAAGATTTCTTGAGCAGCTTTTGGGATGACTGTTCCCGGTCCGAACACCCCAATTACGCCCGCATCATACAAAAATTGGTAATCATTCGGCGGGATGACTCCGCCCGCAATGACCTGAATATCAGCTCTTCCGATTTTTTTGAGTTCGTTAATCAGGTCTGGCACTAAGGTTTTATGTCCTGCTGCCAAACTGGAAGCACCGACCAAATGCACATCATTTTCGGCGGCTTGTCTGGCGACCTCTTCGGGCGTTTGGAACAATGCGCCAATGTCCACATCAAATCCCAAATCAGCAAAACTCGTGGCGATAACTTTTGCCCCTCGGTCGTGTCCGTCTTGTCCCATTTTGGCAATCATGATTCGGGGTCTTCGCCCTTCCATTTCGGCAAATTTATCGGATAATGCTTTGGCTTTTTTGAAGACTTCATTTTCTGCCGCTTCGCCCGAATATACGCCCGAAATGGATTTAATCACGGCTTTGTGTCGTCCAAAATATTTTTCCATGGCATCCGAAATTTCGCCCAGTGTCGCCTGATTTCGAGCGCATTGCACCGCCAATTCCAATAAATTTCCTTCGCCTGTTTGGGCGCATTTGCTCAAATTTTCGAGGGATTTTTGAGTTTCAGTTTCGTTTCGTTGGGCTTTGATTCGGTTAATTCGTGCAATTTGTGCATCACGCACCGCCGAATTATCGACTTCGAGCAGTTCGATGTCCGTTTTTTCTTGGGTTTGATATTGATTCATACCGACAATTATATCTTTTCCAGCATCAATTCGGGCTTGTTTTCGGGCGGCAGCTTCCTCGATTCTCATTTTTGGGATTCCCGTTTCGATGGCTTTGGTCATGCCGCCTAATGTTTCCACCTCTTGGATAAGTTCCCACGCCCGTTTTGTGATTCTATCTGTCAGATATTCAACGTAATACGACCCCGCCCATGCGTCCACAGATTTTGTAATTCCTGTTTCTTTCTGAAGAAAAATTTGTGTGTTGCGGGCAATTCGAGCCGAAAAATCAGTGGGCAAAGCAATCGCCTCATCAAGCGAATTGGTGTGCAAAGATTGCGTACCGCCAAGTGTTGCGCCCATCGCTTCGATGCAAGTTCGGGCGACATTATTAAAAGGGTCTTGTTCGGTCAGACTCCAGCCCGAAGTTTGCGAATGCGTCCGCAATGCCATAGATTTTGGATTTTTGGGATTAAATTGGTTCACGATTTTTGCCCAAAGTATCCGAGCTGCCCGCATTTTGGCAATTTCCATAAAATGATTCATGCCGATAGCCCAAAAAAATGACAAACGAGGCGCAAAATCATCAATTTTTAAGCCCGCCTTGAGTCCTGAGCGGATGTATTCCAAGCCGTCAGCCAGCGTATATGCCAGCTCAATATCGGCTGTTGCGCCTGCCTCCTGCATATGGTATCCGCTGATACTGATAGAGTTAAAGCGAGGCATTTTCTGGGAAGTATATTCAAAAATATCGGTAATAATACGCATACTCGGTGCTGGCGGATAGATATAGGTATTTCGCACCATAAATTCTTTGAGGATGTCATTTTGGATTGTTCCGCTCAATTTTTCGGGCGTAACGCCTTGTTTTTCAGCCGTTACGATATAAAACGCCATGATAGGAATGACCGCCCCGTTCATGGTCATGGAAACTGACATTTTGTCTAACGGAATTTGGTCAAACAAAATTTGCATATCTTCGACCGTATCAATGGCTACGCCTGCCTTGCCCACATCGCCCGTAACTCTCGGATGGTCAGAGTCATAGCCTCGATGCGTTGCCAAATCAAAGGCAACCGAAAGCCCTTTTTGACCTGCGGCTAAATTACGGCGATAAAACGCATTGGAATCCTCGGCGGTCGAAAACCCCGCATATTGACGAATAGTCCAAGGACGAACCGCATACATGGTCGAATAAGGACCTCGCAAATAAGGCGGAAGCCCCGCCGTAAATCCCAGATGTTCAGCCTCTTGGAGGTCTTTTTGTGTAAAAAATGCGTGTACAGGAATCTGCTCGGCAGTTTGGTGAATGGCAAGCGACTCGGATTTTGGCAAGGGGTTGGCTTGTCTGTTTTGCCGTATCTCGTCAAACGAAATATCGAAAAAATTTACGTTCATATTTTTGTGTGGTTTCATGGGTTGTTTTTGATTGGAAAACGCCCTAATTTACAAGAAAAAATACAAAAAATATATTTTTTTAGACCAGATATTTTACCGTCAAAATCGAAATAAAAATGGATTATTAGGTAAAACCTTACGTGGCAAAATAGATAAAAAATCATTTCAAAAAATCGACTGGGTCGGAAAGATTATATTTATTTGAAAATCAGATGGTTGAAGTTTTCACATCAAAAACTTCGACCAGAATAGTCAAAATTTTTCCCTAATTTTGTGTGTTGAATTGCCCAAAAATCAAACCCAAATTGACCCGAAAAAATGTCCGACCAACACGAAATAAAAGCCAACATTCCAACCAAGACTTTTGCTGACCTTAAACTCAATAAACAACTCTTAAATGCAATACAAGAAGCTGGTTATCAGAACCCTACGCCCATTCAAGAAAAAGCAATTCCCTCCATTTTGGCTGGACATGACCTGCTGGGCATCGCACAAACTGGCACAGGCAAAACAGGCGCATTTGTCCTGCCGATACTCAAAAAATTAAGCCATGCACAAGGCGCACATCCGAGAGCTTTGATTTTAGCTCCGACCCGTGAATTGGCTATTCAGATTAATGAAAATATTAAACAATTAGCCAAATATACCGACCTGCGCCACGCCTGCATTTATGGTGGTACTGGCATCAAAATACAAATCGAACATCTCGAAAAAGGAATTGATATTTTGACCGCTACGCCCGGACGATTGATGGATATTTATTTTCGGGAAGCACTGATTCTGAAACAGTTACAAATTTTGGTACTGGACGAAGCCGATAAAATGACCGACATGGGTTTTATGCCTCAAATCCGAAAATTATTGGAAATTATTCCACGCAAACGTCAGAATTTGTTATTTTCGGCAACGATGCCCGATAAAGTAGTGCGACTTTCTGAAGAATTTTTAGAATTTCCGCAACGCCTCGAAATTACGCCTCAGGCAACTACCGCCCAAACGGTTGAGCAATCCGTGTTTTTTGTACCCAATTTGCGGACAAAAATTAATCTTTTATTAAAACTTCTTGATAATCAATCATTTACGAGAGTTATTGTATTCACACGAACCAAACAAACCGCCTCCAATATTGGAAAATTTTTAGAAAGGAAATTAACCGATGAAGTCCGCATTATTCATGCCAATAAAGGTCAAAATACACGAATCAATGCGATGAATGCGTTTAAGGCGGGCGAAATTCGGGTTTTGGTCGCTACGGACGTAACCGCCAGAGGAATTGATGTGCAGGAAGTTTCGCACGTCATTAATTTTGATTTGCCCAGATTACACGAAGATTACGTGCATCGCATCGGACGAACGGGGCGCGCTTTCAAGACAGGCGAAGCCATTTCGTTTTGTAATGATGCCGAAAAATATCATTTGAACAAAATCCAGAAATTGATTCGGATGTCGATTCCTGTGCTGGATATTCCCAATCATGTGGAAATTACCAATACGCCCAAAGAAGAATTACTCGAAATCTTGCGCGAAATTGATACCCAAAAAAAGAAAGAAAATCCCGATTTTAAAGGGGCATTCCACGATAAAAAAGAATACAAACCGCCGACCAAAAATGCTCCAAAAACCAACCGTACGCGTTCCCAAAATTCGGCTGGAAAAAGACGTAAATAAACGTGCATTCGTTTCGGATTTGAACCATTCGGAAAAAATACGGTTATCTATTTTTAGAACCGAGAAAATAATCCTATTTTTCAGTTTTTAAATCAAAAATTAAACTTGATTTTTAGTTCTTAAATCTATCACAATCAAATGATTACGAAAATATATCCTGTTACTATTTATAATTCGCTGACCAAAGAAAAGGAAATTTTTAAGCCTATCCGAGAGGGTTATGTCGGGATTTATTTGTGCGGACCGACCGTCTATGGCGACCCACATTTGGGACACGCACGGTCAGCCATTACATTTGATATAGTCGCTCGATATTTTCGATTTTTGGGCAATAAAGTACGGTACGTGCGTAATATTACAGATGTCGGGCATTTGGAGGACGAAGTGGCGGGCGAAGGTGAGGACAGAATCTCGAAAAAAGCCCGCCTCGAACAACTCGAACCGATGGAGATTGCCCAAAATTATACCTTGATTTATCGGGATGCCATGCGATTGCTCAATACCGAACCGCCCAATATTGAGCCAACGGCAAGCGGACACATTCTCGAACAAATCGAAATTATCCAAAAAATTATTGCCAATGGCTTGGCTTATGAGGTGGACGGTTCGATTTATTTTGATTTGGCAAAGTATTCAGAATCAGGGAGATATGGCGAACTTTCAGGCAAAATTTTGGAAGATTTGCAGGTCAATACCAGAGCTACCGAAGGACAGCACGAAAAACGAAATCCGCATGATTTTGCGCTTTGGAAAAAAGCCAAACCCGAACATATCATGCGTTGGCAATCGCCTTGGAGCGAGGGATTTCCCGGTTGGCATCTGGAATGTACGGCAATGAGTACCAAGTACTTAGGCAAAACTTTTGATATTCATGGGGGCGGTATGGATTTGCAATTTCCGCATCACGAAGCCGAAATCGCCCAGAGCATGGGGGCGCATCATTGTCAGCCCGTCAATTATTGGATGCACAACAATATGATTACGATTGATGGCGCAAAAATGAGCAAATCGGCAGGCAATTTCATCACGATTGAGGAATTTTTTACGGGCAAGCATCCACGTTTGGAGCAGGCTTATTCGCCGATGACCGTTCGATTTTTTATCCTTCAGGCGCATTATCGTAGCCCTGTGGATTTTTCTAATTTGGCATTGCAAGCAGCAGAAAAAGGATTCAAGAAGTTAATGAATGCACTCCAAACCCTTGATAATCTGATACATCAGCCCAAAAATATAGACGAAAAATTAGATACCGAATTACGCCAAATTGCCGAATCGTGCTACGAATTTATGAGCGATGATTTTAATACGGCAAAAACATTAGCTTCCTTATTTGAACTGGCAACCAAGTTTAATGCCTTCAAAAACAAGCAGTTAGAGCTATCGCATATTTCGGCAGAAACATTTTATTTTGTCCGAAATACGTTTGATGGGATGCTCAAAAATGTATTGGGACTAAAACCCGAAGCTGACGGAGATAACCAACTGACAGACCACCTAATAGAACTTTTGATTGAACTCCGAAAGGCAGCCCGAACGCATAAAGATTGGGCTACTTCGGATAAGATTCGGGATGACCTCAACGGGCTTGGCGTACAATTAAAAGACGGAAAAGACGGAACAGAATTTTCATATTAATCTGAAAATCAGTAAGTTATATTCCGATTAAACCAAATTTGAATCATTCATTTATCCATATTTATTTTTAGAAGATGCGAAAAATCAGTTTGTTTATTCTCCTGATGAGTATGTCGAATTTTCGTTTGGCAATGGCTCAAAATCCTTCGGATTCACTATTGATGACCGAGGATGTCCCCATTATTACGCTAAACACTGATAATCGTTTGATGAACTTTGTGAAGTTTAATGATAGCCAACTCGAAAAATTCAAAAATGCCAAAGAAAAAGCAAAAATGGCAGTTGAAGGTGTAAAAGATGCCCGCTCAAGCCTAAAAAAGAATAAAAATAAAGAAAAACGGGGTGAATATTATGGGTCAAAAGTCAAAAAAGGATTCATCAAGAAAACACGAGGTAAAACGACTGTGGTCGAAAAATTTTCTTATTTGCCCACTTTTGAAACGCCCCCTAAACTTATTGATTATAAAACTTACTTTTTGAAGAAAAAACAAAAAATTGTAACTACTGATAAAAATGATCTCGTAGGTGCAGTTTTATTACATGGAAAATATACCAAAACGGAAATCCGAAGGGACAAAAATGGCAAGTTAAATGCGGTCGTTCTGGAGGAGGGGTATTACTATCGTGGCGTACAAAATGGGCGTTGGCTCAAATACAATCGGGAGTATGTCTTGATGGATAAACGAGAATACCGACAAGGATTTCCTGCCGATTCCAAAATCTCGTATTATGACGAAAAAAAGCAAAAATTAAAAGAAATTTTGCCTCTACATAACGGATATTATGACGGAAATTATTTCTTATTTTATCCCAGCGGACGTATCAAAATGCAAGGGCGATACGAAGAAGGATATAAAGTAGATAAGTGGCGAGAATTTTATGATGCCAAAATTTATCGGCGGTTGCGGGACACACAATACCCCAAAAAACCGTTCCAAGATGGGGTCGAACCTTACATCATTCGGGAGTGGGATACGAAAGGTAAATTATTGATTGATAATCGAGGGCGATGATTTTATATGTACCTTTGTGCGTAATTTTTGCAAAAATTCAGTTATTTTACAAATCATGGTTTCCAATCCACGTATTTTGATTATTGAAGATAACCCCATTAATGTTATCGTTACCAAAAAGTTTATTGAAGACATTTGCCAAGTTGATACGGCAACTAACTCAAAAACAGCATTACAAAAACTATCTGAAAATCAGTATGATATGATTTTGATGGATTTGAATTTGGGGCATGATGATTCGCTGACGGGCGTGGATATTTTATGGCAAATTCGGCAAGACAGTCAGATGTCCGATATCCCTGTGGTGGCGATTACTGCCTATTCAGACGATTTGGAAATGAACCAACATACTGTGCATCAGTTTTCAAAAGTCATTCGTAAGCCCATCGACAAACCGACCTTGATTCAGGTGATTCGAGAATTTTTAACGATTTAAGCATTATTTTTATGGCAGATTCTGTACGGATTGATAAATTTTTGTGGGCAGTGCGTCTGTTCAAGACCCGCAGTTTGGCAGCCTCCGAATGCAAAAGTGGCAAAGTATTGCTCAACGAGCAGCACGTCAAGTCATCGACCAATATCAAGAAAGGCGATATGATTCGGGTCAAAAGGAATCCGATTTGGCGTTCATACGAAGTTTTGGAAATATTGGACAAGCGAGTAGGCGCAAAATTAGTCGAAAATTATCTCAAGGAAACGACCGCTGCCGAGGAGTTAGAACGTTTTGAATTAATGAAATTAACCGCTGCCCAAACGTCATTTCGGGAGCGCGGTCGCCCGACCAAAAAAGAACGCCGAGAAATTGATGATTTTTTTACGGATAATTCATAAAAAAAACGCCCCAGATTTGGTGGGCAAATGCCTTGTGATTAGGACAAAATTCGTGGCATGAAGGTTAAAAAATTATGACCTCTTGTTCGATTTTATGCTATATTTTTGATTCAAAGCTCAAAAAAATCCCTACCTTTGTTCATGGTAATTAAAACAGGTAATTAAAGAAAATGTCAGAATCAAACCCACTTTCGGACAGAATTAACAGCCTTTCGGAATCCGCTACGATTGGAATGGCGAAGAAAGCGCGCGAATTGCAAGACCAAGGACATGACATAATTAGTCTTAACTTGGGCGAACCCGATTTTCAGACTCCTCAACACATCAAAAATGCTGCCAAAGCGGCGATTGATGCGGGTCATACGTTTTATACGCCCGTACCCGGCATCATCGAATTACGCAAGGGCATTGTTCAAAAGCTGAAAACACAAAATAATATCGCCACCACGCCCGATAATATTGTCGTTTCGACTGGCGCAAAACAATCTTTGGCGAATGTCATTTTGACGTTGGTCAATCCGGGCGAAGAAGTGATTATTTTTACGCCCTATTGGGTAACTTACGCCGAACAGGTCAAACTTGCTGAAGGCACACCCATCTATCTGGAAGGCACGCTCGAAAATGATTTCAAGGTTACGGCGCAACAACTCAAGGAAGCCATCACGCCCAAAACCAAAGCCATTATGTTCTCATCACCCTGTAATCCAACGGGTTCGGTCTTTACGCAAGAAGAACTCACGGCGATTGCAGAAGTGGTAGCGGCACACGATAACCTCTATATTATTGCCGATGAAATTTATGAACATATCAATTTTACGGGCAAACATTTTAGCATTGGCTCCTTGGATATTGTCAAAGAACGCACCATCACTGTCAATGGTTTTGCCAAAGGTTTTGCCATGACAGGCTGGCGAGTAGGCTATATTGATGCGCCACTTTGGTTGGCAAAAGCCTGCAATAAACTGCAAGGACAGTTCACCTCTGGGACGTGTTCGATTGCTCAATATGCTGCTACTGAGGCAATTACGGGCGATATGACCCCGACCCAAGAAATGGAAAAAACCTATTTGCATCGCCGAGATTTGGTCATTTCGTTGTTAGCCGAAATTGAAGGCATCAAGACCAACCTTCCACAAGGTGCATTTTATGTCTTTCCTGATGTTCGTAGTTTTTTCGGTAAATCAGATGGCGAAACCACCATTCAAAACTCGGACGACTTGTGTATGTACATTCTCAATAAGGCACACGTTTCTTTAGTTCCCGGTGATGCCTTTGGCGCACCAAACTGCTTGCGTTTGTCGTATGCAGCTTCGGACGAAAATATCAGAAAAGCCGTCAAACGCATGAAAAAAGTGTTAGCACTTTTGAAATAATATATTTTGAACTAACCCCTTAGTAATCAATTACTTAGGGGTTATTTTTTATTCCATACGTTCTACTTCTCTCCTACTCTACCGCTTCGTTTTTCGTCATATTTCAAGATTTTCATTATTTTTAGTCTAATCCTACAAATCTTGTTTCCCTATTAAAAAATTATACGTGTAATTTTTAATTTATTTTAGTGTTATTTAACAAAATTAGTTTGCAATATGAAAAAAATAATCCTTTTATTCATTCTATACTGCTCTAAATCAATGATTTATGGACAAACGCACACGCACTTTATAAAAGGGCAAACTATCATTTGTGGAGCGGGGCAGTTTCAGCACCAAACTTTTGTGCCACCACCGCCCAAAAATTTTGGTTCACATCGTTTTGGACGCACCGAACAGAATGTACTGTTTGATGTAAATTACGAGAATTTTCCTGAAAATGCACAAAATGCTGTGCAATATGCCCTTGATATTTGGGCTTCTTTGCTCCGAAGTGATGTGCCGATTCGGGTAAACGCCATTTGGGATTCTACGAACCTGAATAACAGTAGTTTAGGTGGTGGACGAGCTATCACTTTCCAGCTTGATTTTGAGGGTGCGCCACGCCAAAATACATGGTACGCCACGGCATTAGCCGAAAAATTAGCACGCCAGCAACTTAATGATTCTCAACAAGTTGAGGTCGAAATATCCTTCAATGCCCATGCCGATTGGTATTATAAAACCGATGGAAATGTGCCTTCGGATAAATATGATTTGGTTACGACCGCACTCCATGAAATAGCGCACGGCATCGGGATTTCGGCATTCTCAAGGGTCGAAGAAAATATCGGAAATTGGGGACGAGGAACGCAAATTCCGAGCATTTATGACCGATTTTTGAGCGATGAAAATCATCAATTATTGGTCGAAAATTTTCCAAATAACTCGGAGATTTATGCCCAAAAATTAACCGAAAATAATTTATTTTTCCAGAGCCAATCCACTCAAAATCAGGATAATACCTTTCCAAAATTACACGCTCCCACTCCTTATGTACAGGGAAGCAGCGTTTCGCATCTGAACGTAGAAACTTACCCTGTTGGTTCGGCAAATTCATTAATGATTCCACAAATTTCCAAAGGAATTGCCCTGCATCATCCGGGCGATGTCATTCTAAATATGCTGGCTGAAATGGGTTGGGTCGCTACATTTTTAACCCATCAACCTCCTGAAAATCTGGAAGTTAGCCTTGAAGGTTATCCCCTAAAACTAGAACTCGAAAGCGACCACACATTTGATGCCAATTCGATTACGTTGCATTATTCAAGTGATAATTTTTTCAATAGCCGAACGGTCAAAATGACTTCGGTGGATGGCAAAATTTTCACGGGCAAACTTCCATATTCCCCCGAAAATCTGGCGTTTCAATATTATTTTACGGCTTCAGACCCTTTACGAAGTTACAGATTACCAAGTAATTACGAAAATTATACCCTTCAAATTATTGATGATAACGAACCGCCCATCATTCAACATCAGCCCATTTTTTCGGTTGCCTTGAATCTGGAAAACATCCCGTTTTTGGCACAAATTTCAGATGTTTCAGGCATTCAATCTGCCCAATTAGAATACGCCATCAATGGAGAATTACAACCTAAAATCCCACTCCAATTACAGCAAAATGGGAATTATTTAGCCACCATTTCAACAGCACAACTAACTGAAAATGATACTATTATGTATCGGTTTCGGGCTGTTGATAATTCCAGCCAATCCTACGAAAATTTCTTGCCGATGCAAGGTTATTTTATGCTGCTCATTGAGGCAAAACGGCAGGCAGTTTTGAGCTACGAAAGCAATTTTGATGACCGCCCAGATGACTTTATTGGGACAGGATTTTCAATTCGGACAGCATCCGGTTTTTCTACGCCTGCAATTCATTCGGTACATCCCTACGAAACGGCAAAAGAATATTTTTTTCAGTTAAAAACTCCTATTATTGTCAAAAATGAACAGGCTTATCTCCAATTTGATGAAGTGGTTTTGGTCGAAAAAGGCAGCCCAAATTCGGTCTTTGGTGCTGAAGATTTCTGGGATTTTGTCGTGGTCGAAGGCTCTGAAAATAATGGCGAAACATGGCAATTTTTAACACCACCTTACGACAGTCGATTCCATCAAGTTTGGGCAGATGAATACGATAATTTTACCAACGATTTGGGAGAATCTTTTGCACAAGGGCATGAAAAATTATTTGTACAAAAGACTGTAAATCTGCATGATACGTTTGAAAAAGGCAAAGAAATTTGGATTCGATTTCGTTTGGTTTCTGATGCCGAACTGACGGCTTGGGGCTGGGCGATTGACCATCTAAAAATTCAGACGGACGACCTCGAAATTACGGCATTAGAAAAGTCAGAACGAGAAATTTCTCAAATGATTCGTATTTTCCCCAACCCCACAACAGGTAAATTTGCATGGCTTTATAATTCGGATAAATTGAATCAAAACTTACGTATTGAAGTTTATACTATTTTAGGAAAAAAAGTTTGGGAAAATGACTTTCAAAACTCAAAACCTTCATTTGTAAAATCATGGGATTTATCGAATTTTCCGAAAGGGATTTATGTCATCAATTTTTGGATAGGCGCACAAAAATTCAGTAAAAAGTTAATTTTGTATTAAAAAAAGAGCAATTTGGGTCAGAAAATCACAAACCCAACAGAATCGGCATAATAATTTCTTTATTCCGTGTAACTTTGTACGTTTGAATATTCATCTCAATCAGAACGGCACTTATGCACTATTTGAATCCATCAACACGATTTGTTTTCGGAATATTATTTTTGGTTTGGCTTTTGCCCTTGAACAAAATCAAGGCTCAAAACAACATACAACTTCTTGATAATCAGTTAGAAAGCACTCGTAAATCAGGAAATCAAGAAGAGGAATATCAAGTTTTGTGGCAACTTAGCCAAGCACACGAAAAGCAAGCACAATCCTCCAAAGCCTTAGCCTATGCGAATCAAGCTCTTCAAGTTGCTCAAACTCTGGGCAAACCTCATCTTTTGATTCAAAGTCTGGAGCGTGTGGGTGTAATTTATTCAAATCGAGGCGGTTATGACAAAGCCCTGATTCATCTTAGGGAAAGTCTGAAACTAAGTAGAAGTCGAATTTCTGCGGGACAATTAGCCAATAAACTCGTGATTATCGCTAAGTTGGCGATGTATAATCAACAAAAACAAGAAGCCTTGCAGTATTTTGAGGAGGCATATCTTGAGATTCAGAAAACGGGAGATAAGTACCAGATTTATGCCGTTGCTGAGGAACTGGAGCAAGCCTATCAAAAAATAGGTAATCAGACGCAATCATTAAAATACAACGCAATTAAAGCCCAGATAGCCAAGCAGTTAGAAGCCGAAAAAACGGAAAAAGTAACTGAAAATGCCACACAAATGGGCAAAAATTATCAAAAGGAAATTACAAATCGGGAATCCAAAATTTATGTAATGCAGGACAGTCTGAAGGATGCCGAAGCTCGCCAAAAAGATGCCGAACGGAAAAGTCGCGAAAAGGATATCATGCTGAATCAGCAAATTATTATCAGTCAAGCAAAAGATAATGAGCTGAAAATCAAAACATTAGAAGTTGATAAGGAACGTTCAATCGCCGAATACGAACGCAATATTCGGGATAGCTTGCTGATAAGTGCGGTTTTGATGGCAGTTTTGATGCTTGCTACGTTCTATTATGCCCGAATTTCACGCCGCAAAACCAAAGAAGCATCTTTTTTGAACCAAAAACTCGAAAGCAAACAAAAAGATATTTCGGATAGCCTCTCGTATGCCAAGCGCATTCAAGAGGCAGTGATGCCTCCGAAAACGCTTATTAATGAGTTATTTCCCGAAAATTTTGTATTTTTCAAACCCAAAGACGAGGTGAGTGGCGATTTTTATTGGGCGGGACGTAAAAATGGCTTCAAATTCGTGGTCGCCTCAGATTGTACGGGGCATGGCATACCCGGTGCTTTTATGTCGATGCTGGGTATCTCCCTGATTAACAGCATTATCCTTCATCGAGGCATCACTTCTCCGAATCATATTTTGGATGAATTAAGTCAGGCAATTATCTCGACTTTGCATCAAGAAAATCAAAAAAATACGACCAAAAACCAGCCCAAAGATGGAATGGATATTGCCCTTTGTGCGGTGGATGAGCAACATGATGAATTGCATTTTTCTGGGGCATTTAATTCATTATTAATGATACGAAGTAATGAACATGGCAATGCGGCTATCGTCAATAATCAATCTTTGGTGGCTGACAAAATAGATTCGGAGGATTATCATTTATTCCAGCTCAAAGCCGATAGACAGCCCGCAGGCATTCATCGCCGAAAGTTAGAGCCATTTACATTGCATACCCTCAAACTGGTGCGAGGCGATACAATTTATATCTTTTCGGATGGTTATGTCGATCAGTTTGGTGGCGCAGACAACCGAAAGTTTCTGATTAAGAATCTTAAAAAATTATTGCTCAATATCCAATATATGGGCATGACCGAACAGCACATCAAACTCAAACAAGAACTTTCGCGCTGGCAGGGCGATTATGCACAAGTTGATGATATTTGTGTGATTGGTTTTAGATATTGATAATCAGTTATTTAAAGACGCATTTTGTATGCAAATGGTCATAAAATTTATGGTATGGTTGGGATGGATATTCATCGGCACAACCCTTCATTTGGTGGCACAAGTTACCCAATCAGGCATTGTGCTGACCAAAGATGGCAAACCCGTAGAAGGAATTTTAGTCCATATTGACCAGCAAAAACCCGTCATCAGCGGCGCAGATGGTAAGTTTAATTATGAACTTCCCCAAGGACAACACGAACCTTATGATGTCAGAATCAGTAAGTTAGGCTGGACAATCAGCAGTTGGGAGTATCGCCCTGATATTGATGAAACCAGCATTACCATCGCCGAAAGTAAAGTAATACTTTCAGGCAAAATTGAAGATAATGCCCGCCAACCCATTTCTGATGCAAAAATTAGCCTCAACGGGGCATTTATTGAGGCAACTTCTAATTCAAATGGGCTTTTTTCCTTGGTTGTGCCTCCGGGCTTAGCCATTGACCGCAAAGATAATTTTATTATGGTCGATGGGATGGGACTTCCCAAAGAATCAATCTTGTTGGATATGGCAAATGGCAAATTGGTTATTCGTATGGTCGCTCACCAAGTATTTGCCGTTGCTTTCAAAAATGAAGCGGGCAATCCGTTAAGTAATATCGAGGCACAAATTGGGTCAAAATTTTATCAAACTGACCTTATGGGACGGGTAAAAATTAACAATCAAATTCTGACGAAAAATGATAATCTTCAGCTTGAGGGCTGGAATGTCATTGACAAAAAATATGATGCCCACTCAAAATCAATGCAGGTTACGGTTCGGCAAGAAGGCGGCGTAATTTCGGAAAATAATTCGCTCCAATTTAATCCCGTGATTCGGATACAGCCCATTTTTCCGATTCAAAATCCATCCGATTATCCCTCACAAAATAACACACAATCTCCTGATTATGAGTCGGATTCGCTTTCATTCAGCGAAAATATTGCCCCCTTGGATGAAGACCAGATTTCGCATATTACGCTCGATGAATACATCAAAAAAAGTCAAGAACATCTCACGAACAAAGAACACACCCTACATCAAATTAGTGCTTTTAAAGAATTGGTTAAATCTCAAAACAATTTAAGTGATACCGACCGAGAAAAAGCCACTGTTTATCTTAAATACTTGTATCAATCCTTAGGCGATGCCGAAAAGCATTTGCAAATCAGGGATATGGCACAGGAACTCATCGAGCAGTTACAGGGCGCACTCATCGAAAAAGACGAAACTTTTACGCAAGCTGTCCAAGCGATGGAAACTCAAGCGGCACAACGCGAGGAATCTTTCCGAAAAGCGATGGAACGTCAAAAAGCCGAATTCCAACGTAAAGCCTTGATTTACAGTGCATTAATAGGATTAATGGCGGGGCTTGCCATTTTGATGATTCTCCTGATGCGTCGGTCTCGAAAGCACAAACGAGAAATCGAAAGCAAAAATAATGTATTGGAAAAATCCCAACGTCAGGTACTCGAAAGCAATGAAGAATTAAAACAACGAAATGAAGAAATCCGCGCACAAAGCGAACATTTGCGCCGTCTTAACGAAGAGGTTACTCGACATAACCGAAATATGACCGCAGGCATTCGATATGCTCAAACCATTCAATCCGCTATTTTGCCTGCTCACGATGAACTGCAACAGGAATTTTCGGATTTTTTCATTCTTTATAAACCCAAAGACATCGTTTCGGGCGATTTTTATTGGATGGCACGCTCCAAAGACCGAAAACAAACCTTTGTGGCGGCGGTTGATTGTACGGGACATGGCGTGCCGGGAGCTTTTATGTCCATGATTGGGACGAATATTTTGAATACCATCATTAATAATGAACATATTTATCAACCCAAAGAAATACTCGAACGACTCAATCAAAAAATTAGAGTCGCCCTCAAACAAGACCAAAAAATAAACGATGACGGCATGGATTTGTGTCTTTGTGGCATCGAAAAAATAGACGACAAAACTTCCAAAATCACCTTTACAGGCGCAAAAAGACCTCTTTTTTATGCCACAGGAAATCCCAAAACCTTACAAACTCTGAAGGGCGATAATAAATCTATCGGCGGAAGACAACGCTCCAATAAACTTTTTACCCATCAAGAAATCATCCTACAAAAAGGCGATATTTTATACTTAACGACCGATGGATTAATTGACCAAAGCAGTCCCAAACACGTCAAATTTGGTACTAAAGGACTTATCGAATTATTGACTGCCAATGCTACAAGACCTCTCGACATACAACAGCGAATCTTTGAGGATGCCCTCAAAAACCATCAACAAAATGAAAAACAACGGGATGATATTACGATGATAGGTATCAAGATTTAGGCAACAAAAATAGGCGTAAAATTCATCTTCATTAAAATATATTTATCTGATAATCAAGCTAATATATCGTCTGATTTTCAATACTATTCACATTAGACTACAAAATCATGTATCATCATTGTAAAAATATCGTAGAACGCATCACCAACATCGGAACAAACACACGATACGATGCCTTACTCAATCGTAAAATACGGATTTCCAACACAATAGCCATTACTGGAATCACTATATTTTTCCTGTATTTTGCGCTTTTGCACCACCTACATCCTTTATTCATTATTGCAAATTGGTTAGGAATACTCCTGATGTTCATGATGATTTTGTTGAACCACAAACGCAAACACATACAGGCTTTTTTATTGCTATGCATTGATCTTTCGGTCTTGACTTTATTGTTTGCCTATGGCTTCGGCAAAGAAAGTTTAACGCAATATTTTTTGTTACCTTGTACTATTTTGCCCTTGTTTTTCTTTGAAAAAAAATGGCAAACCGCATCTTTATTTCTCTTCGTGGTGGGATGTTATTTCGGATGTCTATTCATCTTTGAATATACCGAACCAGTCGCTAAACAGCTCATGCTCAGTAATGTAAGTCAATATCTACAAATTACAAATATGATGACTATCTTTTCTTTGGTTTTTATTTTTGTTAATTTATTCAAACAAGAGCAAAATAAGTACACACATATTTTGGAAGCTAAAAATGAAGAACTGGTACAGAAAAATGAAGAAATTTCGATGCAAAAAGAGGAAATCCAAGCACAAGCCGAAGAACTAACCACCAAAAGCAATGAACTCCTATTTTCTCTTGAACAAATCCAGCACAAAAACAAAGAAATTACTGCCAGCATCAATTATGCTCGGCGGATTCAGCAGGCAATTTTACCCCTTGAAACGAATATTTCAGTATATTTTTCCGATTTATTCATCTTATTTAAGCCTCGTGATATTGTTTCTGGCGATTTTTATTGGTTTACCCAAAAAAATGAACGCCAAATCATTGCCCTTGCCGATTGCACGGGGCATGGTGTTCCCGGCGCATTTATGTCGATGGTGGGCAGTTCCTTACTGGATAAAATTATTAAAGACAAAAATATCATGGATACAGGGCAGATACTATCGCAGTTGCATTTATCGGTTCGGGCAGCACTCAAACAAGCCAATTCGGATAGTCGTGATGGCATGGATATTACGCTCTGCTCGGTCGATATTCAAAACCAAAAATTGTACTTTTCGGGGGCAAAAAACCCAATCTATTACGTCCAAAATCACGAAATAAAAATATGTAAAGGCGATAAGTTTTCGATAGGCGGGCATCAAAAAGAAATAAAACGTATTTTTACGATGAACGAAATTTCAATACAAAAGAATGACATATTTTATTTATTTTCAGATGGTTACCAAGACCAATTTGGGGGGAAAGAAAGACGAAAATTTATGACCAAACGCTTCCGAAATTTATTACTCGAAAATCATACAAAACCCTTTTTTCAACAGAAAACGTACTTGGAAAATACATTAGAAAATTGGATAAAAACAGGACACGAAAAACAAACTGATGATATTTTGGTCATCGGGTTTCGCATCTAAAATGTCTTTAGCTCAACACCATCATTTAAGGCAAAATAGAACGATATTTTTTAGGATATTCAAAACACACTAATCGAGCAGATTCTGATGTAATATTTTGCCACATATAGCTCTGAAAATGAAGTTCACAAAACCCACAAGTAGGTATATTTTCAATCAAAGTATCCGTAAATTGATTGGCAAAATCCGTAAAACTCGGATTGTGTCCTACGAGCATAAGTCGCTGAATTTGGTCAGATTGCTGACGAATAATCGTCATAATTTCCGAGCAGGAGGCATGGTATAATTCGGGGGTATAAACAACATTAGATTCGTGATAATCAATTTCTTGTGTGATTTTTTGTATCGTTTTTCGAGTTCTTTTTGAGGAACTTGAGATAATCAAATCGGGTAAAATTGATTTTCGAGCTAATAGTTTGCCCATCAAAGGAGCATCTTGTTTTCCTCTCCAGTTTAAGGGGCGGTCAAAATCATCTAATTCGAGATTTTCCCAACTTGATTTTGCGTGTCGTAAAAGATATAAAATTTTCATAATTTAACACTTATTTGTATATTTTCAGGTAATCCACATATATCCATGAAATATCATCTTAATATTCTGATAATCAACAGATTATAATTTACATCAATACATTTAGACTTTTGGGAAGAATGCGATACAACAAACTTTCAGACATTTCGATAGGGTCTCCGTCAAGGTGAATGTATGAGGCATTTGCCCGATGAATCAGGATTTCGGAAGTCCGAAAAATCTCAACTCGTGAGGAGGATGTAATGTTTTTGGTAAATGTCTTTGAAATCAATCCCAAAGTTGAAAAAAAATGAGCAGGACGCACCACACACACATCAAACAGTCCATCCGAAATATGAGCTTCTGGCGCAATAAAAGCATTATTTCCATACTGATTTGCATTCGCAATCGTCAAAATAACAGCCTGATTTTCAATATATTGTCCATCAAATTCGAGAATAAATTGTTCGGGTTTATAGCGGAAATATTCCCGCAAGCCTACCTGAATATATCCCCAAATTCCACGCCGTTTTACTTGGGCAAATTGACTACTAATATGTGCATCAAATCCAAGTCCCGAAGTACAAAAAAATGCACTTCCATTCACTAAACCTACATCAATTTGTCGGAGTTGTGCATGATTCAGGTGCTGAATTGCTTGGATAGGATTTAGCGGGATTGCCAAATGTCGTGCCAAACCATTTCCAGACCCCTTAGGTATCATGTAAAGTGCCGTCTTTTTGTTAATAAGCGACCGCCCAATTTCATTGATAGTGCCATCTCCCCCAACTGCAACCACCGCAAAAAAATTATTTTCGACTGCTTTTCGGGCAATTTCCACGCCATGCCCCGCATATTCAGTAAATTCGATATGCGCCTCAAACCGCTTTTTATCTAACTCGGTCGAAATAGCAGGCAAGAGTGTTTTTTTGTTGTCTGTTCCAGATTTTGGGTTGATGACAAATAAAATTTGATGAGGTTGGTTCATAGATTTTTACACAATATCAACTATTTAAAGTCATTATCTTATTGATTATCAATAAACTATAATTTGAATCCTAACCAAATTTACAGCATAATCGTTTAGAATGCTACGCAAATGACGTAGATTTGAGGGATGAAACACGAATTTCTATGCAAGAAATTTTTGGTCAGACAGAATAATTTGTTAAAAACCAAAATAAAACTTTCGACTTTTGGTGTGAATCTGTAATTTTACAGCCAAAATTTTGGAAACAAACGGCATGACAAACCTCATTTTTGAAGCGGTCAAAATTTGCGACCCACACTCCGCTCATCATGGTCAGCATCAACATCTTTTAATCGAAAATGGCATCATCAAAACCATTTCTGACCAACCAATTCTGAACGCAAATTATCCAAGAATTTCGGCGGCGCATCTGACCTTATCGCCTGCATGGACGGACTTGCAAGCCTTCAACGGAGAAACAGGTTATGAACACAAAGAAACCCTGACAACACTCTCAAAATCAGCTCTTTATGGTGGATTTGCACGGGTGGCAATTCTGCCAAATACGAACCCTGTCGCCGATTCAAAAAACATGATTACGTATCTCAAAAATCAATCAAAATTATTACCCATTGAGTTGTTGCCGATAGGCGCAATTTCAAAAAATGCCGAAGGAAAAGACATCAGCGAAGCATTCGATTTGCATCAGGCAGGCGCAATCGCATTTTCGGATGGATTAACCGAAAGCAATGACCCCAAATTGTTGAAAAATGCCCTTCAATATTTGCAACACTTTGACGGACAATTAATGATAACACCAGATGAGCCTGTATTTTCGGAGCATGGACAAATGAACGAAGGCATCCAGTCGGTACGTTTGGGCATGATTGGGATGCCCAATATTGCCGAAAAAATCGCCATTCAACGGGCTTTAGAAACCTTACGTTATACGGGCGGAAAATTGCATTTATCCAAGATTTCGACTACCGAAGGAGTCGCCTTGATTCGACAAGCCAAAGCACAAAAACTACATGTTACGGCGGACACCGAAGCCTATCGTTTTGCCTTTACAGATGCCGATTTAACGAGTTTTGACACCAACCTAAAAATCAAGCCTCCCTTCCGAACGCAAGCTGATATAAACGCCCTTTTGGAGGGCATCAAAGATGGTACAATCGATGCTATCATTTCGGCACATATTCCACACGATACCGAGTGCAAAAAATTAGAATTTAACTTGGCAGATTTTGGCATCATTGGACTGGAAACAGCTTTCGCTTCCTTGCGAACATTTACCGATTTGAATACCAGCCAAATCATTGAAAATCTGGCAATTAAGCCTGCCAAAATTCTAAAATTAGCCGTGCCTAAAATTGCCGAAAATGAAATCGCAAACCTCACATTATTTGATGAAAATTTGGAATATCAATTTACCGAAAAACACATCAAATCAAAATCAAAAAACACGCCATTTGTAGGTATGAAATTGAAGGGAAAAGTACGAGGCGTTTTTACGAAAGGACAATTTTTTGAGGTCGAATAAATCGTACAATTCTGACCTATCAAAGATTCAAAATTAGATGGACTTAAAACAAATCAACATGAATAAATTTTTACTCCAATTGGCTTCATTTTCAGGAATATTAACTGGATTAGCTTGTTTTGTACTTTTTTTAGGTTTATTAGCCATTGATTTACGACCTTTGGAAGAACACCAATTTCTGTATTTTCCGATTTATGCACTGGGCATGATTATGACCATGAAATATTTTCGAGATTACCGAAATCGCGGTTTAATGCACGGCTGGCAAGGAATTGGTATAGGATTGATTATCAATGCTTTAGCGAGTATTTGTTATGCAGGTATGATTTACGTCTGGCTTTCAAGTGTCAATCCCGAAATCTTTGAAAAGTACAAAAACAGTGTTTCCGAAAAGATTGATAATGACTTTCATATTTTGGATAGAGAACTCAATAAATTAGACCGAAATAAACCCGATGAAGCCAAAGTTTATGCCACATGGAAAACCGAAATTGAGGACTATATGAAACTCAAAGAGGTCGCCCAGAATCTCACACCACAGACTACAGCGTTCAGCATTTGGCTCAGAACCGCTGGAATTGGAATGGTTTTAGGCATGGGAATTGGTATCCTTTTCAAGCGCAAACTCGTAGGATTTATTCAAAAAAAATTACCTTAATATGCACAATATCAGTAACATCTATAAATACTCTCTCATCGTTGCTCTTTCTGGCTGGGTGCTAAATTTTATGGCGTATTCGGCTGGCTTGCACGTAATGACCGAAGGAAATTTTTTCATCGGAATTTTTATGGGCGCATTGACCATTTATTTTACGTTGCGCCTTCGGGACGAGAACGGCGGCTATTTTAGTTTTCGGGAAGCCTTCAAAACTTTATTTACTTTTGGTATCATTTATGGAATGGGCGAGGCGATACTTTCCTTTGTTTTGTACAATTTTATTGACCCAGAATTGTTCGGAAAAATGCAAGAAATCATGATTTGGCGCATCGAAGATTCGCTTCAAAAAACCAAAAGTGCTGAACAAGCTAAATTACTTGAAAATTTGATGAAATTACTTCAAGAAAAAACCTATTCCTACGAGTTTTGGTTTGTTGGATTGGACATGATTTTCAAATGCTTTAAATACGGTTTTTATGCCTTATTTTTGGCAGTCGGTTTCAAAAAACAAAACCCCGACATATTTGCTTAATTACTTAATAATCAATTATTTACAACTCGACTTATGTCCAAAAAAATTGATATTTCTGTTGTGATTCCTTTGTTGAATGAAGAAGAATCTTTGCCCGAATTATGCGAACGCATCGACCAATCTCTGACGACTGCTCATTTTTCATACGAAATCCTATTAATTGATGATGGAAGTACCGATAATTCTTGGGCAGTAATTGACGAGTTATCCACTAAAAATCAGGCAATTAAGGGCATTCGATTCCGCAGAAATTATGGTAAAGCCGCCGCACTACATACGGGATTTCAGGCAACACAAGGAGAAATTGTCATCACTGCCGATGCCGACCTACAAGACCGCCCCGAAGAATTTGCAGAAATGGCACAAATGATTCGTCATCAGGGTTTTGACTTGGTTTCTGGCTGGAAAAAAAAGCGATACGACCCCATTTCCAAGACGCTTCCGACCAAACTATTTAATGCGGCGACCCGCAAGTTTTCGGGCATTCAACTCCACGATTTTAATTGCGGACTCAAAGCCTATCGTTCCGAAGTCGTGAAAAGTATCGAGGTCTATGGCGAAATGCACCGCTATATCCCCGTCATTGCCAAATTTAATGGCTTCAAAAAGATTGGCGAAAAAGTCGTTATTCATGCCGAACGAAAATTTGGCGAAGGCAAATATTTTGGCATCGAGCGGTTCATCAATGGTTTTTTGGATTTACTTTCCATTACGTTCGTGAGCCGATTCAAGAAAAAACCCATGCACTTTTTCGGAACTTTAGGAAGCCTTGCTTTTTTGTTTGGCGGTGCGGTAACTTTTTGGCTTACCTTTGAAAAATTCTATTTATCAAATTTCGGAAATCCAGACCAAATCCAACGAGAAGTAACCGACCAGCCTTTATTTTTTATCGCCTTGACCGCCGTCATTATCGGCGTACAGTTTTTTTTGGCAGGATTTCTTGGCGAATTGATTTCTCTAAATTCACCCAAACGCAATGATTACCAAATTCGTGAAACCATTAATCTTGATGAAACTTCTTCTTAAATCTCTTTTTTGTATTTTTCTAATAAATTTTGTTTCGTCATGCTCGAATCAACCTTCAGACCAAACCTTAGGACAATCTGAAATCCGGAGCGACTCGCTTGGCTCAAAAATACAAGCAAAAAAATTGATAAAATATGCTCAAAATATTGATATTCAAGATTTTGGACTATATCAATTACTTACCATTTATAACTCTTCCAAAGAAACTCAGGATAGTTTACAGTATGTTTTGATAAATAAAAATCAACCAAAACCAAAGCATTTTACAGATAATCAAATTATCACTATTCCTATTAAGGATGTAATCTGTTTATCTGGAACACAAGTAGGAATGATTGACGAAATGGGGCAAATTAAATCGGTTATCGGAATTACAAATAAAAATTACGTTGCCAATCCAGTCATTCAACAACGTGTTTCGGAAGGAAAAACGCTCGAAGTTGGAGAAGCAAATATGCTCAACGAAGAACTGATTTTAAGTTTGAATCCTGATGTCATTTTGGTCAGTTCAGGAATAGGTAATTCGATGCCAATTCTTGAAAAAATGCAAAAACTTGGCATCAAAATTTTAGTTACTGCCGATTGGTTAGAAAACACGCCTTTGGGACGAGCAGAATGGTTAAAACTCATCGGTATTTTGTATAATTCCAAGAATGAGGCAGAAAGAAAATTCAAAAAAATTGAAGCCAATTATTTAATGCTCACTCAACAAGTAAAACACTTACCAAAGCCCACCGTGATTACAGATGTGCCTTACAAAGGAACTTGGTATTTGCCTGCGGGCGAGAGTTATATGGCGCATTTTCTGGCGGATGCTGGTGCTGACTATTATAAGAAAAGTACAAAAGGAACAGGTAGTATTCCAACGGATTTTGAGGAGATTTATAGTCAGAATCTCAAGGCAGATTTTTGGATTAATTTAGGGCACACCGAATCGAAAGAAATGATGTTAAATACGGATAGAAAACTGGCAGATTTCAAAGCCTTTCAAGAGGATAAATTGTATAGTTATCATCGCCGAAAAACCGAGACAGGTGCGTATGAATATTTTGAAAGTAGCATCACGAAACCTGATGTAGTTTTGGCTGATTTAATCAAAATTTTTCATCCTGAAATTCTCCCAAACCATACATTTTACTATTATAAAAAACTGAAATAGAGCTTGTTACAAAAACTAAAATTATTTGTCAAGATATTTTTAGGTATAAGTTTGATGTCGCTATTTGCACTCATCTACGCTTATGCACAAAGTACAGAATCCGATTTTTTTCGGTTCGTGGGCATGACCTATTACGAACATAAATATCCAAATCAAATTGACATTTTGACCGAGCCAAATATTACGATTAATGACATCCAAATCAGACAACTTACACCTCAAAATGATACACTAATTGTCTATCAAAATGGAGAAGAAACAGGTTTATTTTTAGAGATAAAAGATCTAAATATATTCTTGGTTTTATACAAAAATGAGTTATTAGGTTCATGGATTCATTTCAAAGGTAAAGCCGAGCATCGCTTTGCCTATTTCTTGGAATTTTTCAGAGATGAAAACGAACAAATTTTATTCACATATTCGATTCGTCGTCAGCCTGAATTTGGTACTAAAGCAGACACAAAATAGATGAAACTTTTTTTGTACTTTTCCATGATTTTGGGTTTAGGAATAACCTTATTTGTTGCAGAATTAGGCATCGGAACGGTCAAAATTCCCTTGTTTCAGATTCTGGAAATACTATTTGAGCCTTCGTCCAGTAACTTACACCAAAATATCATTCATAAAATTCGTCTGCCACGTACCCTCACGGCAGTTTTATGTGGCGCATCACTCTCAGTATCAGGACTTTTGATGCAAACTTTTTTCCGCAATCCGCTTGCCAGTCCTTCAGTTTTAGGCATTACTTCGGGTGCAAGTCTGGGGACGGCTTTTGTAATTTTGGGGGCGGGTTCGCTAAGCCTTACGGCGAATCTTTTTGGAGGACATATTCTGATTGTATCGGCTTCGGCAGGTTCGATGGTCATCATGATTATTATTTTATTGATTTCCAGGGTTTTAAAAAATCAAACATCCTTGCTCATTGTCGGTTTAATGATTGGAAATTTAACGATTTCGTTAGTGAGCATTTGGCAATATTTCGCATCTCCAGACCAAATTAAGGAGTATTTATTATGGACTTTTGGGAGTTTAAGTAGCGTTGAAATCGCACATCTGCCGTTATTTTTTGGCGTAACCTCCACCACGATTGGAGGCGCATTCCTTATATCTAAATCCCTGAATCTCTGGGTATTAGGAGATGAATATGCCCGAAGTTTGGGCGTAAATATTGCACGCACGCAGTTTTGGATTATTTTACTCACGAGTGTTTCGGCAGGAACAGTAACGGCTTTTTGCGGAATAATTGGTTTTGTAGGTTTATCTGTTCCACATCTGACTCGTTTTTTATTTGATACTTCTGACCATCGGATTCTGATTCCAGCCTCTGCATTGGTCGGAATTTCCGTCTTGTTGGGGTGCGATTTGGTTTCAAGATTACCTCATGAATCATTAGTATTGCCCATTAATATTATTACTTCGCTGGTAGGTTCACCTATCGTATTAATTGTTATTTTAAGAAACCAAAAACATTTGACAAATTAGCAGTAATTTTGAATATTAAGGTATCAATTTTGCGATAAAACAGCATAAACTGACCCTAAAAAAACAAAAAATTATGGAAATTTATCTTATTCGACATACTCGTGTCGAAATCCCTCGCACGGTGTGTTATGGGGCAAGCGATGTTGCCCTTTCAAATTCATACCTTACTGATAAACAGATAGTTACATCAAAAATTTCACCCGTTTCGGATGCACTCATTTATAGTAGCCCACTAAAACGATGTCGGCAATTAGCGCAGGATATGTTTGTAAATATTACGTTTGACGAACGCTTAAAAGAATATAATTTTGGCGACTGGGAATTGAAAAAATGGGTCGAAGTGCCTAAACGAGAAATGGATTTTTGGGGCAAAGATATTGTCAATAATCGACCGCCCAACGGCGAAAATATGCAAGATGTATTAGATAGGGCTTTGGACTTCTGGCATAGCATTATTACAACTCAATTACCTGATAATCAGCAAGTTTATATCGTTACGCATTCAGGAGTAATTCGTACTTTGATTTGTCATTTTTTGGAAATTCCTCTTAAAAATGCCTTTCGGATGGGTATTGATTATGGCTCAATTTCTCGCATTTCGGTACATGAAAAATATGTAACCATTGATTATATTAATCGTTAATGGCGATGGAACATGATATAAATTTGATTTTGAAAAATTCATGGGAAAACCTTACCCACAAATATGCGGTTTCAAAAAAAGTTTTGGTACCAATATTTGATGAAATTATCCAAAAATATTCCGAAAAAAATCGACACTATCATAATCTGACTCATATTTCCGAAATGTTAAACTTGGCACAACAATTTGAAAACCAATTACTTCAGTTTGATGCAGTATGTTTTTCAATTTGGTTTCATGATATAATTTATCAGGCTACCCAAAAAGATAACGAAACAAAAAGTGCAATATTTGCTCAACAAAAGATGCGCCAAATGCAAATTCCTGAAAATGTTGTTTCTAAAGTATATTTCTATATTTTAACAACAAAAACGCACCAAATTCATTCGGAAGAAACTGATTTGACCTACTTTTTAGATTTTGACTTGGCAATTTTGGGAGCTTCACCCGAAAAGTATGCTAAATATTGTCATGCCATACGGCAAGAATATGAGTATGTACCTTTATTTATATATCGAAAAGCTCGAAAGAAAATCTTGCAAAATTTTTTAAACCGTCCGAAAATATACCATCAACTTACTGATTTAGAGGAGATTGCACGTCAAAATATACAACGAGAATTACAAAGCTAACATCCTTTCGTACAGTTTGATATGTGCATTTATCAATACGTTACTATCGTATTTCTGAACCGTTTTAGCCCTAATAGTTTTGGAGCAAAAGTGAACTTTTTGTACTAAAACCGCTTCAATTGCATCTTTTAAACCATTGGAAGTCAGACTCTTAACGATAATTCCATTGGTATCATCAATCAAATCAAGTGCGCCCCAAGTTTCAAACGAAATCACAGGCAAGCCACAAGCCATCGCCTCAATCGTTGTTTGTCCGAAAGCCTCTTGTAATGAGGGAGTTACAAAGCAATCACCCGCAGAATATGCCATTGCCATTAATTTCTCATCCAAAATATAATCTGTAAATCGAATGTAAGGTAATTGTATTAATTCGTTATTTTTTTGTCCAATAGCCAACAAATAAGGCGGATTTTCTAATTTGGATAAGGCTTCCACTAATATAGATAATCCTTTAAATTTATTTTTTAAATCGGCTGAAACAAATACCAAAACTTGAGCCTCTTTCGGAATATCGAACAACTTCCGACACATGATTTTATCATACGGTTTAAAAATATTTGTATCTAAACCTAATGGAATTAGCTCATGTAAGAAATTTTTAAAAATTTGGCTTTTTTCTGATAATTGCTTCATTTTTTGAGTCGTAGGAATGACCATAATTTTTTGATTATCAATACTTTGTTTTTTTATCGTAATATTACGATTTAATATTTTATCTAAGTTATTTTGTTCAGGTTGAATGTAATCAATAAGCTGTTCTGCCTCATAATTAACACCAATAGAATAATGAAGTCCACCCGTAAAAGCGTGCATATCATGCAAAGTCCAGACGACAGGTTTGGTATTTTTACGAAAAAACACCGGATAATTAATCATTTTATCTACCCAATGCAGATGAATAATATGCGCTTTTTGGTATAATTGATGCTTGGTAATATCCTCCAAACTTTCTGGAAACGTAAATCCATAACCTAATTGATGTCCTTGCAGTTGTAAACCTTGTGTATCGTACAAATTGTGCGGGCTTCGTAAGCCAAGTTTAATTTTGACTTTATCTATAAAATGCAGATTTTCAGTACTTTGTAATTGATAAAAGATTTTTCTACGCCGAGTTTCGCTCATGGTATCTGCTGTTAATAAATCAGAATTATAACCATTATCCAATAGTCCATAGTGCAAACGGCGTATTGCCGATGCTCCACCTCTGTCAAGATAACTAATATGTAAGATATTCATAAAAATATTTATTTTGAACGTATCTGAAAGTTGGTTAATTTGTAAAAAATGTAAAATTGATAATTTTTCTTACGTAGATAAAAAAAATGATTTAATAACAGAAGTCAAATTATTACCAAAATCTATCCAAAATAGTTTTGGCTATGAGTATAAATTACGCCATTTTTGAATTGATTAAAATATAATTTTTTTAAGAAACTTACTTAATGATACCCTTTTGCCTGCAAATAAAATAGCTCGGCATATTTACCATTTTGTTGCAATAATTCTTCGTGAGTTCCTATTTCGGTAATTTGTCCTTGTTCCAAAACCAAGATTCTATCTGCCATTCTGACTGTTGAAAACCGATGCGAAATCAGCACTGCCGATTTGCCTCTGGTGAGTTCCGAAAAGCGTAAAAAAACCTCATGCTCGGCTCGTGCATCAAGTGCAGAAGTAGGTTCATCTAATATAAGTACTTGGGCATCACGCATATAAGCTCGGCTAATTGCAATTTTTTGCCATTGTCCGCCTGAAAGTTCCGTACCAGAATCAAAGCGTTTACCTAAAATCTGTTCGTATTTTTTAGGTAAATTTTCGATAACTATATTGGCTAATCCTTGTTTGGCGGCTGCTTCAATTTTTGTAAAATTATCTAACTCTGTAATATTCCCAACGGCAATATTTTCTCTTGCTGTCATCTGAAAACGCACATAATCCTGAAAGATAACACCAATATATTTTTGTACTTTTTCGGGTTCATATTCTTTGAGGTCATACCCATCCAACAGGATTTGTCCTTCGGAAGGGTCATAAAGTCGTGCTAATAGTTTAACCAATGTCGTTTTGCCCGCACCATTTTCGCCAACAAGGGCTAATTTTTCGTGTGGACGTAGCTTAAAATTAAGATGTCGATTCGCCCAAATCGCTGAATTTGGATACCGAAAACCCACGTCCACAAATTCAAAACCTTGCCGAATCGGATTGGGAAATTCACGAGGATTTTTAGGGCAAATTATCGTGGGTTTGATTTCAAAAAAATCAAATAAGTCCTTGAGATACAAGGCACTTTCGGTTACACTCGCCAACTCGGACAGCACCGAATCCAAAAGGCGGCGTAACTGTAAAAATGCCCCTGCCAGAAAGGTCAAATCGCCCAATGATAGTTGCCCATTTACCGTCTGGCGAATGATGAAAAGATATGCCCCATAATACCCGATTGTGCCAAAAACCATTAGGATAGTTGTCCAAAAACTATGGCTCAAATTTAGTTTTTTGTTTTCATCATAATATTTATCTGATAAATATTTGAATTTTTGGGTAATATACTCCGATAACCCAAATAGTTTAATTTCTTTAGCAGTTTCATCGCTTGCCCCAATGAAACGCAAATAGTCCAAAATTCGTTTTTGAGGTGTCCAACTTGTAATTAATGAATATGATTTCTTATTAAAATACATTTCTCCAATAAAAGAAGGAATAATAGTTAATGTTAATAATACTAATAACCACCAATTAAAAGTTATCAATCCGATAGCGAGAGAAAGCATCGTTACCAAACCTTGAAATTGATTCAGAATTTGAGTCATTAATCGAGTTCGAGCCAAAGTCTGTCGTCTGGCACGCTCTAATTTATCATACGTTTCGGGGTCTTCAAATTGTGCTAAATCTAATTTTGAGGCGTGTTCAATGAGGCGGACAGAAATATCATTTGCAAATTTATCACCAAGTAAAGTACCTGTTAATGTGATAGTTCTGCTAATTATGTCGGATAAAATAGCCAAACCAAATTCTGCGCTTAGATACCACCAAACTAATTCGGCTGATTCATCGGTATTTTGCGATAATATTACAATTTGGTCAATAATCAACTTTCCGAAATAGAGTAATCCTACGGGGATTCCTGACTTTACGATGCGTAAAAGAATATTCAGCCAAAACAAAAGTGGGCTACTTTTGTGAATCATCAAAAAAAGAGCTGGAATATTTTTGAGTGCCTCGATACGTTGTTTAATCGTAATATTTTTAGATTTAATTTTTTTCATAAATCAAATAAATACAATTTTAAATTAAATTTAATTCTGCTACAACAAATGTACTCCCACCAATAAAAATGAGGTCATCTTGGTTGGCTTTTTGTTTCGCTCTTTCGGTAGCTTCCAAAACTTTAGGAATAATTTCTCCTTTTAGTTTATATTCTGAAGCAATTTTCGCTAATATCTCCGCAGAAAGCCCCCGAATAATGTCAGGCTGGCAAAAATAGTACATGGCATCTTTGGGTAATAATTTCAAGATTTTTTTGATGTCTTTATCCTTTACCATTCCCCAAACCATGTGTAACTGATTGAATTTCAAGGTCTTAATTTGTTCTAAAATAAGTTTTATGCCCGCCTCGTTGTGTCCGGTATCGCATAGTATTGTGGGCGTATGTTGTAAGATTTGCCATCGTCCTTTTAGTCCTGTGAGTTGAGTTACATTAGCAATTCCTTCTCGTAAGTTTTCTTCCGAAACCGTAAAATTTTTGAGTTTTTTTACTAAAGCCAAAACGCCGAGAATATTTTTGGTTTGCCATTCGCCTTTAAGGTCAGAAACGACATTTTTTAAATAAATAACTTCATTTTGAAAAATAGTATAAGACTGATTATCAGATTTTTGAGCCGAATAAATTTGGTCAGCAAATTGAATTTCTGCTTTTTTTTCGGAGGCAATTTTCTGAAATACGGGGGCGGATTCGGCTTGTGTTTCACTAATAATTACGGGCGTGTTAGGTTTGATGATTCCCGCTTTTTCAAATGCAATTTTTTCGAGCGTATCGCCCAAAATTTCCTGATGGTCATAACTAATATTGGTAATTAACGAAATTTCGGGTTCGAGAATATTTGTCGTGTCCAGCCTCCCCCCCAGTCCCACCTCAACTACCGCAATATCAACTTGTTGTGAGGCAAAATAGTCAAATGCCATAGCGACAGTAACTTCAAAAAACGAAGGTTTTAGCTGCTCAATAAATTGCCGATGTTTTTGAACAAAATATACGACAAAATTTTGTGTAACTTCCTGACCATCAATGCGTATGCGTTCGGTAAATTCTTTGAGATGGGGCGAAGTATAAAGCCCCGTTTTGTAGCCTGCCGATTGCAAAATAGCGGCGGTCAAATGCGCTGAACTACCTTTACCATTCGTGCCTGCGATATGAATACTTTTGAATTTTTGGTGCGGATTTCCTAAATATTCTGCAAAAGAAATGCTATTCTTCAAGCCCACTTTGAAGGCAGATTGTCCTTGACGTTGAAAAATAGGGAGTTGTTGGTAGAGATATTCCAACGTTTGTATGTAATTCATTATCAATCTAATACGTGTTTTTTCGTTACAACATTGGTGAAATGTGTCGCCAAAAGTACGAAAAAATCCCGTTCATTTATCGGAAAATGAACGGGACTTCAGAAGAGAAAAATACTTGATTAATTTCTGCCTCGTGTGCGTGATTTGGTTGATGAACCACCGCTTCCCGAACTTCGATTTCCTCCTCCCGAATTGCCAAAGTTACTCGAACGATTACGAGAATTGTTGCCAAAATTATTTGACCGATTATTGGTATCCGAATTATTGTAAATTGGTGATTTTGAGCGATTTTTGTTATCCGCATCGTTTCCATCAAAAATGCTTCCTCGTTCTCGTTTTCGAGAATTGTTCCACGTATCTTTATTCACATTTTGATTGTTCTGATAGTTTGGCGTGGTTCGACTTCGCTGTTCGACTCGTCCATTATTAAGGTCTGATTTTGAGCCAGATACGTTATCATTTGCATACTGAATGCCCGAACTTCGACTGCCTCGTGCGCCCTTAAAGACCTTTCGTGTATCTCTCAAAATTTCGTTATTATTGAAAGAAGTGTATGCCGTAGCGTAGGTTGTCGGACACACGCCATACCCGTAATAATTGGAGGCAAAACGGCGATTTCCCCACAGCCAATTTGCTTGGTTCATGCCCCAACCGAACCGATTTTGGAAGGCAAAATTTTGTCCCCAAGGATTATATCCCATCATCATTGGGTCATAAAACGAGTTAAAATATGGGTCATAAAATGTGCCAAAACCTTGATTATAGTACATAGACTGGAAAGGGTCAAATGCGGCATTTCCGAACGAAAGATGAAGTCTGGGGCGATGGTGCATCAGCCCAAAATTTTGAGTTTGTGGCGATAAATCGTGATTAAAATGTAAACTTTGTCGGGGCTGAACAACTTGCTGTTTGTTCTCTTTTTGGAGTTGTTTTTCAACATTTTCCCGAAATTCGGCTCGTTTTTGTGCCTTGATAAGGTCATTTTTGGCGATGGCTTCATGGTCTTTCGCAAAAAAATATACGTCATCGTATTCCTCTTCTTGCAGTTGTGCCTGAACACTTAAAGAGCTGATAAACAGGCACAAAGATAAAATAATGGGGATGTTTTTCATCGAATTTTACGTTTTGGAGTTTCTAAATTATGATTAAGCAATACAGCGTATTTTAGTAGGACGGATTGAAACATCGTAATTATTTTAACATCAACACATGACACTAAAATCAAAATACAACCTAAATTTGAATCATGTCTTACAATTAGATTTGCCCTACTCTTTATGTAAACTGTATGTTTCACTAAAAAGATGTTTTTTGAGGTAAAAATGTTGCATCCTAAGTATTGAGTATCAAGTATTAAGACGATATAATTATTTGAAAATCAACAAATTACACTCCAATCAAACTATAAATTAAATTTAATATCGGCACTTATCCAAGTTTAATTATTTTCTTCTTCGTCATTTTTTTTCAGAACGCCCTCCGAAACCGCAATCAAAGTACAAACCGTTGCATCGCCCGTAACATTAACAACAGTTCGGCACATATCCAAAATTCTATCGACCGCAAAAATCAATGTAACGCCATCGACAGGAATTTTAGCTTGTTCCAAAACAATCACCAACATCACCAGCCCAGCACCGGGTACGGCAGCCGAACCAATGGAAGCCAACGTAGCCGTAGCAATAATGCCCAGTTGTGCGCTCAAGCTCAAATCCATACCGTATGCCTGTGCAATAAACAAAGCCGCCACCGCCTGATATAGACTTGTTCCGTCCATATTGACTGTCGCTCCGATTGGCAGGACAAATCCCGTAATCTGCTCAGGGACACCGAGTTCCTTCTCGACTCTGTCCATGGTAACGGGCAAAGTAGCGGCACTCGAACTGGTCGAAAACGCCATTAATTGAGCGGGCGAAATGCCTTGAAAAAATTTGATATAATCAAACTTCACAAACAATCGTAGCATAAGTGGATAAATTGCAAAAGTCATAATTCCCAGCCCAAAAAGTACACACGCCGAATAATAACCCAAAGCGACAAATAATTCTAAGGCTTCGGCGGGATCATTACCCGCAAATTCGACAATCAAAGAAGCCAACAACGCAAAAACTCCAAAAGGCGCAGAAGCCATAATGAGTTCGACCATTTTGATAATAATTTCGTTGATGCCCGCAAAAAACTTCTGGACAGGCGCAGCCACATCAGGCGGAATCATCAGCATTGCAATTCCGAATAATACGGCAAAAAATATGACTTTTAGCATATTGCGGTTATCGCTCACCGAGTCAAAAATATTATCTGCCACAATATCCACCAAAGGTTGTAGGGGACTTTGGTCTTTGACCTTGAAGGCAGTTTCTTGTTTTTCTTTGGCTTTTTCGGCAAATTCGGCTTGGAATTTAGCCTTTTTCTCTTCAGAAAACGAATTTCCGGGCTGTGCAAGGTTCGCAATGACCAACCCCAACACAATCGCAATAATGGTGGTCATGATATAAATACCCAAAGTCCGAGAACCCATCCGAGAAAGTTTAGAAATATCACTTAAATTAGAAACTCCACTAATTAATGAAGCTAATACCAGAGGAACAGCAATTAATTTGAGCAAATTAATAAAAATCGTGCCAAAAGGTTTAATCCAGTCCATCGCAAATTGAACCATACCCATCGAACTCAGCGTCAATCCTGCCAATACGCCCAGCCCCATCCCAATCAGGATTTGCCAGTGAAGTGCTATTTTTTTCATAATCAATTTAGGTACTATTTTTATCTATTTTTGTTGGATAACTGTACTGAAATAAGTATAAAATTTTGTTTATCAATAACTTATGATTATAAATTACCGTACAATTTAGGCGATTTTCTAAGGAGATACGACTTTGAATCCTTGATTTTGCCAAGCAACGATTCCTCCGTCTAAATCATAAACTTGCTGAAAACCAGCTTCTTCCAAAATTGAAGTAACTCGCCCACTCCTTCCGCCTAATTTGCAATATACAAATACGGGTTTAGATTTATCTAAGGCTGTTATTCGTTGCTCAAAATCGGCATCCTGATAATTCATTTGTTGTGCATTTTCCAGAACTCCTCCACTCCATTCGGCAGGTGTGCGTACATCGACCAAAATGGCATCAGGCGTTTGACTTAATTTTTGTTTGAAGATTTCTGGCGCAACTACTTTTACGATACTAGTCTGGTTATCAGAAGGTTGTGAGCAAGAAACTGCCACCAGCCACATCCAAAATAGCATTAGATTTTTGAGTATCATCTTGATTTTAGGTTTAAAGGTAAACAATTAAATATTTAATTTAAAAAATTCAGTAGCTAAATTATTATACACTCCTGATTTATACCTGTGGCTGATTTACGATTTGAAAATAATTATCAAAACCCAAACTTGTGTAAGGTTTTATGACTAATCATTGAAATTTCATTGCTTTTTTTGGTTATTTGTACATATCCCAATACCGATATTTGGCGGTTTGTTCCCAAATATGTCGCAAAATCTCGACTTCTCGTTCGGCGGGTTTGCGGTTTCGGCGTTTCATCATCAAGACGACCAACTCATAAAAACGGTCAAAACGAAACGTTTGAAATTTATCTTGTCCACCCCAAGCAAATGACGGCACAAATTTGGGATGAAATCCTGCATCAAATAAATTCGCTCCGACACCAACAACCGTGCCTGTATTAAACATTGTGTTAATACTAGACTTTGAATGATCCCCCATGACCAAGCCCACAAATTGTAAGCCAGTAGGCGTAAAACTATCAGTACGATAATCCCAAGTTTTAACGATGCTATAATTATTTTTGAGATTCGAGGTATTGGTATCAGCCCCCAAATTACACCAATATCCCAGCACCGAATTGCCCATAAATCCGTCATGTCCTTTGTTGCTGTATCCTTGCAAAATGGAGTTAGAAACTTCGCCACCGACCTTCGAGAAATCGCCTACTGTGGAATCGCCCCGAATTTTTGCGCCAGCATTTACGGTAGCACCTTCGCCCAAAGCAAAAGCTCCTTTGATAATCGCCCCCTCACAAACTGTGGCGTTTTTGCCCAAATAAATTGGAGCATCTTCGGCATTCAGGATGCTGGCTTTGACAGTAGCACCTTGTTCCAAAAAGATGTTTTCTTTTCCATAAACTGCTGTAAATCTATCAGTTATGGGTTGGGATTTTCGTCCTGCCGTCAAGATTTCATAATCAGCAATAATTTCTGAACGATTTTTTTGGAACAAATGCCACGTTCTTTCAATGACCGTGGGCAGTTCGATTTGTTGGCGATTTGATTTTTTTCCATAGGAAAAATCGTACAAGACATCGTAATTTTCAAACCGTTTGTTGGTCTTGATGGCGATGACTTTTTCATCAGCCATCAGGCATTCATCGGGCTGTAAATTCAGGATTTTTTGCACCAAGTTTGGGTTGGGACAAACCGCCCCATTGACATAAATATTTTCGTGCGAATAATGCAACGGATATTTAACTCGTAAATATTCTACCGAAAGATACGAAACGTTTTCTTCGGCAATTTTGAGGTGTGTCATCCACTTTCGGGCGATTTTCAGAATCCCCACCCGAAGCCGTGCAATCGGACGAGTATAAGTCAGTGGCAAAAGTGCGGTGCGGATGTCGTCATCAAATAAAATTAGGTTCATTTTTGAGTGGTCAGTTTTTTTAGTTTGCGGAAAATTTTAACAAATTATCAGGCAATTCGTGTAGATAGTTTTTTATATCATTTTCGATATATTTCTTAGATTCAAGAAATAAATGCATCTTTTTCGGGCATAAGGTGTCGCAAATCTAAAAATTATTCGGCAGTAATGTTCATGGATTTGACTTTTAGCTCAATTTTGTGTTTCATTTTAACTTCCTTGACGGCTGTAAGTACCGATGCAAATTTAGTTTGTATTTTAGTTTGAATGTAATTTATTGATTTTCAAACAATTATATCGTCTTAATACTTAACTAAACACTACGTATTTAAGCCTAAACGATGTTTTTCTTGAAAATTTGATGCTTATTCAATTTCGGGATTGACCGTTCGTCCCCCCACAATCTCGCCCGAAGGTCGAGCGACTCGTAAGCCTTCTTTCTCGAATGCCTCGAAAATTTGCATGAAAATCTGACTTCTAACCGATTGATAATCAATTACTTCTTGCAAACATTCATGTTTTACCCAAAACTTAACCAAAATCTCGACAAACGAAACACCTAACCGACAGCCTACCATCTTTTTTTCTTCGGTATATTTGTGATTATCAATGACTTGGGCAATTAATTCCTGTGCTTTTTTGAGGCGCACTGTTGGCGTATTGAGCGAAAATGGCAAACTAATATCAAATACCCGACTGGGTTCGGCAGAAATATTAATGATTTTGGTATTGACCAAATCCGAGTTCGGGACAATCAAAGCGCGCTCCTCAAACAAAATCCGAAGGCGTGTGCTTCGCATTCCAATCTCTTCGATATAGGCGGTGTGTCCATCAAAACGAATCAAATCGCCCACCACAAATGGGCGGTCAATAAAAATTGTAACTGCACCAATCAAATTAGAAACCGTTTCTTTGGCTGCCAAAGCGAAAGCTAACCCCCCGATACCAAGCCCCGCCAGAATCGCTCCGACATCATAGCCCGCATTGTTT
Source organism: uncultured Cytophagales bacterium (assembly GCA_964577275.1). Lineage (GTDB taxonomy): Bacteria > Bacteroidota > Bacteroidia > Cytophagales > Thermoflexibacteraceae > UBA2561. The sequence continues at coordinate 2,113 of CAZNYR010000016.1, read as the reverse complement.
AATGCCAAAATAATTGCCAAAATCCAGATAGTCGCATTGAAAAATTTACGAATAAACGGTAATAATAAATCATCCAAATCGGTTTCAGACCTTTCGACCAACGGCACAATATATTCCTCAACCAACGCATTGAAAAGCCGAGAAACCAGCCAAGCCCCCGTAAAAACCAGACAAAAATGATACACATTACCCACTATATTTTCAGCTATCGGGGACAAAGTCAAGATTTTGAGGCTTTGACGAATCCCAAACAACGTAATAAACAACACAAAAGGCTCTTCCATCATATCCACCAGAATATCATCAAGGCGAGTGCGTGTCTGGGCAGTCAGGCGTTTAATGGTTTTGCCAATAATCCAATATACTGCCCTACCCGCCACCACAGCAAGCATCATCAGCATAAAGGTCAAAAACCAATTCAGATGCGTATTGCCATAAAAAGTCGTTTTCGTGATGTAATCTATCATAATTACTTAATCAAAATTATTATTTTGTGTTAAAAAAAGTACACTATACATCGGTTTTTTTATACAGACTTCGGAAAATTCAATGTACGTACATTTATTCAGATTATTGTCGTTTTTTAGGGTTTTCTCAGGTTCACAAGATGACAAATTTGGCACTATCTTTATTTATTCTTCTGATTTTCAGAGGAATAACGAACCGAAAATTGAGGTTTGTCGTTCTGCAAGGAATAAATCCGTCCGATATATTCGCCTACCACGCCAATTACCAACAAAATAATCCCCGAACTAAAGAAAATTGATACAATTTGTGAAGTATAACCCATCGGGACATCATGAAATATTTTTCGGAGCAAATAATAACTGCCAAATAAAAAACTGGTAACCGAAAAAAATGTCCCCAAAAAGACCAATAATCGAAGTGGATAGGTAGTAAAATTAAATACTAAATTGCTGGTAAGTACTATTAATTTTTTGAGGGAATAGCCAGACCTTCCAAACGCCCGTTTTTCGTGTCTAACGAATTGACGTTCAAAGAATTGCGTATGCCAGTGCAATAATCCATCCACAAAAACAAAACTCTGGCGGTGTTGGCGAATGCTTCGGATAATATCACCTTTGATGAGTCGGAAAGCGGTAATATTTCCTGTGGCTTTGAAAATCTGACGAAAAATAAATTGCACAGCACTACTGCCAAAATTGCGGAACAAATTATGTTTTTTGCGCTCATAAATGCCATAAACCACATCGGCATCCGTGGCATTTTGTTTGGCAATTAATTTGGCAATTTCTTCGGGCGGGATTTGCAAATCATCATCAATGGTAATGACAAAATCGCCTTTGATGTGATTAAAAGCACACATAAGCGCATTATGCTGCCCAAAATTTTTGGCAAGATGAATAATCGTAACATATTGAGCATGAGTTTGTTGTAATGTTTTGAGAACTTCCCAACTTTTATCTCGACTGCAATCATTCACAAAAATAACTTCAAAATCAAGGGCTAAATTCTGAAATGTTTTTTGAATCCGCTCGAAAAGTTTTTCGAGGGTTTCTTGACTATTATAGACTGGCACAACGACCGAATACAAGGGTGATTTTTCCATAACGACAGGTTCAAAATACAGATGTTCCGAATTTAGGGTAGTAGTTCTTTGTAGGAATCAAAGATATGGAAAATCTTTGTTTCAGAATCTTTCCATTTACAAGCTCTCCAATTTTTTAATGCGTGAAATTAGTGTTTTTCGGAGCGATTTGGGGTCTTGTGCCTGTGCAAAAATGCCCAAAATATTGACCAATTCTTTGGGCATATCATTCTGATAATAAAAGGAATACGGAAAATTTTTCAGATTACCTTTTCGCACATCTTCTTTAAATTTGGCGTACATTTCGGGGTGTTGTCGGAGGAGTTTCAAATTTTTTTGAAGTTCTTTCCGCATTCTTTTACCCAAACCTTTTTGTTGCTCTTCGTAATATTGCCAAATATCCTTCACATCTTGTTCGGCTTCTTGGGTCATGAATAATTTAAACAAGTTCATCGACATTATCTATTTTGTTCCATTTTTCAAAAACTTCCTCTGCATCAATCATTTGTTCAGGATAATTTTTGGCATCTTCAAGCCGTAACATCAGCAAAATTGTAAAACATT
>CAZNYR010000015.1:44226-50242 GCA_964577275.1 uncultured Cytophagales bacterium | reverse complement strand
AATCATGAGGTATTGCCTCTAATATCAAATTCATATAATGAAAGTTTAAACTAAAATGATGAGGTATAAAACACCAAACTATCAGGTCTGAAAATCTTCAAAATGGCTTGCAATCAGTGCATTTTCAGGTAATAAACAAGGAACTCCATCCAATTTCGGATACGCAAGAAAGCTTTCTTGTGCATAAAATCCAGACTCATATTCCTTTAAAGCCCCTAACGTATTCGGACACGCCAACGGATTTTCGATAACAGGCAGGAGGTTATCGGTCTTCTCAAGAATCGTAATTCCTGTAGGGTTTAACGGATTGTCATTATGCTCATATAATTTAAATTCGATGACTTTATACCCCAATTCCTCGATGGTGCTTTGTAATTTCGTAACGTAACCATGATGAAGCATACGCTGTTTTGCCACCTCGGTAGCCAACTCAAAACAAGGCTCAAGTAATATCAAGTATTTTCGAGTTACCCGATACAACTCTTTTAAAGCTTCCAATTCACGTCCGCCATTAGGCTCTATGGCATGAGAAGTATAAACCACATCAATCGAATTATCTTGGATAGGCATTTGGAACATATCCCCCGTAAATAAAGTAATATTTTTAGGGCTGTCTTCGCAATATTGCTTCGCATACCTTACTCTTGACCACGATAAATCAAATCCATATACGTTTAAATCATTGATGGATAATTTAGCAATGACATTTTTAAGCGTAGTTGCCTCTCCAACTCCAGCTTCAAGTACACTACTTGGACAAAATTGCGTAATAATCTCAGCTAACCCACTGGTATATTTTTGATTAAAGTCAGCATGCTCTTCTGTATATTTGATATAAGAACCTGCTTGAAAATCATAGCTAATCAATACTGATTCGGTATCATTATAGCTCTGATTTTTCGATTGACGAAAATACTCCATCAAATTTTCACCTTTATTATATAATTCTTTAATTTTTTTTAGTTGCCTTGTATTCATTATTCTGTATTTGAAAATTAGCCTATAAAAACACCTTTTTATAATAAAAAATCCCAAGTGAGAGCCGTCCCCGTTTTCAAATCGTATTTAGTTGTTTTCCCAAGTACAATTTCATAATATTTTGGTTGCAACCCATTACCCGGACGAATCACTCGGATATTTTCGGCAGTTAACTTTTCCCCAACTTTTATATCTTTGGTGACATAAATTGACCGCTTAAAACGCAAACTGTTTTCTTCGGCTTCTTGTACGCCGTATTGCACTTTTCCCAAAGCCAAAAATGCTCTTTCTGACTCAATAACCAAAGATTTTAGTTCGTCAGGTTCAAGTGAAAATGCCGAATCGACCCCGCCATCTGCACGAGATAACGTGAAGTGTTTTTCGATAACACTTGCGCCCAATGCCACCGCGGCTATCGCTGCTCCAATTCCCATCGTATGGTCAGATAAGCCAATCGGACAATTAAAGATTTTTGCCATACTCGGAATGGTCAAAAGATTGGTATTTTCGGGCGAAGCAGGATACGTACTCGTACATTTTAATAAAATTAATTCTTTACAACCATTTTGGTACAAAGTTCTGACAGCTTCGTCAATCATTGCTAAAGTCGCTGCACCTGTGGACATAACGACAGGTTTACCTGTCAAAGCTACTTTTTCTAATAATGGAATATCATTATTTTCAAACGAAGCAATTTTATACATTGACACATCCAATTCTTCCAAAAAATCAACCGCCATCGCATCAAATGGCGAACTAAACGCCATCAAACCTTTTTCTTTGGCACGTTCAAAAAGAGGTTTATGCCATTCCCAAGGTGTGTAGGCTTGTTGGTACAAATCATATAATTCTCTGCCATACCATAATGAATTTTCGTCTTCAATGGTCAATGTTCCTTTGATGGTCATTGTATCTGCCGTATATGTTTGGAGTTTAATGGCATCTGCCCCAGCCGCTGCCGCTGCATCTACAATTTGCAAAGCGCGCTCGAGCGATTGGTTGTGATTGCCCGACATTTCGGCAATAATGAAAGGTTTATGATTTTGTCCTATTGTGATTTGATCTATTTTAAAATCTTTCATTAGTCTTGACAATATTTGTGTTTGACGGCTTGCAAAATTACAAAAAAATTAGGCAATATGCCGTATTAGCATAAAAGCCTCTGCATATTCTTTTCCCACAGTTACTCCCCAACGTTGAGCTTGAATACGCAAAGCTTCTGGAGAACGAGGATGCGGATATTTTCGTTTTTCAAATTCATAGCTTTCCATACCTTTAATTTTTGCTTCCAAATCTTTTCCTGAAAAACTGACAAAAAAATTAGGTAAAAAAGGATTTGGGTAATTAAAAGCCTGCCATTCTGTTGAAGACGATGTTTCAAAAGTAAAAATGGTTTTTACTTTTTCATGTTCCATTGGGCGACAAGCCGTCATGACTGCCTCAAAGGTGCGGCGGAGAACAATATTGGTATCTCCCCCATGATGAGTAAAAACAATTTCGGGCTGAAAATTTTGTTTTTCTATTTCAATAACCTTTACCAAATCTAATAGTGCAACAGTATCAAAACGATTGTCAGGAAAATCATAAATACTCACGCTTTCGTATCCTATACATTTTTGAGCCGCATGGATATTATTTCTATGAATTGTCAACTCCTTATCCCATTGCGCCCTATTACGTGTATCGGCACGTGAGGTGATACCTTCGCCTAAAATTATGACCCTCACTTGACAATGCTGATGTTTGATTAAATGATGCATCGTAGCACCTACTCCTAAAATTTCGTCATCAGGATGGGCTACTACTACGAGGATTTTTTTATTTTGGAATAATTTTAACATCTGCAATAATGCTATTATCTGATTTTAATGATGCCCTACTAAATTCAAAACGAAAATGCTCCGTTTCCAAAAAGGCTTTCGGATAGCCTTCTGCATCTAACATACGAATATAGTCATAAATTTGCTTTAATTCATCAAGGTTTTCCAAATTACTTTGTTCTGGTTTGCGGCGTTGAAAGACCGTTATTTCCCCAATTTGTTCTTGACATTGTAAATTGTTGTTGATAATTTCTTTTATCATAGATTCTATGATAGTGGACGCCCGCAAAAAAATTTCTTCTCCTGTGCCGAGCAGAGATAACTCTTTTTTCAAATAAATATCTCCCATATCAAGTCCTTTTTCTACTCGCAAAGCCGATATTTTGGTTTGTTCGAAACCTCTGACGATCAAATTTTGCAAAGGACTTCCTCCTCTACCAAAAGGCAAATCAGTCATATGAAAAACGACACACTCGAAATTTTCATATATTTCCGAAGGAATAATATATGACCAATGAGGAATAAAAATTTTTGCAGGATTTATTCTCTGTAAATTCTCAAGCGTAAAATCTTGCTTTTTGTCTATTAAAACGAAATTAGCTTCGCAAATAACAGAAAGGTTTTTTATCAAATCTTTATTCCAATTTTTTTCCGAAAGGATTATAAATGTTTGTTTCATATAACCAATAAAAATTCAGAATTATCAATATTATCTATTTCAATAAAGCCAATAGTCCTAAAAATTTCCAACGAGGCTTTATTTTCTTTTTTTACTATTGCATTGAGAGTAAAATTTTTGAGTTCATTTCGAAGTTGTATTATTGTTTTTTTTAAAATAATTCTACCCAGACCCAAACCTCTAAAATTTACATCTATGGAATAATCTATCAAACCTACTTGATTTTGAAAATCAATTCTAACTTGAGCAATTTTTTTATTAGAGAATTCGAATAAATAAAGAAAAGAATCTAAATTTTTTATTTTTTTCAAAAACCATTCTTGGTGGTTTTCCCAGTGGATGTATTCAGAATTTAATGAATTTAACCTTACACTTGGTTCATTTACCCATTCAAAATACAAAACACTATCCTCAATTTTTGCTTTTCTTAAACTAATTTGGTTTTCTAAGTCTAATTTTCTGAAAATTTTCTGAAAATTAGCAACAGACTGCCCATTAAATTTTTTTTTTTGAGTTTTTAATTGGCTTTGAACCACCTTAGAATCTAAATTTGAAATTAAGTTTTTCAAATCAGGTTCTTTAATTTCCAAATAATTATCAGCAGAAAAGATAACACCTATTTCCTTAAAAAATTTAAAAACTTCGGCTTGGTTATCCACATAAAAACCGCCTATACAAGCCATTCCTACGCTTGCTACCTCGTGTGCCACACTACTCGCAGGCACTATTGCCAAATCGGAGTCTTGCATCACTTTTACCATTTCCGTTGCCGAAAGGTTTTGTTGCCAAACGATTTTCTTTTCTGTCTGTTTTTCAATAAATTCTTGTAATTCTTGGCGATACAAATAGGCAGAACCTATAATGACATAAATTTCGTTGATAAAATCAATTTCAATACAAGTATTCAAGGTTTTCAAAGTCAAATTATGAATATCCGAACCTCCAAAACAAACAAAAACAGTGGTTATTTTCTCAATTTTTCGTTCTTGTTTTGCCGCCTCCAAAAACGGTTTTCGCAAGAGGGCATATTCCGTTCCCAAACAAAGTTTGGTGTAGAATTCGGTAGAATATAAATGCTTTTTTTCGGGCGAAAGTCCATGATTGATCACCACATCAGCCACAAAATGATAGGTGTGGATGTCGTCTATACAAACCAATTTCACTTCTTTTTGCTTGATGATTTGTTGATATTCTGTATCAAATTTGTAACCGTCCAAAACGACTATATCATTGATTTTCAAATAATTATTAGCAATAAAAAAGGATTCTTCTGTATAATTATTGCTTTCAGGCAGGATTATGATTTGATTGCACACTTCGCTAATTTGTTGGCACACTGCCTCGCTTGGGTTTTGCACCAAAAACACCATTTCAAAGTCATTTTTGAGCATATCCGCCAAAGCTAAGGAACGAGTAATGTGTCCTAACCCTATTTTTGTGTTACCATCGGCTCGGAAATAGATATTTGGCTTAATCATCAAAACCTGTGTGTAAATGTTTATTATTAATGTTTAATAAACCACTATCATATAACTCTATTAATTCTGCTTGAGTAAAAGAATAGAGCTTATTTTGGCTTACAAAATGTTGTAAAATTTGTTCAATAAGTTGTAAATCTTCCATATAATCCACCGACACATAAATATCAGGACGACACAGTTCTTTGGGCGAATATACCCGCTGAATGGAAAAAGTTGTATTACGTTTAATGTAGCTCACAACATGCTCTTTATCAGAGTCATTTGTGGCTTCGTAAAGAGCATGTTTTAGAGTGCTGGTTTCTATTAATTCACATGCGGTGCCATATATCCACCCTAATTTATGACTACTATACACCAAATTTGTTTGGTGTTTTTGATGTACTTCGATCACCCTGATGATTCCTTCTGGGTCGATGAGCGGGTCATCTCCTCCAACTCGAATCACATTCTTAACCTGCCAATATTCTGCCGCATCCACATAACGTTTGAGGACATTATGTAAATCACCCCGAAAATATGCTGTGCCTGTTTTTTTAGCGATAGTCCCGACCTTATCATCTGATTTATCATCTGATGTAATTACAAAAACAGGGATTTCTAACTGTTTTAGTCGCATCAGTTGATGATGAAGCATTTCGCTTCCTTCCATCAAATGAGCTACCTTTGCAGGTGTCCTCTGAGATGACATACGTGCTTGAATCAATACGGCATAAGGTATCATAAAATATTTTTTTGTTCTACTTGATACAGCATTTTTAATATTTCATGGTCTTCCGTAAACGAAAAAAGAAATGCTTCGTCTCCATTCGTTGCCCCGATGAAACTTTCTAATTCTTTGACATACATTTCTTCGGTCGAGGTCGTTTCGGATAACGCAGTCGATTTGATGACCTTCCATGTGTCCAAAGTAGCGTCATAGATTCGGAGTTCGTTCTGAACCAAATCCAATTCAAGGTTTCCTTTCTCAAATATCAAACGTGAATCCCGATAAGAAACTCTTGAAACTACATCGATTGTAAAGTGCATTTGCACATTTTTTTCAGTCATACAAATCACAG
>CAZNYR010000015.1:0-44216 GCA_964577275.1 uncultured Cytophagales bacterium | reverse complement strand
ATCATCAATATCAATTTCTAATGTTTGTGTGTTCTGAAAAAGCGAAGTCGTTTTCGTAATTTTACCCGCCCACCACGTCAAAAAAACCAAATCAAAGGGAACAATTTCACGTGCAGCACCTGTTTCTTTATTTGACACATAAAAATCATGAATACTTTCGTAAGGATGCCAAAGCGGTAAATACTGCCCAAAATAATGATTGATGTACAATAATCGTCCTAAAGACTGATTATCAATAAGTTTCTTTGCCTTTGCTATCAACGGATGAAAACGCATCGTGCATGAGGGAACTGCCACCAAGTTTGTTTTTTGAGCCACAGTTTGCTTTATCACATCATAATCAGTATCCAGCACGCTTGCCTCCACAAATAAATGCTTATTATGATTTAGTGCCTTGATAATATAAGGATGATGTTGGTCTGGTGGCGTAGAAATAATCATATGTGAAATCGTATCCCACTGAATATCATCAATATGTATTTTCTGTACGCCATATTTATCCACCGCTTCTTGCATTCTATCCTCTCGAATATCATAGCAGAATATTGCGGAGTAACCCAAATATTTCAGATTTCGGATACGACGTTTTCCCATCGACCCAACTCCCACAATCAAAAAACAAGGTTCTTTTCTCATGTTTCTAATTAATTGAATGGACGAAAAACAGGTTTAACAGCATCTCCTACAAAAGAATCATTCACATCCAGCCCGTTATGAACAATATTAGCGACTTTTGCCATCGCTTTTTCAAAGGCTTCGAATGTTTGTTCCAATTCTTTTTCTGTATGCGCATAAGTAATACTAATCCAAGGAATTAGCACTCTATTTTCGATCATTTCTTCATGAAAACTTGTATGTAATTCGGGATAATATGTACCATCCTGATGCGTACATAAAATTTGAGGATTACAATCAAAACCTATCATTCTTACATGGTTGGTTACTTGATGTTTTTGGGCTATTTTTTCAAATCCTTCTCGGAGCATACCACCAATTCTCCAGATATGAGCATTCACATCCACCTTTTGACATTCTTTGAGGGTTGCCATCGCTGCCGCCAAGCCACATGTTTCAGAGCCATGTGTTTGGGAAAGTAGGAAGACTCGTTTTCCATCATATTTCATCCCACCTAATTTCATGATTTCTTCTTTGCCTGCCAATAAAGAAAATGAAAATCCATTACTAATACATTTTCCAAATGTTGCCAAATCTGGATAAACGCCATATAAATGATGTGCGCCTTTCAAATCAAAACGCAATCCGCTTATCATTTCATCAAAAATTAAAACTACACCATGTTGTGTGCATAATTCTCGTAATTCGGTTAAAAAATGACTTGCTCCTTCTTTGCAAACCCCTCGATGACAATTTTTTGTACATGTACCACACGGCTTGTCATTTTTGACAGGTTCTAAAATCAAACACGCAATTTGGTCTGGGTTTTCGGCAAAAAGTTTTTTAACACTCTCGATGTCAGCATAATTGAAACCCAAACTATATTTTTTTTCGGTTTCTAATACACCTTCTGACATTTGAGTTGTACCAATAAACCAATCATGAACACTATAAAAAGGATGTTGTTTACAATATGCCACGTGCGTTCTTTGTGTATACGCTCTAGCTAATTTTACGGCAGCCGTAGTTACATCCGAGCCATTTTTACCAAATTTAACCATTTCGGCAACAGGCAAAAATTCCACTAAAAATTCTGCCAATTCGTACTCCAAAATACCTGGACGAGTAAAATTCAACCCTTTATCAATCTGCTCTTTCACGGCATTATTAACTGCTTTATTATTATGCCCAAGAATAAATACTCGGTTTCCCATTGCCCAATCAATAAACTGATTTCCATCTACATCCCAGCAATACGCTCCGTCCGCATGGGACATAATGCGAGGAGACACGTAAGGAAATTGGTCTTCTCCTTTAGAATAAGTATGGCTTGCAGCAGGAACAATTTGGTGAAATCTTTCTGAGATTTCGAACCCTTTTTGATATTTATTTTGCATAATTTTTCAAGAATTTAAGCCCTCTTCAATAACATGAATAATTTGTAAAGTTTCAGCACGAGGAATCATGTTTTGCTTTGTTCGTACTTGATTTATAAATACCTGTAATGCCGACTTGAATGCATTAAATGAATCTTTAAAATCTAAACACAAACTTGATTTTTCCCCAATTATTTCAATACGGATTGGAAATTTTGCAGTTTGTAAATTAGAAATACTCACAAGAATTTCATCTTTGGCAATAAATGAAAGCCGATGAATACGTTTGATTTTTGTTAATTTAAAATCTGAAAGTAGCGGAAAATCTAAGATACACAAAACTGGCTCAATAATATGAATGGCATATTTTTGCCAACTTTTAGGCGTATAGGCTTGAATGGTTATAATTTTGCCTAATTCCTGTTTTTGTTCTGATGATAAACAAAATTCCTTAGCATACCTTAACGCAGAACAGGTATATATCTGATTATCAAATTTTTGCGAATTAATTAATTCGTTTGCATTTTGAACGGTATGTGCTAGCGGTTTATCAATATAAATCGGAATACCCGCTTGAAGAAAAGCAGTTGCATATTTGGGATGATTTTCGGTGTCGTCCCGTGCCAACAAAACCGCATCAACCTGACCTAGCATCTCTTCAGGAGATACGACGATGTGTTCAATTTTTGCAAAACGAGCTATAGCTTCCGAAGTCGTTAAATCTTGAGTGTAAATATGCGTAACTTCTGCCTCTGTAATCAAAAAATTATCAGGAAATTGTTGAGCAGATAAATACTTAGGAATAACAGGGAAGGAACAGGCTTTAATATGTTGATTATCAAACCCATTAAATATGGCACTCCACGAATAGGGATGTCCATTTCCCTCACTCAGTCCGATAACTCCTAACTTTAGTTTTTCCATAAAAAAGGCAAAATTATGTTTTGGTCATCTTCTTCAAAAACAGTAATATCTAAATTTAATTTTTGAATCGCATCAAAATGTGCTACTACTTTTAGATTTTCTTGCAAATCACGAACACTACTCACTCCCAAAATCGCCTTATCTATATCTGAATTTTGTAGAACAAAATAAAGAGGCAACGTTGCTAAACTTAATTGCATTTCCTTGGCTTGTAGTTGTAGCTTTCTAAGTTTGCTTTTTATATCATCAAAATGCGCCGATAATTTTTCAGGTGGCATAAAAAATAAGCCTTGCAAAAAAATAGAACGCACATGAACCTCTATATTTCGCTTTTTGAGTTCGGGAAACAAATACTCAAAACGTCTGTCAAAAATATTATAGGGAATTTGTACCAAATCAAAAACTATATTTTGGTCAAATAATTTTTCTAATTCATGAGGATAATACAAAGAAAAGCCAATTTTATCTACTTTTTGTTCTTTTTTTAATTGCAACAAGGAGTCGAAAAAAGAAGGGCTTTCTAAAAAAACAGAAAAACTATGAAACAAATACCCGTACAATTTTTCAGCTTTTAAAAATTGTAGGCTATTCAGAATTTCGTTTGGGCTTTTCGAGAATTTAGATACAATTTCAAAAAAATCAACATTTGATATATATTCTCCCAAAACTTTCTCACTATTTCCGTAAGCTCTGGCGGTGTCTAAGGTTTGGATACCTACTTCTTGGGCTTTTTGCAAAATGCGTTTTACTTCTTCGCCTTCTACCTGACCTACAGAATTATTAATTCCGTAGTTTAGCCCAAATTGTACTGTTCCCAAACCTATTTTTTGTATCCAATTTTTCATTTTGCAAACGTTAAAACCTTCTCAATCACATAATTTTGCTCTTCCAGACTCAGAGTTGGATACATAGGCAAACTTAAACATTTTTCATAAAAATGTTCCGTATTCGGAAAATTTTTATGCTCACTTTCTAAATTTCGATAATAAGGCAAAGTATACACAGGAATATAATGCACCTGAGCAAAAATCCCATTTTCTCGTAAATGATTATACACTTCTAAACGATTTTCCACCTGAATGACATACAAGTGATACGCATGACCCACATTTTTGGGTAATTGCAAAGGCTGAATTCCTGTACTTTTGAATGCTTCATCATATCGTTTTGCAATTTCTCGACGTTTGATAATTCCTTCTTTTGCTCGACTCAGTTGCGAAATCCCCAAACTTGCCAAAATATCAGGAATCCGATAGTTATACCCCAATTCCTGCATTTCATAGTACCAACCTCCATGATTTTCTTGCATCAGGTCAGGTTCTTTGGTAATACCGTGCGTCCGTAAAACCATCAATTTATCATACAAATCTTTACAATTCGTTGTAATCATTCCACCTTCTCCACATGCAATATGTTTGACAGGATGAAATGAAAAAATGGCTAATTCAGCAAATTTTCCATTGCCACAAAATTGCTTGTTATTTTGACTATCAATAAAATATCCACCAGGAGCATGACAAGCATCTTCCAAAATCCAAAGTCCATATTCATCAGCAACTTCTCGTAATTTTTCCAAATTAACAGACAAACCCGCAAAATCAACAGGAATAATTCCCATAAAAAAACCTTTCGGTTTACTTTCAATTAACTCTTGAACTTTCTGAATATCAATTAATGCCGTTTCTGGGTCAATATCTGCAAACCAAACATTTCCACCACAATATCGCACACAATTTGCCGAAGCCGAAAAAGTAATTGGCGTGGTAATCACATTTGTTTTTTCATGTACGCCCAAAACCAACGCTGATAAATGCAAAGCAGCAGTTCCATTTGAAACTGCCACTGCGTATTTAGCTCCAACATATTTCGCAAATTTTTCTTCAAATTCCAAAACTTTTGGACCTTGCGTCAAAAAATCATGCTCCAAGGTTTCTAAAACGGCTTCTTTATCCGCTTCGGTAATATTTTGTCGTCCGTAGGGAATTTTAAATTTCATTGTATCGTAAATTCAGAATCAACGTGTTTTCGGATTAAATCTCTAATTTGTTCAGCATCAAGCCAATTAGTATTTGTGCCTGAAGAATACGCAAATCCTTCTTTCACCCGTTTAGCATTGTAATATTCCATATATTTCTGAATTGTATCTTCAAAATCATGGAAGGGTTTATTCGGAACAATTATAAAATATTTATCCAACTCAATTGTATTTAACGAATCGGTTTCTGTAATCATTTCTTCATGGATTTTTTCACCAGGTCGTATACCTACAACCTTATGCTCGGCATTTGGAGCAATTGCTTTTGCCAACTCCATAATTCGATATGAAGGTATTTTTGGAACAAATATTTCTCCTCCAATCGCATTTTTTAACGCAAAAAACACTAAATCTACCCCTTCTTCCAGCGAAATATTAAAACGAGTCATGTCTTCATGGGTAATTGGTAAAACACCATCTTCTCGTTTTTTCATAAAAAATGGAATCACTGAACCTCTCGAACCCATTACGTTTCCATACCGCACAACCGAAAAATTTAAATCTTGTTGTCCCATAATATTATTAGCTGCAACAAACAATTTATCAGAACATAATTTTGTCGCTCCGTACAAATTAATCGGGGCGGCGGCTTTATCTGTCGAAAGTGCTACCACTTTTTGAACTCCTGTGACAATCGCCGCATCAACCACATTTTGCGCTCCCATTACATTGGTTTTAATACACTCGAAAGGGTTGTATTCTGCCGTTGGAACTTGTTTTAGAGCTGCTGCATGAATAATCATATCTACGCTTTCACAGGCTCGAATGAGTCGTTCTTTATCTCGAACATCTCCAATAAAATATCGTAAAACAGGATATTTTACAGGCGAAAAATCATTCATTTGTGCCATTTCAAACTGCTTGAGTTCATCACGTGAGTAAATAATCAAACGCTTTACATCTGGATAATTTGCTAAAATCGTTTTTGCAAATTGTTTCCCGAATGAGCCTGTGCCACCCGTTATTAAAATTGACTTATTATTCAACATTTAAGTAATATTATATAAACAAACTGAAATATAAATTATCTGCAAAACTACAAAAAATTTAACCTTTTTATTTCAAATCATACCGATAGAGTTCGGCTTTCCACGATACGTCATCAATAATTTCTATCAGCAACGGATTAACGACCTTGAGCAGTCCTGCGTTGCGTTTGGGAACAGAAAAACTGTAATATTCCTTGCTCAAAGGGCGAGGAACAATCTTGAGTTGCGACCTCAAACCATGCGTCCGTATCAAATAATTCAAGATAGGTTCATCGTACACAAAGCCTTCGACCTCTTCCTGTTGAAGTGCTTTCAAAGCATCCAAAGGCGTGGGATAAGCCACATAACGATAATGATAATGGGTCATGAAATCCTCGCTACTCGAACCCTTGACCGATGCCAGTTTTTGCTGTCCCAAATTTTGGAGATAATTCAACTCATTTTCTATCGCATCCACAGTCATTGCCGATGACATTTTCGCCGTGAAACTCGATATAATAAAAACCGCCGCAAACATCCAAAATAACGAAATCAGCTTCCCTGCCATCGTTTTGGGAGCTTTATCCCCATAACCTACTGTCGTCATCGTTACGGCCGACCACCAAACCCCATCTATAAACCCATTTTTGCCCTTCCCAAAATCAGGATTTTTACCACGCTCCACTAACCAAATTAATAAACCAAAGAAAAACATCGTTCCTATTAATAACATCAGCGGCTGAGTCGCATTTTGCAAAATCTGCTTCAAAACATCAAAGTCATTCGATTGCTCATTCCGAACCGCCAACACCAAATCCGCAATATAAAACGGTTGCGAAAACTCAAAATCCTTGATGCGGTCGCCCGTTACCGTTATCGGACTGATGCAAATATCCACATCGCCCTGCCTGATTGCATCGGTAATTGACGGAACGTCAGGATATTCCTTATATACAAAATCAATTTTGAGTTCTTTAGCTATCCGCTCCCACAAATCAATGCTCACGCCCGAATAAATTCCTTCATGTTTCAGGATAAAAGGCGGTGCTTTTTTAAGTGCCACCGTAACCGTTTTGTGCGTCTGAAAAAAATCCGCATTCATACGATGCAAAATATTGGCTAAGGAATCCAATCGCTCTCGCATCGTACTGACTGTATCCATTTTCAGCATCTCTAACTCCGAAATACGGTCATTTTGTGCCAAAATGGGAAAGCAACCTAACCACAAGAATATAAAAAAAATAACAATTTGTCGTTGAAACATACACATATTAGGTATTCATCAATCTTTTCATTCTGACACAATTTCCACTTCCTGAATTTTTTGAAGTTTATTCTTAATTTCAATCACGGATTTCTGGCGCACCAAAAGTGTTATTTCGCACTGATTACTAAAATTTTGACGGACAATTTCCAAGTCATATTCTTTTATCAATTTCATCACAGAATTCATGCCCAAATATGCAAAAGAAAATCGGATTTCATCTTTCATAATTTCTTCAATAATCGCTGCATTTTCTAAAGCATCCAGCGTTGATGTTTTGTAAGCATTCACTAACCCACTCACACCCAGCTTAGTACCGCCAAAATAACGAATCACGACCACCAAAACATTGGTCAGATTTTTTGATTTGATTTGTCCCAAAATCGGTAAACCTGCACTCCCCGAAGGCTCGCCATCATCATTTGCCCGATACACAGATTTATCTTTTCCCAAAATATAGGCAAAACACCAGTGCCGAGCCTCAAAATATTCCTGACGTAAGGTTTTGATGATTTCTTTAATTTCATCCAAAGAACATACAGGATAGGCAAATGCCAGAAATTTACTCCCTTTTTCCTTATAAAAGCCCTCCGAAATATCCCGAATTGTCAAAAATGTGTCCTCTTGTATCATTCTTGCCTCAAAAATAAACCTTCATTACGTGCTATCCTATTACATTTGTATTCAAGACCGAAAGTTAAAGAAAATCTCATCAATTACATATTTTACTTCATATTCCCAACCAAATACCGTGCGATTTTTTGGACAAAAATCATAACAAAATTCGTAAATTTCGTTTGGTTTATAACTTTTTTATTTGTATTATTGAGTGTTTTAATTTCACAAAACTTACTTAAACACAAAAATCACCGAATCTAAACAAAAGAATTAAAATGGCAAATCCGAAAAAAGTCCTCGTAGCCGAAGACAGTTCCGTCATTCAAAATATTACTAAAAAAGTATTGCAATTCCAAAACTATGAAATTACTTCCGTCAAAAATGGTAAACAAGTGCTGGATAAATTACAAAAACAATCTTACGATATTTTGTTGCTCGATATTAATATGCCCATCATGGATGGCATGGAATGCGCCAGACGAATCCGTGCCTTAGAAGATACACAACTCGCTCAGATTCCGATTGTTGCCATCACAGGAAACGCCAAAAATTATACTATGGAAGATTTCAAAAATGTGGGAATTAACGAATATTTACAAAAACCACTGAACTTCGACCGACTCGTCGAGGTCGTCAATACCATGACTGCCTAATCCATAAACTTTGACAAAGTTTTTTGCCTTTGTCAAAGTTCAATCTATTGATAATCAATTCTTTACCTCGAAATTTTTGACATAAATTTGCTCATCTGCCACCACCCGAACTTTGTAGCTTCCCGCAGGGACTTCACTCAAATTGACACGCTCTCGATAACCCGCTATTTTACTGTAATACGACTCAAAAATCGTATCGCCAGAATGATTTAAAATGATGATTTCCAAGTTCTTAATGTCATATTTATTCAACTCCACCGTATAACGACCCTGTTTGTTTGAAGGCGTAACATTCAAAATCTCTTCATCAGGAACAGCCATCGATTCTCCACGATTTTGCTCATGAACAATCGCATGACTTGAGTGATTTTCCATATTGCGTTCATGCGAAAAAGCAATGACCATTCCCGTTTCAGAAGGTGAGCTAAAGAGTTGAGGCTCAGTTGATTCTACTCGTAAACGATAATTTGTTCCCACAGGAATATCTTGCGGAATTTCCACATCAAAAAAACGTTCATGATTTCCTATTGTACTCAAAATCTGTGTATTATGCTCAAAATTACCATGCGTATCCGACAAAACAAGTCGAAATTGATTTCCTTCCGAAAACTGACCCTGTACCGAAACCTGAACTTGTAGCCGTTCGCCTCTTCTGATTTTTGGACGTAAGGATGATGTAATATTTATAGCACTTTTCACATTAAATTCACGAATCACAGGCTCAGCAGGCGCATAAATGCCATTGCCATCTTGATAGGCTTTTATTCTAACCCAACCCGCACCCTTCAAAACGACCTTATCTCCCTGAATTTCAGCATTTCCCGACAATACTTCAAACCCCACAGGCAAGCCTGAATTTGTGTTGGCATTGAGTTCAAAAGGCATATCCCCAAACGTTTTGCCTTCGATTGCCGAAAAATAAATACCTTGTTTTTTGCGCCCAACTTCAAAAGTCAATGTTGCTTCGGCAGGCTCATACAATTCCGTACCTTTTTGATGCGCCCGAATCGTAATTTTACCCTCTTCTCCACTCAGTATCAGTTGGTTATCCTCAATTCGAGCCACGCCATCTACCTCATAATCTGCCGCCAATCCACTACTCGTACTCACCTTGAGCGGTATCGGAGGAGAATCAATCGTTATCGTCCCCAAATCATGGATTACAACCGATTGTGGTGCTTTTTTTGAGTAAAAAACCCGCGTCATGGATGCTGGCGCATAATCGTTATTTCCTTTCGCCGTTGCCGTTATCCGAACTTCCCCAACGCCCATCAACTGAATCATTTGGTCATCTAACAATTCTGCTGCTCCCTCAACTAACAATTTAACAGGTTGTCCTACGGACGAAACCGCTTGTACTTTAAAGTTTGGGGCATTAAAAACTTTATCCTCAAAATCAGACATCGTTATTTTTTGGAACGCCAATGATTTTCCATCCTTAACCAATATATCAAATTGTTTTTCATAGCTATTTTCTTGATTATCAAATACTTTGACCGTAATGATATGTAATGGCTCCTGATTGGCATTCAATTTTGACTTTGCCAAAATTAATTCATTCTTTTCATTTACTTTAAATAATCCATTCGCATCATCTAATAATTCAAAATAATGCACGTCCTTCATATCATCATCTCGTGCCGAAAGTTTACCTACGATAGTGTTTTTACGCGCATTATCTTTTACCAAATTATTCGTTAAATAAATATCCGAAGGCGCATTTCCCATTTTCGATGGCTCAGATTTTTGATATTCTATGCCTTCAATTTCTACAGATTTGGTGTTATCTTTTTTTTTATTATCCTGATAATCAGTTGTTTTATTATTAATATAAAATCGCTTTTGCACCTGCGGAGCGGGTTCATATTCCGAATTTCCAGCCTGATATGCTTTAATGATAATACAACTTTTTTCGGTCGAACCATCAATTTTTTGAGGCGTAATAATATTATCCTCCAATTCAGCATTTCCAGAAATAACTTCCATTTCCACAGGCAGTCCTGAACTCGAAACCGCCCGAATTTTGAACGGAGAACCATCCAATTCATGCTCAATTTGTGCAAATGTAATGTTTTGTGATTTTCTGCCCACATAAAATGATTTTTCGACAGCTTCGACAGGATTATAAAATTCATTACCCGGATGATAGATTTTGAGGCGTACTTTACCCGGTATTTTTTTCAAAATGACCGCATCTCCATAAACCTCCGCAGGACCTTCCAAGATTTCGACTTTTGGCACTAAACCCGAAGTCAAAGTCGCCATAATTTCAGCCGCTTCGTCATCAACCGTAACATTCGGAATCGGGTCAATTTGCATGATTTGCTCTGCCTTCGATACCTTAAATTTTGTACGCCACGAATTGCCCGATTCATCCGAAACTTGCAACCTAACACTATCAGTACCAGTAAGTTCTATTTCATTCGTCCCAATCATCTGCGCCGAACCATCCAAGATTTCCCATGCCAATTTTGTCCCCATAACTGTTGCCTCTGCCAACTTAAAACGCTGTCCAAAATACCGATTTCCGAACTCAAAAATTTCGGGCGCCAAATCAATTTGTCCTTCAGGAAGTTCAATTTTAAGAGCCTTTATCTCATACGTCATTTCATTTTTAGTTTCCACCTCATTTTCTCCCCGCATAAGGTCTATAATTGAGGTCGGATTTTCTGCAAAAATCTCTTCGATTGTTGTGTCTTCTCCCTGCTTTTTAGGCTCATTATCAATAACTTGCACAATATTTTCGCCTACGTGAATCCCATACGAAATATCATCCAAATAGACTTGATTATACTTTTTGGTCGATGTAATTCGTAGTTCATCTATTTTACGCCAATTATTAAACGTAATTCTCTGATAATCAGAATTAATTGATATTATTTTTTCATATTTTTTTACGCCATTTTCATACGCCGAAATCAGCGCATCAAATTTACCCCAAGGACGTTTTGCCCAAATCGAAAATAAGTCAAATTTATTCTCATCCATCTTCAAAACGCCAGATGTGCCGTCATTTTCGTTTGCCAGCCATGCGTTTTTTCCACTTCGGGCGTGTCCCTCAAAAACTTGCGATTGCAAACGAAAAAAATGTCCATTTGACTGAAAATCAGTAGCTTCTAATACTATATTTTCAAAATCAACCGTCAAATAATCGGTACGAATTTGATAAGGCTTATCCAACAAAACTATTGGTTTAACAAAATTTGTATTATTTAAAGAATCTAAATTAACTTGTAGGTTCTCATTTTCGTTTTTTTCGGCATTATTTTCTACCCTATTTTTTTCAATTATCGGTGATTCCATCGAATCAGAATGAAACCAATACGCCACCTCATCGACATAAAGTTGATTATATTTTTTCGATGATTCGATTTGAAGGCGTGTAATTTTTTTGGAAGGCAATACAAATTTGCTAAATTCATTATTCACGCGAATTGTCTTTGTAAAGACTTTTTTATCCTCATCCCAGCCCGTAATTTTTGTTTTAAATTTTCCCCATGGTCTCTTGATTTTCAATGACTTAACAGTAAACTTCCCTCGTTTAATTTCCAAGATTCCTGTCGTTCCATCGTCCTGAGCGCATTCCCAACTTTTCAAACTATCCGAAGAAAAACTACCCGAAACCGACGAGGAAATCGTAAACGGATGATTATTCTCAATAAATTCCAAACGATTACTTTCAAAACTTAATCTAAAGGCTTCAAGGTCATCTAACACATCCGAAATATTCTTTTTTTTATCCGAATTTATGATTTGATATTCAAAATTATCAATATATACCTGATTGTACTTTTTTAAGGATTCAACTGTTATCCGAGTGATTTCTTGTGCCTTAAAAGTAACTTTTTGAAATGTATCACTAACTGTAATTTTTTTTGTTAAAACTTTATTTTTTTTGTTAAAACCTGTAATAATAACATCAAATTTACCCCAAGGACGACGAATCTGGAAAGAAACAGGAATAAAACTTCCTGTTTTTATCTCCAAACTCCCAAAGTTGCCTTCCTCATCATTAACTTGCCAGCACTTAGTTCCCTCAAAATCAATGATTTCTGAACGAATCACGAATGTATCATTATTCGCAATGTATTCGTTTCCTGTTGCATTTTCAAAATTCAACACAGAGTTTTGTGCCAAAATCGCTTGCGAAATCAGCAAAAAAATAAAAAAGAGAATTAAAAAAATGATTCCAAGCGAGGCGGTACGTTTGTAATTCAAAAATTCGTTCATAACGATTTGTTTTTTAGGTGATTATTCTGAATAGAGCTTTTGATTTGTGATAATATTTGCAAATTATACGCCAATTTCTTAGCAGGTATCTATTTTTTAAATTTCACATCCATCTGCCTCCCTGTCTGTTTCCAAAAAAGTAAAGCAGATATTTATTTTTAATATCCGCATAAAACAATATTAAAGTATTGATTTACAATAATTTAACTCTATAAAAAATACCTTTAAAATATCTGTAAATTATCAAAAATCCCTCAACACGACTAAAAATTTCACCGTTCTGAAGTGTATAAATCATTCGATAAAACTCCTTAAAAATTCGATAATTATGGAAAATCATGGCATTGAAAAAAATACTTCGGGACACCGCATTCAGGTTTATATCTCGTTTGCCGTTTCAACTTGCATGACTTTGGGCGGGATTTGGATGTTGCCCTGTGGCGTTTGGGAACGGGCTTTTTTGTTTTTGGGTATGATGTTTACGATTGGTTCTTGCCTGACGCTGGCAAAAACCGTCCGAGATGACCATGAATCTCAAAAACTAATTAATCGTATTCATAAAGCAAAAACAGAACGTATTTTGAAAGATTTTGAGAATTAGTTATTAAAATTTTGTTTTTTTTAATTAATTGATTGTCAAGTATTTATGCAGAAAAACCCAGAGCCTAAAATAGTTTAATGACTTTAGACTTTGGGTTTTAAATTGAAAATTTATAGATTTTCAAAACATTTTTTCTTCTCATCGGTCTTTCCTTAAAACATGATACATTATTCGACTTTTATCCTTTTTTTTGTTCTTTTTTTGTGTAATTCATGCCAAGAAAATTCCATAATTTTTCCAAAAATTACAGAAGATTCGACAAAAATTACATTTACCAAAAATCCACTTCCCGAAAAGCCTATTCGATTTCTTGCCTTAGGCGATTCCTATACGATTGGACAGGGTATCAATCCAGAAGATACTTGGTGTAACCAACTGGCTAATAGATTACAAAACACTGATTTTCAGTTAGATAATGTCAAAATTATTGCCCGAACAGGCTGGACAACCCAGAATCTTAAAGATGCTATTTTGAATGAAAAACCAGACTCAAGTTATCATTTAGTCAGTTTACTTATTGGTGTTAATAATCAATATCAGGGGCGAAATAGTAATGAATATCGAGCAGAATTTGAAGAATTAGTACATACTGCCATCATGTTTGCTAATAACGAAAAACGTAGAGTTTTTGTGCTATCAATTCCTGATTATGGCGTTACGCCTTTTGGTAGTGGATTTTCGGGCGTTTCGGCTGAAATTCAACGTTTTAACAACATCAATCGGGAAATTAGCGCACAATATGGCATTTCATATTTTAATATTACGCCCATTTCGCAACAAGCCCAAACGGACACCTCGCTCCTTGCACCTGATAAATTGCATCCCTCCGCCAAAATGTATGCGCTTTGGGTGGATTTGATTTTTGATGATATTGTGCAGAAATTACGGGAGTGATATTTTTTTGTCCGATGTAGTAATTTTTGTATTTATTGGTTTTTGTTCCTTAATATCCACGAAATCAGTAGATTTAGGTTCGCCTAATTCTGCAATTTTAATCATAATTCCTTCAAAATATCGCCGCATCTCACTCGCCGAACACACATGATTATTGGAAATTAGGGCAAAAGTGAGCAAACGTCCACTTCGGTCATGTACATAACCTGCATAACCTTTAACTCTTCCCATCGTTCCACTTTTGGCTCTAAGATTATTTTCTGCTACCGTGCCAATACCTAATTTTGCCATCGTTCCTGTCCGTCCTGCAATCGCTAAGGAATTGTAATAATCTTGGAAATGAACTGAATCATTATGAAAATAAACCAACATTTTAGTCAATAATTTGGGACTAATCGCATTACTCCGAGAAAGCCCACTTCCATCTGTTTGCCAAAACCCATTGATTTTCAGGTTTTTATCATTCCAAAACGCACGAATTTCTTGACTTGCTGCATACGAACCGCCGTAAGAACCGCCTTTTATGCCGATTAATTTGAATAACGTTTCGGCATAAAAATTTTGGCTTACCGTGTTGGTATGCTGAATCAAATACTTTAGTTTTGGCGACATAATAATCTGAAAATCAGTACGTTCCGTTTCTTCATATTGCTTTTTTCGTTTCAATTTTAAGACTGTTGTTGCCGAATCCCGAACACTCATGCTATCCTGTTCCAGTGCCTTCCAAAGCGTATAGGCACAAGTATAGGCGGGGTCTGGCATAGGACAGCGTTCTTGTACTTTTCCAAGTTTCACAACTCCCTGTAAGATACGTTTTCCATCATAAGGCGCACCCGATAGCATTACAAAACTTTTAGGTGCATCTTCGACCAGCGATAATTTGCCAAATAACTGTAAATCAGGGATTTGAGGATACATTTTTGTAATATTTCCATCTTGAATTACGACATCAAATGTATTTTCCCGGAAAGACAAACCCGATACGCCCGCCCCGTAATCGCTTTTCATATCGCCCCAATTCCAGCCTTGTGGAATCATCTCGTATTCAAAAAAACGGGCATCGGCAATAATTGCGCCATGAATGGAATCAATTCCCAGATTCTTGATGGCTTTTTTCCAGCGTTTCATCAAATTTTTGAGGTCATTTCCCGTAAAAATATCCGAGCCGAGCGTTGGGTCGCCACCACCACGAATATAAATATTTCCATAAAGAATATGATTTATCGTATCTAATTTGCCATCATATTGCAATCGAGTTCGGAATTGATAATTTGCTCCTGCCAGTTCTAAAGCCACGCCAGTAGTTACCACTTTGATAACTGATGCAGGAACTAAACTTTGGTTCGGATTTCGCTCTTCGATAATTTCGCCAGTCTTTGCATCTCGCAAACAAAAACCGTAGGAAGCATTTTGCATAAATTGGGCAGTATCTAAATTCAGAAGCAAGTCATTCAAATTCAGATACTTAAAACTTGTATCGGTCGTATCAATGCTTCCCGTATCTTCCAAATTATTTTCTGGAAATGTATCCGAAGTCATTATTAAAAGTGCTGAATCGGTTTCTGAAAAGCTTATCTTGCGTTCAGAAGAGTTACCAAAATGACTTTTATGTAACAGAAAAAATGTAACGACCAAAACCAATGCTGAAAAAAATGAAATACCAAAAATCCGAGTTGATGCGTGCATAATGTAGGTTGTTTGTAAATCCCAAAATATGCAAAAAAAGGGGAAATTTACTATCGGGTAGGAAATGCTGTGTCTAACTTGGATATAACAAGCTGATAATCAGGATAAAAGATTTCGTAAAACACGAAATATTCCATAAACAAATTATCAATTTTTAAATTTTACAATTCATAAACCTCACCTTTTTCAGGCAAAATGACATTTTCAAAGCCTTCATCCATCAAATCGAGCCTAAAATCCTGCATGGATTGATATTCGCCATGTACCAAAAATATTTTTTGCATTTTTTTGGGGTCTTGCTGTCTGACATAATGCAACAAATCTTTTCGGTCTCCGTGTCCACTAAACACATCCGTAGAGCAAATACGAGCCTTGACCGTATAGGTTCGTTTTTTTAGTTCAAATTGTCGTTCGCCATTCATTAACGCATGACCGGGCGTTCCTTTGGAGGCATAGCCCGTAAAAAATATGGTGCAATATGGATTTTGGAGATTTTCTCGGATGTGATGTTGAATCCGTCCGCCTTCAATCATGCCCGAAGCCGAAATGATGATGCAAGGCTCTTGATGATTGGCAATTTCCTTGCTTTTTTTCAGATTTTCGACATACACCAAGTTTTCAAAATCGAACAAATTTTGGTATCTATCCTGAAAAATACGCGCTTCTTCGTTGAGTAAATTATGAAATTTTTGATAAATTTTTGTACTTTTCAAAGCCAACGGACTATCCGAAAAAATCTTGACAGGTGGGAGCTTTTTATCAACACATAATTTGTTGAGCGTAAATAAAACCGCTTGTGTCCTTCCGACACTAAATGCTGGAATAATCAGCCGTCCGGGAATCGACACACACGTTTCGTAAATCACTTGTTCCATCACTTGTTCTGGCGATTGCTTGGCTTGATGCTCCCGATTGCCGTAAGTGCTTTCACAAATCAAATAATCGACTTGCGGAAGTGGTTGAGGATCAGTCAATAAGGGATAATTTTTGCGTCCCGTATCCCCCGAAAAAATCATTTTTTTTGTCGCCCCATTTTCCGTAATTTCGAGCATGATACTTGCCGCTCCCAACAAATGTCCGGTCGGGATGAAAGTGATTTTGATACCTTCTCGCACTTCAAAAGTTTCGTTAAATCGCAGAGCGACAAAGCCTTGCATGGCTTCGGCAACTTGTGGCTCAAGATAATATTTGGCAGTTTCGGGATTTTCGGTATCTGTGGTTTTGATGTGCTGTCGTCCCCGTCCTTTTTTGGTGGACTTTCGGCGCAAGATTCCGCTTAATTTTCGCCGATTGATATTTGCCGAATCTTGCAACAATAAATCGGCAAGTGCCTGCGTAGGCGCAGTGCAAAAAACTTGCCCACGGTATCCTAAACGATATAAATTCGGAATATTTCCCGAATGGTCGATGTGTGCATGAGTAAGCAAAACCAAATCTATATCGGCAGGGTCAAAAGGAAATAACGCTTCTTCGGAAGATACTGCCGTGCCGTTTTTGGGTCGTTCCATATCCAAACCGCAATCCGTCAAAATCGTATAGCCGTCCTCCAATTGTAGCATAAACATACTCCCCGTTACTTGTCTGGCCGCGCCCAAAAATCTAAGTTGCATAAATATTCGGTTAGAAAGATGCCTTTCTGTTGGTACAAATGATTACAATAAAACACTAAATAATTGGCAAGTTAGCAAAAAATGTAACTTAGTCTATATTTTTTTGAATTTTTTTAACATTCCATTCATTTTGGGATGCTAAATCAGATTCACTTCTGGCTCTAAGAAAATGCCAAATTTTTCCGATACCCTATTTTGTATTTTCTTGGAAAAGTGCAAAATCTCTTCGCCCGTTGCTTCGCCATAATTTACCAAGACCAATGCCTGTTTTTCGTAAGTGCCTGTATTACCAAAACGCCTGCCTTTGATGCCTGTCTGCTCGATAAGCCAACCCGCTGGAACTTTGGTTTTTTCGACCGAAACAGGATACCCAATAATATCTGGAAATTGCATTTTTAGGGCTTCAAATTGAGCCTTTGGAATTTCTGGATTTTTGAAAAAACTTCCCGAATTTCCGATTTTTGCGGGGTCAGGCAATTTGCTTTCCCGAATCTGAATTACGACATCACTAATATTTTTGGGCGATAATTCCAATTCCTTTTCGGCTAATAATGAGCGAATTGCGCCATAAGAAATCTGAAACGTAGGCTTTTTTTGTAATTTTAGTACCACAGAAGTAATGATAAATTTGCCCTTCGATTCCTGTTTAAAAATACTATTTCGATAGCTAAACTGACAGGCATTTTTATCGAATATTTTAAGAGTACCCGTATCAATTTCAAGTGCTTCTAAGGATTCAAAAACATCCTTCAGTTCTACGCCATACGCACCAATATTTTGAATCGGTGCCGCCCCGACCGTTCCCGGAATTAAGGATAAATTTTCGATACCGCCTAAGTTTTGTTTGATAGCAAATAACACCGCTTGATGCCAATTTACGCCAGCTCCAAATCTTAAAAAAGTACAATTTTCGGTTTCCTTTACCAAGTCCATTCCCTGAATCTGAATCCATAATACCAGCCCATCAAAATCCTGTGTAAGCAATATGTTACTACCGCCACCCAAAATTAACTTTTTAACATCTTGATAATCAGTATTTTGCAGCACATTTTGTAATTCTTCTACCGAATTAATCTGACAAAACCAGTGCGCTTTGACATCAATCCCAAACGTATTATAAGGTTTCAGGGAAACATCGGCTGTTATTTTTGGAATGTTCATACATTATCTTTTTGAGGGAAAACCATCACGGCATCCTGAAAATATGAGTAACGCAAAATTATCTTATTTCTGGGCGATTAATTGATTGGTAAACTCCTGATAATCAATACCATCGAATGTTCCTGAACTCATCAATAACACATTGGTATTTGGCTCAACTTGGGCAAGCACAAACTCCCGAAACGCCATCGAATCGGTAAATACTTGCAAGTTTGGACTCACAAAAGCCTGCTTTACGTCTTGCTCTGAAATCGGTGTAAGTTGCTTATGTTCAATGGTTTGGGGATTAAAATAAACGACAGGAACATCGGCTTTTTGCAAGGCATTTTTGTAATGGGTCAGAAAATTTTTATTCAAACTGCTGAACGTATGCAATTCGGCACAGGCAATCAGTTTTCGGTCAGGAAATTGTTGTTTAACCGATTGTACCGTTGCCCGAACCTTAGAAGGAGCGTGCGCAAAATCCTTGAAAATCAGCATCTTATTTGTTTCTGCAATTCGTTCAAGGCGTTTGGAAGCCCCCATAAAACTACTGATGGCTTCATAAAACATGGCATCAGTAATGCCTAATTTTTTGCAAATTGCCTTTGCACCGTTCAGATTTTGCATATTGTGTTCGCCAAAAACCTGAAGGGCAATCTCGCCAAATTCGGTTTTGAGATACGTGATTCCTGCCTTGATTTTATGCGGATGCGTACCGTATTTTATACGCGTAACATCCTCATCGGCAACCATTTCGGATACGGTCATTGCCAAATTATCCTCTTCGCAATACACCAAAGTCGTGCCTTTGATGGAAGAATTCGCAAGATTTTCAAATTGCTTCAAATACTCATCAAAACTCGGATATACATTAATATGGTCCCAGGCAATTCCCGTAATCAAGGCGATATGATGCTGATAATGAAGGAATTTCGGGGTCAAATCCAGGGGCGAAGTGGTGTATTCATCGCCCTCAATCAAAATTGTGGGCGCATCTTCGCTCAGCCGAACTGTCGTTTCAAAGCCTTCCAAATATGCACCAAGTAAATAATCAAATTTTTTACCATAATAATTCAGCACGTGCATTATCATGGCTGTTGTGGTCGTTTTTCCATGACTTCCCGCAATGACGATGCGCTGTTTGTGCTTGGAATATTCGTAAATATATTCGGGATAAGAATATACTTTCAAGCCTAACTCTTTGGCTTTCAGGAGTTCAGGATTATTCTTGCGGGCGTGCATCCCCAAAATAACCGCATCGGTTTGGGGTGTAATTTTATCGGGAAACCACCCAATTTGGTCGGGCAATAAGCCATATTTCTGGAGTCGGCTTTTGGCAGGGTCATAGATTTCATCATCCGAACCCGTGATTTGATAACCTGTTTGATGCAAGGCGATTGCCAAATTATGCATCACGCTGCCGCCGATGGCAATAAAATGAATAGTCTTCTGCATTCGTTTTACGCTCTGTGATTAAGATTCTGATTCCAAAATTACAATTTTTACAACGGGCATCAAATTTTGAGGTCGTTTTTCATCAAATAAATATCATGCCTCACTAATTCCTTGCACTTAAATATGTAAAATCTTAAAAACCAGTTCTTTAAGAATTTCGCCGTCTTTTATGTTGCTATTGATACCTTTGGATTGCAAATCGGCTCGGCGCAAAAAACCAATAATTTGCATCACTTTGGAAAGCGAATAATGACGACCCGCACGCTGATAACCCTCTATGAAATAGGGATTTACGCCCAATTTTTTTGCCAACGCTGGTTTACTTTTGTCCGTGGCGTGGTGCATCAATAATAATTTACTAAAATATCCAAATAAAAGCGCAATAATCGGAATTACAGGGTGGTCTTTGGGGTTTGAGGCAAAAAAATTGACAATTTGATTGGCTTTCAGGATATTTTTTTGTCCGATGGCTTCCTGCAATTCAAATGTATTAAATTCCTTGCTCACGCCCACGTGTTCGGCAATATGCTCCGCCGTAATTTCAGTTCCTTCCATTAGATTCAATAACAGTTTATCTGCTTCATTGACAATCCGACTCAAGTCATTCCCGATATGTTCGGCAAAAATCACGGAGGCTTTCGCACCAATTTTGTAACCCTTTTCGGTCATGATTTCGATGACTTTATTCGGTAACTGATTGTCATACAGCTTTTTAGTTTCGACTAAGACCGCAGTTTTGGCTAATGTTTTTGCCAATTTGGTTCGACTATCAATCTTCTTGTGTTTGTGGCAAAAGACCAAAACCGTAGTCGGCAGTGGTTTTTCACAATAAGATACGAGCATATCTTTGCCTACTTCAGTTCGGAAATCAATAATTTCTTGGGCTTCTTTCACAATCACGACCTGCCGTTGTGCCATCATCGGAAATCGCTTGGCACTGCCCATGATTTGGCTCATGCTCACATCCTTGCCGTACACTATGGTTTGATTAAATCCACGCTCGGCGGGCATAAGTGCGTGATTTTCAATATAATCCGAAATTAGGTCGATATAATAAGGCTCATCGCCCTGCAAAAAATAAATCGGTGCATATTTACCTGATTTCAGGTCTTTTAGGATGGTTTCGGGGTTTGGTACCATGATGAATGTTCAGGAAATTAAACCGTAAAAATGTAGGCTTTTTGGCAATTTTACAAATTCATGCCCGCCAAATACCAAAAAAAAGCCTTACCAAATCCTGCTCATTTGATAAGGCTTTATACAGTACATACTATAAATTATTTTATAATTCATTGATAATCAATATTATCTATGCCACAATAAGGGATTCTCTTCTACGCATTTTACCCGCAGGAATACCAAACATCATTTTGAAACGGCGACAAAAATACGCCGTATCTTTGTATCCGACATCATTTCCGATGGCTCGAATACTTTTTTTGGTAGTTCTCAACAGATTAATCGCCATTTCCATGCGCTGATATTCAATGTAATCCTGTGGATTAATCCCCGTGAGCATTTTGAAATATTGACCTACATAGTCTTCGGAAACATTTGCGACACTTGCCAAAACTTTATTGGATAAATCGCCACTCAGATTATTCTTGATGTATGTAAAAATATCAATCAAACGAGGGTCTTTGAAATATGTACTATTGGTCGCTAATTGCTCCACAAACAACTGATTATCAAGAATATACCTAATCACTTCAATGACCAGTTGGTCTGTATAAAGGCTGACAATCCTTGATGTTCCCGTCTTTTCCTCGGCGGTTTCGACAATGATTTCCCGAATAATCGAACCTAATTTGGAATTTCCGTCAATCACAAAAGGCGGAATATCTAATGACGTGAAAAAACTTACTGAATCGAACACTTTTGCCTCAAAAGTTACATACGAAAAATGCTCATAATGGCTGGCTAATCCACTCACGGGAACGTGCGGTTTGAGAAATTTTTCACGGTCATTCAGAAATGATTCGTTGCTCACGGCTATGGCTCTGGAAGCATGACCATACGTCAGATTCACGATTTTACCCGCAGGCAAAAACAACATTTCGCCTTCTTTTAGCTTCTCATCTTCTCCAAAATTGATATTGCCTTCGTGCAAAAGAACAATCGTATTTTCTACATCATAATAGTTGCCTACGTGTACGGGCTGGATAATATCCAGCTTTCGGGCTTTGATAAATCGGACGGCAAGGGACTCAATAATTTTATTATAATCTTCCATAGCAAAAACAGGTGTTATATGATTATACCTTTATTTGGGAAATTTGGACAAATCTAATACATTTATGACTATTCTCAAATTTTATTCCAATATTTTACGGGAAATTTACAAAAAAACACCCTTTTGAGCCTGCCTTGAAAGCTCATTTTTTGTATGATTACAGCATAACTTATTGATTATCAAGGTATTAAAATTAGTTAATTTATTATCTCAAAAAAATCCCTTAAAAATACCATTTTTGGACTAAAAACAGCTTTTATGAGATTTCTAAATTGTAATCAGATAAGAAATTAATGTAAATAATTGGTTTTATAATTCGACATCATCGGTCAAAATTACGTTGCTCAAGTTCAAGGCTCTGTCTGCAATTTGGACACTAAACCTCAAGGTTTCTCCTCGTTTGATAGGCGAACCAAACACGAAGTAAACCAAAAATTCGTAGGTCAAAGTTACTTCCATCGTATTGCTGCCATTTTCTATCGAAAAGCGTGGAAATCGTCCGTGCAGTTCTTGTCCGTCAGGAAAATCTACCAATTCATATTCGCTTCCATTTTTGCGAAATGTCCGAATAAAAAAGTTGTGATAAAACTTATTTATTACACCATCCGAATCGGCGGTCTGGAACTTGGGGTCTTGCTCATTGTTTTGCAAACCCAAATCGCCTTCTTTGTCTTGTATCTGAATCGTAATCCGTATCGTATCGGCGATAGTTCCCTTGCCGATTTCGATGCTTTCATAATTGATGAGTGGCGTGGAGGGATAATTTGGGTCTTGATAACATCCTGAAAATGAAACCGTTAAAATAAGCATTATGTACCAAAGCGCATCTATTTTCATAAAAATATCATTGATTAATTTTAATATTTGATTTTTATTGAATCTAAGCATTTATAATTTAAATTGAGCAGAAAACTTGACCCCAAATTTTTGGGCATTTGGATTTCCGAGATAAGAAAGGCGATGTACTGCCGTGATTCTCAAGAATTTAAGGATATTTTCGATGCCATAACCGACCTCCATATACGGTATATTCCCCAAACCATTAAATCCCAAAATCGGATTTCCGAGCGGGTCAGTTTGAGGAATTAATGCCTGATTTTCAGGTCTGACACTACCATACAAAATATTTCCCACCGCCAAAAATCGCCACTTTAATCGTCTAAAAAGTGGAATCCGATTGGCAATCATTCCCTCAAAATGATGCGTAAAATGAAAATTGATGTATTGGTCGCTGACAAACTCAAAATAATCCATTGCATTGAAACCCAGAGGGTTATAAACGGGTGTTCGGTTTCCGAGATGCGGTTCGAGCAGCGGATACGGCAAATTATCGGGTGTGTAGGAGGCGGTCAAGGAATAAAAACTACGCCCCAAAAACCCCATATTTACATCATGAATCATTTTGAGCATGAACTTTTGATAATCCAAATCGCTCCCAAAAACATCGCTCAAACCCAACGTATATTTAAAGATAAAAACAGGTTTTTCGCCATATCCCAAATTCATGCGTGAATTGCCCTCTTCCAAAGTGCGCTCGCCCGGTGCCCATCGACTTTCAAAATTAAATTCGGATGTAAAAATATTTGCCCTGCGCTTGTCAGTACCCGGTCTGAAATATTCAAACGGAAATAAAGGATAAATTTCTCGATTTCGGAATGTAATTTTTTGGGTAAAATGTTTAAAAATATCAGTCTGAATATAAAATTCATTTTCACGCAACATAAAGGGGCGGCGATTATCCAAATTGCCCCAGAGCGTGAATGCCGTAAAAATCTCATTGTTCTGAATATCAGTGCTTGAGCTATTCAAAAAGGCATCACTATACAAGGCAACTTGCTTCAAATCGTATTCGTGTGCCACGCCAAAAACCGTCCAAGGACGACGACTCAGGATATATTGCACGCCCAATTTATACTTAAAAACCTCATCTCGTGTGCCGTAAGCTAATCGTCCTTTTAGCACAAATTTTTTACTGAAATTGGTATTGGTACGAAATCCGAGGCGAAACCGATGCCCTTCGATATTATTGAAAGAATACGCCGTCAGATAGGGACCAATGCCAATTTTGCCGATATCATGGTAGCCATAAACAATATCCACCGCCTTGAGCGTATTTTTGATGACGGGAACTTCCTTGACCATTTCAATCATATTATATGCCTGCAAATCATCTTTGGAGAGGGAATCATGACGGTTTTGTGCCATAAATTCATCTACCTCAAGAAAGGCATCTTTCGCCACTTCGATGGTTTCTTTATAAAATTCATCTGTCTGATATTCAGCAAGTTGAATATTTTTATTGGAAATATACATTTTTGCCAACATCCCCGCCCAATCATCTTTGACCTCTCCGATATCGACCAATATTCGGGTTTTTGCGGGCAAATATCCTTGTGCGGTACGGTGCGCCTCTTGCTGGATTCGTACTCCTTCAATAAAATTAAGGTTTGCCGATTTACTCATTTTGGCATCAATGCGTTTGAGTGCAAATGTCGAATCGGTAATCCACATCGCACCCGTAAATGCCAAATCTTGCGGTCTTTTGGGTCGAAACGTAATTTTATGACAATTTTCGCCCGCCACGTCATAGGTATTATCGTCCAATTCGTATTCATAAAATGTGCGCCAGCCCGCTGCAATCGGTGATACAAAATCTTTTGTGCCAACCGTCATCCAGTTTTGGTAAAAATCATAATCAATAAAAATCATATTAATCAGTTGTGCCATAAAACTATCATCATCCAACCCGATACCTTCCGCTTTATTTTTGAGAATTTTCTCCCGCATTTTATCAGGATTCGTGCGTTTCCAGACCTGCGAAATAGTTTCGCTGACATAAACGGGCAAAATCGGCATTCCGTCATCGCCTTTGACCTGCTTGGCACTATCAAGAGCGGCTAATACTTTTTGGACAATTTTTTTCTGACGAAATTTTTCGGAAATATTATCAATATCCAATTCGACACGCGTATATTTTTGGTATTCAAAGGCTGGAATTGTTTTAATGCCATTATTTTGCTTTCGATTTCGGACAGCCTGCCTCAAAATTTCCCACGCAGGGTTTTCGGAACTTGCCATGACAACCACCTCATCCATCATTTCGGTATCCGAAAAAAGCTGAAAATCAATAGTTTGCGTTTTCCCCTGTTCGATAACTTTAGTTTTGGTTTTGTATCCGACATACGAAACAGTCAGGGAATCCACCTTTTTGGATGTACTAATTTTGAACTTTCCGTCAAAATCAGTTACCGCTCCTGCCGTTATTCCCACAAACATTACATTGGCAAAAGGCACAGCATCGGCAGTTTCTGCGTCCGTTACTTTTCCCTCTACGATAGTTTCTTGCGCCCAAAGTGATTGATTAGCGAAGATAAACAGGAGAAACAGACTAATTTTTATGTACATTCGTTTAGCTTTTTTTAATGCGTCTTTTTCAAGAAGATAGAAATAAACATGACAAAAATAAACAATAAATAACAAGATTTCATACATTTGTCTGTCATGGATTCAAATGTTCTGCAATACCAAACCAAATGTAATTTCTCGGCTCACAGACAACGTAGAGATAACCAAAAAGTCCTAAAAGTTGCTTGTTTTTTTATAAAAATTATATTCCGGACGATTTTATGGAATATGAGAAATACCGCTCCAGAGATTCATATTTTCAGGTAATATTCCCTTAACTTTGTTCGCAAGGTATCGAGGCTGGCACGCCTGTTGAGAGGTTAATTAAGCTGTATTTTTGAGTGAAACCAAAATTCAATTTATTGAGATGTAATTGATTGATTATCAGGTTTTTATATTTTTTTTATTCCTATCAATACAAAAACAAACATCCATCACATACTGTCATTTTGGCTTAATTAATGGATGACAACCCAGACATAATGACAATGACAAACTTCAATATCGATATGCTCTTTCAGATGGAAGCGGATGACACCCAGGGCGAGTTTATTCCCGTAATTCCCGAAGATGACGTAGAAAATAGCGATGAGATTTATCCTGATGAATTGCCAATTCTGCCGATTCGGAATGCGGTTTTGTTTCCTGGCGTAATTATGCCCATTACCGTAGGGCGTGAGCGGTCTATCCGACTCATCAAACAGGCACATCGCCACGATAAAATTATCGGCGTAATTACACAAAAAAATAGCCACTCGGACGAACCCGAACCCGAAGAGTTATTTCGCATCGGGACAGTCGCTAAAATCCTGAAAATGTTGAGTTTACCTGACGGAAATACGACTGTCATTATTCAGGGCAGACAAAAATTTGCACGCCAAAAATTTACCCGCACCGAACCCTATTATCGAGCGAAAGTCGAATACCTCACAGACCAAGTTCCTAACCAAAATTCCAATGAAGGCATGGCACTCATGGAATCGCTCAAGGAAGCCGCCCAGAAAATTTTGCAACTCAATCCCGAAATCCCGCAGGAAGCCGAAGTAGCTCTCGATAATATCGAAAGCCTCAACTTTCTGATTCATTTTCTTTGCTCCAATATTCACGCAGAAATCATTGATAAACAAGAACTTCTCGAACTTATGGATGCCAAAATTCGGGCAAATAAACTGCTCGAATATATGCTGGAGGAAATTCAACTGCTCGAACTCAAACACGAAATTAATTCCAAAGCGCACTCGGATATTGACCGCCAACAACGGGATTATTTCTTGCGCCAACAAATGAAAGTTCTGCAAGACGAATTAGGCGATGGCGGCTCCGAAAAAGAACTTGACGAAATCCGTATGCGAGGCGCAAAAAAGAAATGGTCTTCAGAAACTGCACTACATTTTGAAAAAGAATTGACCAAAATTGCACGCATGAATCCCATGTCCCCCGACTACGGAACGGCAGTCAGTTATGTCGAATTTTTGGTCGATTTGCCGTGGAACGAATATACCAAAGATAATCACGACCTCAATCGGGCAGAAACCATTTTGGATAAAGAACATTATGGACTCAAAAAACCCAAAGAAAGAATCTTAGAATATTTGGCGGTTTTACAGTTAAAAAATGACATGAAAGCCCCAATTTTGTGCTTTTATGGACCCCCAGGAGTGGGCAAAACTTCCTTAGGCAAATCTATCGCCAAATCACTCAAACGAAAATACGTCCGAATGTCATTAGGCGGGCTACATGACGAAGCCGAAATTCGAGGACACCGAAAAACTTACATCGGTGCCATGGCAGGACGAATCATGCAAAACATGAAAAAAGCTGGCTCGGCAAATCCCGTATTTATCCTGGACGAAATCGACAAAGTCGGCAACGATTTCAGAGGCGACCCCGCTTCCGCACTCTTAGAAGTCCTTGACCCTGAACAAAATAAAGACTTTGAGGATAATTATCTCGAAGTCAGTTATGACCTTTCCAAAGTCTTGTTTGTTGCTACTGCAAATGCCTTGGATACCATCCATCCCGCTCTGCGCGACCGTATGGAAATCATTGATATTTCGGGTTATACGCTCGAAGAAAAAACCGAAATTGCCAAAAAACACCTCATCCCAAAACTCCGAAAAGAACACGGCTTGACCGCAAAAGAGGTTACCTTCTCGCCCAATGCCATTTCATTTTTGGTCGATGGTTATACGCGCGAATCGGGCGTGCGAAATCTAAATCAAAAACTCGCCGCTGTCGTGCGAAATATTGCCAAATCTGTTGCCATCGGCGAAACCTACAACAAACGCCTCAAAGAAACGGATATTGAGCGCATTCTTGGCGTGCCAATTTTCGATAAAGAATCCTACGAAACCAACGAAGACGCAGGCATCGTAACGGGATTAGCCTGGACACAAGTGGGCGGCGAAATTTTATTTGTCGAAGCCAATTTGAGTCGAGGAAAAGGCAGTCTTATTTTGTCAGGGCAACTTGGCGAAGTCATGAAAGAATCTGCCACCACTGCGCTCTCCTACCTCAAGTCGCAGGCAGAAAATCTGGATATTGATTATCGTATTTTTTCGCATTACGATTTGCACATTCACGTCCCGGCAGGCGCAGTTCCAAAAGACGGACCCTCCGCCGGAATCACGATGTTTACCGCACTTGCCTCCATTTATACGCAACGAAAAGTCAAAGCGAATCTTGCCATGACAGGCGAAATCACCTTGCGAGGACGAGTCTTGCCTGTCGGCGGCATCAAAGAAAAAATTTTGGCAGCACGAAGGGCAGGAATTACCGAAATTATTTTATCCGAAAGAAATCGGAAAGACATCTCCGAAATCGAAACGCACTACCTCGAAGGCTTGCAATTTCATTACGTCAAAAGAGCCAATGAAGTCCTCAATATTGCCTTGACTTCCGAAGTGGTAAACAACCCACTTCAATTCAATATCGAAAATTAATCAAAAAAACCTATGAGATTTTAACGTCTTATAGGTTTGATAATCAATACTTTATAATCTAAAAAGCGTTCGTTTCGAGGTCTTTGTGGATGGACTTTGAGATTTGGGAGATTCGAGTTCGTCCAATAAAATCGTCAATTCTGCATCTGATAAGCCATCAAAAAACTTACGTAATGATTTTTCATCAACTTTCTTATCATCCGAATTAAAAAATTGATGGTATTTTTCCATAACGGTTCGATTTGTTCTCATTTTCGGTGTGTGTTTAACTGATAAAGAGGGAATTTCATAATTTTAGTAACATACGATTTAGTAACATACGAAAAGACGCTGATTTATGTTAATAAAAGATTAATTTTTTCATGCCCCTTGTTAAACTTTTAACGTAAAAAGTCAGACATACGACTGATTTTGTTAAACAAAAAAGACTTTCAGTCAAAAAACCTCAAAGACGGTCGAAAGATTTTTTGTGCAATTAAATTTGTAAACTATTATCAGATTGTAAGGTGTATTTTTAGGAAGTTAGCCGTTTTTTGTGGTTTTCAACCGTCAAAAATCGTTTCATAGATTTACAAATTTTTAATGAACTGACGGCGATTAATTAAAATGCCCCAAACTCCCGTATAAGTCGAATCCGAATAAACAGGCGAAACATACAAAAAAGAGGTTTTTTCGATGCCTAAAACCGTATCTTTCTGAATTTGATGCTCATATGAATTTAGCAAAAAATTTAGGACATCGGGTTCTAATTTGAGCTGGATATTTTCATCACAAACTAACTGATAATCAATTATATAAGTCGGAGCTGGCTGGCTCAAATTTGTTTTATCACATACAAAAACCGAATCCAATAATAATGGCACTAACGAATTATTCAATTCATGTACGAATATTTTGGCTATCGCATCCACCGAGTCCCGAAGTGCCGATTCGGTAATACGAGTAATTTTATATTTGTCCCGCTCCTGCGTAAAAACGCTGTGGGTCTGTCGGGCAGTTTCAGGGTCTGGTTTACAGGCAAAAATTCCTATGAATAATCCTAAAAAAATGACGTATTTTACTAAAATGTATTGTTTAATGAGATGCATAATTTAAATTTTGATAAAATCATAAAGCTATTTTCTAACAAACTATTTTTGGGGTGTGCAGTTTCGTAAACCAACACAAATTTAGATTTATTTGATGAATTTTATCATTTCCGAACGAAAAACCCTCACCAATTTGGATAAATTGTGCGAGGGTTTTATTTTCTATAAAATATTGTAAATGAATAGGTTATGATTTTTTTAATTTAGAAATTAATCGCTCCAAATAAGGTTTCATATCTTCTTCGGTATTAATTTTGAGGGCAGTTTGAGCAAAAATCAAAGCCTCTTCCGTCTGATTCATGTGATGAAGTACTTGTGCCATCGTAACATTTGTAATAATATTATTTTCTAACGCCAATGCTTTTTTTGTCCATTGATACGCTTTTTCGAGATAATTTGCATTTTCTGAAAGCTCGAAGGCTCTGGTCGAAAGTTCTTGCCAATCTTCGGTATAATAGGTATCCACCCATCTTATCAAGGTCTGAAAATATTTTTCCGAATTTTCGCTATGCTTATAAAAATATAAATCAATAAAATCATTGTAATATGCTGATTCATAGTCTTTTCTGCCGATAGCAGTGATAGCTTTGAGATACATTTTTTTCAGTTTGTGCAGTTCATTGATGTCCTGTGCCGAAGTGGTTTGCGCCAGTTTATCTTGCAAAATTTCCAAAATATATGCCGTAAAATCATCCTGATATTTTTGTGCAAAAACCTCCGCATTCTCCAAAATATATTGAAATCCTTTGCTTTCCGTATCCGTTACGAAAGTGCTGATAATCCGCCAGTTATAACGTTTTTGCCAGTCTTCTAATGCAATAGTATTGAGGTAATTATTTGCCACTAATTGCGCCGCCTCACCTTGATTTGCCATCATTAATGCTTGTAAATATTTGGCTGTAACTTCCCGATTTTGAGGGTTTTGCTGATATGCCATGCGTAATTCTTGTACTTCGCCTGTGGCTTGAGCAATCGTGTGCATGGCTCTTCCGAAACGGACTAAATCATCGGGTTCGGTTGCGCCTGTTTGTTGCCCAATAATTTCGCCGTTTGGCATCAAAAATAATAACGTAGGAAAAACATCAATTTTCATTTTTTTAACAAATACTTGTTCTTCACTTTCAGCATTTATGCGAAACGAAACAAAATTTTGATTATAATAATTTCCTACCTCTGGATGAGTGAACACCTTGTCTTTCATGTACTTACAGGGCGCACACCAAGTAGCATAAAATTCTACGAAGATAGGTTTGTTCTGGCTTTGGGCTTCGGACAAAATATCTGTCCATTTTCCTTGTAAAAACTCAACTTGTTCAGCTCGCAAAACAAGAAATGAACCCAGCCAAAAAAAGAGCAATAATATAGGCGCAAACAAAAAGCGATTCATTTTCGTGTGGATTTTGTGTTATTTTTAGTCTAAGTATCACAAATCCAATGCCTATTCTACTTATCACTTGTTAAAAAGTGCATTTTGAACGGCAGACATACGAAAATAATCGCTAAACGGAATGTTTTATAAGATGAAAAAAAATCGAGGAAAATCAGCTATCCTAATGTATGATGAAAACAATACGCAACATATCTAAGTCATGATTCAACATTGAATTTACGTTTTAGTTTAGATATAAGATATTGATTATCAAGCAATTATATTATTCCAATATCTACGTATTACTTCTTATACGCCTTTGACAAAATTATTAAATCGGCGCAAATGTTGTCGAATATCAATAATCCATGCCAACGCCAGATAGACAAAAATCGGGGAGCCAAAGGTCAAAAACGATACATAAATGAAGAAAAGTCGGATACTTCCTGCGGAAATGCCTAACTTTTCGCCCAACTTGGCACAAACACCAAAGACCTGAAATTCAAAAAAAGATTGAAGTTTTTTCATAACCTTACATGAAGTTTTGATACGCTACTAAAATAAATTAGATACAGATAAACAACACGATTGTACGAAATGTTTTTTGTGGCTTTCAATGGAACTGCGGAATCATGCAAAAAGTTTTTGAGCGCATCAAAAATTTGTTTTATGGATTAAACATAAAAAAACCCGATTCATCGTCCCTCGCCAAAGTTTCGCTGATTCGGGTAATTTTTGTTCAACCAAAAATTCGTTCGTTCGATGGCAAATATAATTGGTTTTGCCAAAAAATCAAAAGAAAACCATACTAAAATCTGGTATTCCATAAAATTTTTTTCTTAAATAGATAAAAAGGCTTTCTATGCCGCAATTTTACCTTTAAATAGCAGATTTGTCGTGGCATTTCTCAAGAAATTCGGCAAAATGGTTTGGTGCGTCATGGCAATTTTGTTCGGGTCATCCATTCTTACCATCATTTTTCGGTATTTTTCTTCGCCATAAATCTTGATAATGTCCCGCCGTTTTTCCTCCTTGCCAAAATATTCTGCCATGCTCACAGGCTCTGCTTCGGGATGAAACTGCGTGCCAACCAATTCATCCGAAATCCGCAACGCCATCAAAGCCCGCTCATAATCCCGATGCAAACGGATTTTTTCTATGGACAAAATCTTCGCACCAATTTCGTTAATTGTGTGATAATCAGGGTGAATCAACTGCCAATCTCGCGAATCTACCGCAAAATATGGGTCGGGCAAATCTTTGAGAATCGGGTCTTGGTGTCCCGCTAATGTTTTATGTATTTTATAAATACCAAATGAAGTCGAATTTCGTTCCGAAACCGTTGCCAAATTAAAAAAACGACACATCATTTGATACGAATAACAGATGAAAAATACATACTTTTTTTGAGCATGATTCGGATTGTGATTGTGCGCCCAAATTTGCTCTAAGAAGTTGAAATACAGTGTTTCCCATCGTTTATTTACGCCATCAAAAGGCGTTCCCGCCGCCGATAACGGTTTATTAATTTGGAATTGCAACGCCAGTGCGGTAAAAGCGTCAAGATTTTCATTGAAATTCGCCGAAGAAATACTCGGCGTAGCGAACTCTACTGCCACCGCACCTGCGCCCGTTTCGGGATTGTAGTTTGGTGTTTCGGAGCTAAAAGCCGAAGGGCGTTTTGCGACATCAAAAGCAAAAGCACAATGAAAATCTCCCGTCAGCCAAACTACGTTATTAATCTGATTATCAGTAAGATAGTCAATAATTATGTCGCGTTCGGCGGGGTATCCATCCCAAATATCCAGAAAAGTACTTTCGAGTTGTTCGGGTGTTCCGAGCGATGGCGCACCCAAACTCGCCCAGCCGACATGAAACTCGGAAAAGATGATTTGATTGCCAATAATTTTCCATTTTGCCTGCGAATTTTGGAGTTGTTCCAAAAACCAATTTTTTTGTGTTTGTCCCAATAATGTGCGGTCTGGTGCATACAAAGCAGGATTTGTAACGTCATTGATTTGTTGCTCTCGCCCTTCGATTCGGGTATCAATCATCACTAAATCCAATAAATTACCATACTGAATGGTTCGATAAATGGAGTTTGCTTCGCCTCGAATTGGCATCCATTCGGCATATACTTTTTTGGCAATATTTTTTCGGGTTTCCCAGTTTCCTTCGCCGTCATTATGATTTTCTGCGCCATCTTTATACGAATCATTGGCGGTTTCATGGTCATCCCAAATGGCAATAAATGGGTGTTGTTGATGCGTTCGCCTCAAATTTGGGTCGAGGCGATAAAGCGAATATCGGGTGCGATAATCGGCTAAATTCAGGATTTCGGCATCGGGAATATGGGTACGTTCAATCGAATCGGCTCCGTAAACGCCTTTGCCGTATTCGTAAATATAATCGCCCAAATGAATCACCGCATCCAAATCATTTTGGGCGGCAATACCCGCATAGGCATTAAAATAACCTCCTTCATAATTTTGGCATGAAACTACTGCAAATTTGACGTGATTGGTGTTTGTTGGGGTTGTTTTGGTGCGTCCAATACTGGATTTTTTGCCCAACGCCTCGAATTGATAATAATAGGTCGTGCCTTCATTCAGACCCGTTACATCAATTTTGACGGTATAATCTCGGTCTGCATGGGTCATAAATTCGCCCTCTTGAACGATTTGTGTCATTTTTGTGTCAGTTGCTATCATCCATTTGACCGCAATATCGGTGGCAGTCGTTTGGTCATCTGGCGTAACTCGTGTCCATATAATGACCTGATGGGCTAAGGGGTCGCCCGAAGCTACGCCATGATAAAATGGTTTTAATGATTCATCAAAAGGCAATTCATCAGCTTCGATTTTAGTGTTTCGGTGTAGTGTTTTCAGATGGCTTGCCCCCGAAGTAGGGCTGATGAGGCGTTGTGCCGTAACTTGCCAAGAAATAAACATCGCTACACAAATGAAGAATATTGGTTTTTTCATCAACTAAATTTGTTAAAATTTTGAATTACTTTAATCCAAAGGCAAAATTACGGCACTTTGCAGGCTTACAGATGACCTTGAAAACAACATTTCGTTAAATCTTAGGCACAAAAAAAAATGAAGGCTCGAACCAAATCGAACCTTCACCAAAAGATTATTTTGAATACAGTTTTTATAATTACTTTTTAATTCGGACGGCTTTCCCCCACATGAACATCGAAAATCCTTCTTCGACTTCTTCAATTTCTACCACCACTTTTTTGCCACTTACTTTCAGATTGTCAGGCATATTTACGG
Organism: uncultured Cytophagales bacterium; assembly: GCA_964577275.1. GTDB lineage: Bacteria > Bacteroidota > Bacteroidia > Cytophagales > Thermoflexibacteraceae > UBA2561. The sequence continues at coordinate 9,826 of CAZNYR010000015.1, read as the reverse complement.
GGCGCCATTCTTGTCCGTCATCGCCTTCGATTCCCCAAAAACCTGTTCCTAAATCCTGATAAATTACTGTTCCTGAAATTTTCATAATTTGATATATTTGATTCATTAATCCGAACTCAAAATAGAAAGCAACCGCACAATTTCGACATAAAGCCAAACCAGCGTAATCATTAAGCCCATTGCCGCAAACCATTCCATGTATTTGGGTACGCCCGCCTGCGAATATTGGTCGATGAGGTCAAAATCCAAAATCAAACTTAAAGCCGCCACAGCCACAATGACGATGCTAATTCCGATGCCAAAAAGTCCCATTTCGTGCAGACTTGGCACAAAAACCCCAAACATTCGGAGTAAAAACGTCGCCAAATAAAATAGAGCAATCGTCATAACTGCACCAATAATAATGGAACGGAATTTTTCGGTCGGACGGATAATTCCCCATTTATAAAGTCCTAACATCAAAAATAATACGCCCAATGTCAGGCTAATGGCTTGCGTGCCGATACCAGGAATAAAACCTTCCATGATGGTCGTAAATGAGCCTAACAAAAGTCCTTCCATGATGGCATAAGCGGGCGCAGTAATCGGCGACCAATGTGGCTTAAATTGTGTAATAATAACCAAAACAAACGCTCCAATTCCTCCGAAACCCAAAAAAGGCATCAGCAATGCGCCACCTCCTGTTACAATTTGAAACCAAGCAAAACCACCCGCTCCGAGAAGGCAAAAAAACATCATATAAGATTTATTAATCGCTCCGTTTACGGTCATTAACTGTGTTTCCGACTCCACTTGAGCCTGCATAAATCGAGACTCTTTGAACATCGGGTTCGATGATTTTTTTCTCATAATTGATTTTTTAGATTTTAAATATTAGTTGGACTGATTTTTTTAACACCAAAACCACCTATTTTGTGTTCTTGATTTTGAAATATCAGACGACATTTCTATCCATCAAGTTATGACAAAAAATCTTAAAAAACAAAAATAATTTTCAAAAAACATCACGTATTACATGGCTAATCCTCAAATTCTGGCTTCAAAATGAATAACCAAATCAAGGAAATAAAAATACCTAATGATAATAATAATGTGCTGGACGCAAAGACGGCAACAGACTTGAACAAATACGCCGATAACAAAAATACGCTCAACAAACGAAAACTTTCCAAGCGAAAAAACAACCCATTTTGGCGATACATTTTGTGTAATAACCATACCGAAAAGGCGACTAATGAAAAGCTAACGAATTGAGGAACAAGAAGTTCTGGAGGATGAGACCATAAAGGGACAAGAAGCGAAGGAACAAGCAAGACATTTTGGGCAATGAGATACAACCGAACTCGACTCAAGGGCGTTGCACTCGCCCTGTAACTCTCGACAGGGTCGCTTTCGTTTTGAGGCTGCGAAAAAGGATTTGAAGATATTTCCATGATAAAAATAAATAATTTTAGATAGATTTCTTACACAAATATAATAAATTCTTCTATTTTCAAATGCAAAGGTAAAAACCTCACCACCAATCATAAAGCGCAAGTCAGGAAATCTATAATCTTATAAGTTACTGATTATCAATAGAATACACCCAAAATCAAGACTCATGCTTTGATTAATTTTATAGAAAAATAGTTGTTAATCTAACGATAAAATAACCTGTCGAGTTCGGAATCCGAAAGCGAAGTTTATCCGTGTATCTCGTTGAGCATCAACTTAATAAGTCATAAAATTTCAGGATTAGGTAAAACAGCGGGAAGCCAACAAAAATAAAATATTGATGAAACAAGGCAGAAAAAATAAAAGATGTGGAGTTAAAAGATGTGGAGTGTAGAAGACTCGAACTTCCGACCCCTGCCCTGTCAAGGCAGTGCTCTGAACCAACTGAGCTAACACTCCATTACTGAATTGCGGATGCAAATATCTGTTTTTTTTATGGAATATCCAAAGGTTTTTGTGTTTTTTTATAAAAATAGACTTATTTCTTTTGGGTTATTATATAAATAGTTTTAATTAATAATATATAAATTATTGATTATCAATTAATTATAATTTAAAATATACATGATTACGCTCCGCCTCTCTTGCATTTAGGGCAAAAAAAAGCGTTAAAATATGCGTTTTTATGTTATCTTTGTTATGGTATCATCATCGAACCATAAATCAAATGAAAACAAAATCATGAGTGAAATAAATTGGACAACGGTCAAAGAATTCGAGGATATTACCTACAAAAAATCGGGCGGTGTTGCTCGCATTGCGTTTAATCGCCCTAATGTACGCAATGCGTTTCGTCCCAAAACGGTGGGCGAATTGTATCAAGCGTTTTTGGATGCCCGCGAAGATACCTCGATTGGCGTAGTTTTATTTTCGGCGGAAGGTCCTTCGACCAAAGATGGCGTGTATTCGTTTTGTAGCGGTGGCGACCAACGCACCAGAGGACATCAAGGCTATGTGGATGAAGACGGAATGCCTCGCCTGAATATTTTGGAGGTGCAACGCCTGATTCGATTTATGCCCAAAGTCGTGATTGCGGTCGTGCCGGGCTGGGCTGTCGGAGGCGGACACAGCCTGCACGTGGTTTGTGATTTGACTTTAGCCAGCAAAGAACATGCCATTTTTAAGCAAACGGATGCCGATGTAACAAGTTTTGATGGCGGATATGGGTCGGCTTATTTGGCAAAAATGGTCGGACAAAAACGAGCGAGAGAAATCTTTTTTTTAGGTCGGAATTATTCCGCGCAAGAGGCTTACGAGATGGGAATGATTAATGCCGTTATTCCACATCATGAACTCGAAACGACCGCCTATCAGTGGGCGCAAGAAATTCTTGAAAAATCACCTACTTCGATTAAAATGCTCAAATTCGCCTTTAATCTTACGGATGATGGCATGGTCGGACAACAAGTTTTTGCGGGCGAAGCCACTCGATTAGCCTACATGACCGAAGAAGCCAAAGAAGGGCGAAATGCCTTTCTCGAAAAACGAAAACCCAATTTCAAAGATATTAAATGGATTCCGTAGTTGATATTGCTCATGGACAAAAACAGAAGGAACTCATTTTGTCAATGTGTTTGAATAAAAAATACCCAAAATAAATGGTTGTGGGCTGTGTATCCCCACAGCCGACCTATTATTTTGAAAAATTGTACCAGAAAAAACTAAAAAGTTTTGATGCAAAAAAATATATGACTACTTTTGCAACGCAAAAAATAAAAGGTTGCGTGGCCGAGCGGCTAGGCAGAGCTCTGCAAAAGCTCGTACAGCGGTTCGAATCCGCTCGCAACCTCTTTTTTTATTCCTTTTTGAGCATTTCCACCAACAAAATCCCACCAAAATCTCAAGTGCAATAAAATACCCCATAAAAATTAACATACCATTTTGTTTGGATAAAAATTGTAGTTTTCCGATATTAATTTCTTAGAATAAACATTGACTTTATCCCAAACCCATGAAACAAACAGTATTCTTATACGCATTGGTTTTTGTTGCCATAACATCCTGTAAATCCATGCAAAATGCCTCAAAAAAAGGCTTTCGGGTTGTCGAAGAGAAAATTTCTGCCCAAACCAAATTTGACTACCAAATCCAAGAAACAGGCGAAATTTTTACCAACTCGACCTCCAAAATAGAAATAATTTATCCACAAATTGATGGCTGGGCAACTCCTACGGCACAAGCCAAATTGAATGAAGCCATCCGAGATTATATTCAGCGTTGTCAAGAATTATTTGTCGCCGAAGGCGGACAAGCTGCCTCCGAAAATGGCAAAACCAAAGTGCAAGCCGTATTGCAGGAAGAAATGGATTACTTTCGGGCATTGGATATGGAATTAACCGTTAATTACAAAATCTTGTTCAGGACTGACCAATTTATGAGTTTGGAAATCAACGCCTATTATTACACGGGAGGCGCACACGGATTGCCTGCGTTTAAGATTTTTAATTTTGATGCACGACAAGTTAAAGACTTGGTTTTGAAGGACTTATTTCAAGAAAAAGCAGATTATCTCAAAATTATTGCGCCCCATTGTCGAGCCGAATTGATGCAACGCATGGATGAAATCGGCTCTGATAAATCCACTATTGAGGATGGCACCGACCCGCTCAAGGTTACAAATTACCAGCTCTTTGAACTCAAAAAAGAAGGCATCGAAATCGTCTTTCCGCCCTATCAAGTTGCGCCCTATGTATCTGGTTCACAGAGTGTTTTAGTGCCTTACGAACTGTTAAAACCGATGCTAAAAGCCGATTCGATTTTGGAACAACTGCAAACGAACTGACATTATTTTTCGGATAAATTCGTACAGAAAAGTTTGTGCAAAATATGTTGCAGTTCGTGTTTTCTCAAAAAAATTATCGTATGTTTGCGATATACTTCATAATTGTTCTAAAACAAAAATTAAAATATTTATGAAATCATTATTTAAAATCCCACTTTTGCTTGCATTTGGATTTATTTTATTTGGTTTTCAAACTTCAAAAACACCCAAAAAATTGTATCCAAAATTAGAAAAATACGTCAAAACTTTGCCTTCAGAATTTGGGCAAATTGATGAGAAACGCCAGAAACAACTTCAAGAAGTAGGCGACTATATTGTTTCAAAACTCAAAGATAATCAGGAAGTTAAACTTACTGTGATTTGTACACACAATTCGAGACGTAGCCACATGGGACAAATTTGGTTGCAGGCGGCAGCACATTATTATGGCATTCAGAACATCAAGACATTTTCGGGCGGAACGGAAGCTACGGCATTCAATCTTAGAGCCGTCAAAGCACTTCAGGAAGTGGGCTTCAAAATTAATCAAACCGATAAAAATGCCACAGAGAATCCACGTTATGAAGGCACATTTTCGGACGATATTCCGGGCGAAACGATGTTTTCCAAAAAATATGCTGACCAAACGAACCCTCAAGAAAAATATGCGGCAATCTTGGTTTGCTCTTCGGCTGATAAGGCGTGTCCGATGGTTTTTGGAGCAGATGCACGCTTTGCAATTCCGTTTGAAGATCCCAAAAATTTTGATGGCACACCCCAAGAAAGCGAAAAATATTTGGAGCGATGCCGACAGATTGCCCGTGAAATGTTTTTTGTGATGGATTATGCCCAACGAACATTGGCAGAAAATTAATCGAAAAAAGTAGTACTTTTATAAACACCAAAGATGAACCCTCTCAAAATATACGATTTTGGAGGGTTTTATTTTTTAGTCATAATTTATTAGAAATGTACAATTTTATCAAAAAAGTGATTGCTTTTGTTTTGCACAAAAAAAATATCAAATTGGTTTCGAGTCGAGAGTTAGAACATCAAAAATTAATGTTGGGAAAATTACTTTCCAATCAACTCAAAACACTCCCAATTCAGCGTATTGCAGATGCCGAATTTTCGGTTTTTTCACAATGGGGTGATGATGGAATTATTCAATTTTTAGTCCAACACATTGATATTGAGCATAAAAAGTGCGTTGAATTTGGTGTAGAAAATTATACCGAAGCCGTAACTCGTTTTTTAGTTATCAATAATCAATGGACAGGTTTGGTCATGGATGGCTCGGCTGAGAACATTCATTTTATTCGGAAGGATGCGATTTATTTCTTGTATGATATTCGGGCAGAGCATCATTTTATTACAAAGGAAAATATAGCTCATTTATTAGAAAAATACAATTTCAAACATATTGGTTTACTGCACCTTGATATTGATGGAAATGATTATCATATTTGGCGAGAATTAGACATCCATCCTGAAATTGTTATTGTGGAATATAATGCCATTTTTGGTGCAGAACGTGCGATTACTGTGCCTTATGATTCGAGTTTTTATCGTACCGAAAAGCATCATTCTAATCTGTATTTTGGGGCTTCGTTACAGGCATTTTGGAGGCTGGCACAGGAGAAAAATTATGCGCTAATTGGCTGTACGTCAGCGGGAAACAATGCATTTTTTGTGCGGCGAGATAAAATGAAACAGTGTCCATTGCCCGAACTTACGCCACAGGCAGCCTTCGTGATGAGCAAAAGCCGAGAACACCGAAATCAGGCGGGAGAATTGACTTTTACACCGCCCGAAATCGGGGTGGATGAGATTCGTGGATTGCCTGTTTTGAATATTTTGACGGGCAAAGAAGAACCTTTCTAACTATTTATTTACGTCTAAATCCATCTTGCAAGGAATCGCCACGCGGTTCGAGGTAGTTGATTTGGTGTGAAAAACACGGAATCGGAGCATCCATACACAAATTCCTGAAATAACTATCCCGATATTTTGGGTAATAAAAAGTAAATTTTCCGACCTGATAGGGCATCATCGGCAGACTGATAGTTTTGGGTGTTTTTCCAAAAATAATTTGTAGAACTTCCGTATGCGCTGTTTTTTTGTGATGTGAATGGACTTGATTCTCGCCGTATTCGTAGCTTGTTCCCGCAAAAAGATACAATTCGTTGAGGCTATCATACGAAATTTTAGTAGAAAGTAATACTATGATTATCAGATAGATATGGTGCAGATTTTTGATTTTGGGTCGGATAAATTGTGTACCAAATGCACCAATCAAAAATAACCCTGAAAAAATCCAAGCATATCCAAAACGAGGCGAAGGTGCTTTGAAAAACCAAAAAATCAGTCCCGCCATGATGGTAAGCCAAACGAGAAAATAGGTTTGAAAAAATTTATTACGATATAGATTAAATAAATAAATTCCACTAAAGATACTCCACGTACTTCCAAAAAATATGAGGATAAATTTATCATAATATTTCAACAAATCGAACCATTCAGGAATCCAACGGAAATACGAAAATTGTATGACTTCATGAATTTGATAGTCGAATTGATTGATTTTGGAGCGGGCTTCGATTTCGGACTGAAAATACGAACTCATGTCAAGAGGCATTTTCCAATCGGGATGAAACAAATCAATTTGATGGAATGGAAATACCAGAAAACCAGATAGATAGTAATATCGAATCAGCCAAGGAATGACGAATAATAAAATGACAAAGCCCGCCTTGCCGATGGATAGAAATTGTTTTTTTATCAAAAATATAGCCATCAGAGCCACTGTCGGAATCATAATTGGGACGGATGAGAGCTTGACAGTTACGGCATAAAAAGAGAAAATACCTACCAATAAAGTTCCCAGATTGACCTGGCCCCAGCATTCGGATTCGGCAAGTTCGATGACCAAAGTAAGAATCAAAAAAAGTAGGCAAATAATTGTAAAATCAGTATAAGCGGCATTGAAATAATAGCGCGTGATATAGGTAGGCGTGAGCATAAAAACGGCAAAAAAATCGCTGAATCGGGCGTTTTTGCGTTGCATTTGGTGTAATCCGTACAATGAACGCAACATCATAAAGAGCCACAAGAGTCCGTTTAAGTCATTGAATTTGAGGTCATTACCTAAGAATGAAAAGCTAAAAACGGCGGTCAATAGATGCCAAGTCGAGTTATACGCCAGTTGCCCGATAACATTGCCCAAGCCCGGCACAACGGCATAATTTTCGACCCATTTGACGTACTGCACGTAATACATTCCATGGTCGTAGTTCCACAAAGAATCGATACAACTACCTGAAGATGAGATAAATAGGCATAATCCAAAGCTAATTTTGAGGATGATGGAGGTTTCTTTGAGGGTTTTTCGGAAGGCTTGTAAATGGTCAAGAAATTGATATTTTTGAATACTACAAATCAGAATTGCGCCCAACAAAAGTAAGAGATTACATTCGATATTAAGGCGATAAAATATTGAAAACCAAGTAATTAGGATAGTAATAAAGACAAATCCAGCCAGCATCGTATAGGCAAAATGGATTCGGACTGGGGTGCGAAATTTGAAAAAAAGCGAGAGCAAATACTGGAAAAATACACCATAAATCCAGGTAATTGTGGCGACATAAAGCCAATAGACCAAAAGCATTATCATAATTAATCAGTTGTATTTGTAAGATTCTAACACGTTAAAAAGCCTTAATCTACGCATTATCACGTAGTTTTATTTGTAACATTGCACCGAAAAAGGAAATTTTTTTGTCAAAAAGAGGTTTTAAAATACACACCACATCAGATTTTGAGGCGTGCGTTGTGTGTCATGCCTCGTCCACAAACTTAATATATTATGTGCGGAATAGTTGGATATTTGGGGGAGCAAGAGTCTTTCCCTATCATTCTGAAAGGCTTGAAACGGCTGGAATATCGAGGATACGATAGCGCAGGCGTGGCATTGATGAATGGCTCGTTGAGCGTGTATAAAAAGAAGGGTAAAGTATCTGATTTAGAGGAGTTTATGTCAAAAATTCCGATTCAAAGTACAGTCGGCATCGGGCATACGCGCTGGGCAACGCACGGCGAACCCAATGACGTAAATGCACATCCTCATTTTAGTTCAGATGAGAAATTAGCCATGATTCATAATGGCATTATCGAAAATTATTCGTCCCTCAAAAAGGAATTAATGAATCGAGGACATCAATTTTTGAGCGATACGGATACTGAGGTCTTTATTCATTTTATTGAACAGATTCAGAAAGATAATCAATGTGAATTGGAGGCGGCGGTACGCATCGCCCTGACCAAAGTGGTGGGGGCTTATGCGATTATTGTTATGTCTGCGGAGAATCCCAAACAACTGATTGCCGCCCGCAAAAGTAGCCCTTTGGTCATCGGAATTGGCGAAAATAAATCGGAGTTTTTTTTGGCTTCGGATGCCACGCCGATTGTCGAATATACGCAGGATGTGGTCTATCTGAATGACCACGAAATCGCCGTCATTAAGCCGAATAGTTTGACCATCAAAGACATTGGTAATCAGCCTACTACGCCTTATATCACGCGTTTGGAAATGGAATTAGAATCCATCGAAAAAGGCGGTTTTGATTCGTTTATGCTCAAAGAAATTCACGAACAACCCGCCTCGGTACATGATTGTTTGCGGGGGCGTTTGATTGTCGAAACATCGCATTTGCAGTTGGGCGGCATCAATCAATATTTGGAACATTTATTGAACAGCCAGCGCATCATTATGTTGGGCTGTGGGACTTCTTGGCATGCGGGTTTGGTTGCTGAATATGTGTTTGAGGAATTGGCGCGTATTCCTGTGGAGGTCGAATATGCGTCCGAATTTCGGTATCGAAATCCCATTGTAAATAAGGATGATTCGTTTATTGCCATTTCACAATCAGGCGAAACTGCCGATACGCTGGCGGCGATTGAACTGGCAAAACAACAAGGCGGAACGATTTTTGGCGTTTGTAATGTGGTCGGCTCGTCCATTGCACGCACCACACACGAAGGAGCATACACGCATGCAGGACCCGAAATTGGTGTCGCCAGCACCAAAGCATTTACGGCACAAGTAACCGTTTTGACCATGATGGCATTGATTATGGGACGCAGACGAGGCACGGTTTCGGATACACAATTTTCGGAATTATTGCACGAATTGGATGCCATCCCACAAAAAATAGCACAAATTCTGACCCAAAACGACCATATCGAATCCATTGCCGCCCAAATTCAGCACACCAATAATGCACTCTATTTGGGAAGAGGATATAATTTTCCTGTGGCTCTGGAAGGCGCACTCAAACTCAAAGAAATCTCGTATATTCATGCCGAAGGCTATCCTGCTGCCGAAATGAAACACGGACCCATTGCCCTGATTGATGAAGAAATGCCCGTTATTTTTATTGCCATTAAGGATAATTCTTACGACAAAATCGTATCCAATATTCAGGAAGTCAAAGCACGAAAAGGGCGAGTCATTGCCGTCATCACGCAGGGCGATGATTTAATCCCAAAAATGGCAGATTACGTCATCGAAGT
>CAZNYR010000014.1:41470-52680 GCA_964577275.1 uncultured Cytophagales bacterium | reverse complement strand
CGGGAAAAACCAAATCTGTCGCTGATTGGAAAATTGAACAAATGTAAGTTTTTATACTCATTTTTTTGGAATCAATATCGCACCAAAAAAACCCACCAAAAATCACCCATTTTGGCAGGATAATTATCTGATAATCAAGGTTATAGTTCTATTTTTTCCAAACTTTCTTTGACCAATTTATTTGCCATTTTGGGGTCAATTTTACCTTTGCTGGCTTTCATGACCTGCCCCATAAACATCCCCAATAAATTTGTTTTGCCGTCTTTGTAGGCTTTGACTTTGTCAGGGAATTTGGCAAGAATTTCATCAATAATTGGCTGAATCGAACTTGCATCGCTATCCTGAATCAAGTTTAGGGCTTCGGCTATATCTCGTGCCGATTGATGTGGATTATTAAGTAAATTTTGAAATAAATCGCCTTTGGCTACTGAAAAACTTACTTTTCCTTCATCTACTAATGTAATAATTTCGGCGATTCGGTTAGTATTTAACGAAAAATCGTGAATTTCTAAGGTGAGTTCGTTCAAGTATGATTTGATAGGTCCCGTTACCCAGTTTGAGGCGGCTTTATAATTTTGTGTTTTTCCGCAAAGTTCCTCAAAATATAGCGCAATTTCTTTGGTATCGGTCAAAACGCGCGCATCATAATCGGATAATCCGTAATCTTTTGTGAATTTTTCGGTCAATTCTTGGGGTAAAGGTGGCATTTGACTTCGGATATTTTTCAAATACGCTTCGCTCACGATAAAAGGCTGTAAATCAGGCTCTGGGAAATACCGATAATCATTCAATTCCTCCTTGCTTCGCATTCCTGTTGTTGTGCCTGTTTCGGCATTAAAATTTCGGGTTTCAGAATAAATTTTTTCGCCTTTTTCGGTTGCCTCAACCAAGCGCAAAAATTCATGCTCGATAGCACGTTGCACGTTTCGGATGGAGTTCATGTTTTTGACCTCGACTTTCGTTCCAAATTTGGTTGAACCTTTGAGCCGCACCGAGATATTGGCATCGCACCGCATCGACCCCTCTTCCATATTTCCATCGCAAATTTCGAGATAACGGACAAGTTTTCGGATTTCGGTCAAAAACGCATAAGCCTCCTCCGAACTTCGCAAGTCAGGCTCGGTTACAATTTCTATCAACGGCACGCCCGCCCGATTCAAATCGACCAGCGTTTCGGGGTCGTTGGGTAGGTGAATTGATTTGCCAGAATCCTCTTCCATGTGGATTCGGTTCAGATGGATTCGGGATGATTGCCCACTTTTCGTAACCACATCCACGTACCCATTTTTGCAAATTGGCGTTTTATCTTGCGTAATTTGATACCCTTTTGGCAAATCAGGATAGAAGTAATTTTTACGGTCAAAATGATTATATTCTGTGATTTGACAATGGCACGCCAAGCCCATTTTGATGGCATAATCCAAAACTTGTGCATTAAATTTGGGTAAAATTCCCGGATGGGCTAACGTAATCACGCTTATGTTGGTGTTGGGCATCTGTCCGAACTCGGTAGAATCTGAAGAATATGCTTTGCTTCGGGTCAATAATTGGGCGTGAACTTCCAAACCCACCACCAATTCGTATTTTTCCGAAGCCTTTACTAAAATTTCTTTGCTCATGTGATTTTTTGAAATGACTTATTCCTGCAAAAATAATAAAATTTCAAAAATACAACCTTTTTTCAATTTATTTACCGAATCTGACCAAAGGTCTGACATTCATAGTTCATCGAATATACGGAATAAGAAAAATAAATCAACGCAGATTCGACTGAAAAATGTAATTTTTTGACCAAAACATTACAAGTTGTTTTTATGATACAAAAATGGTAAAACTTTGACAAAATATTGAACCTTGTCAAAGTTTTAGGTTTTTAGAAATCGGTCAGAACTTCTTGCGCCACATGATTTTTAATCACGTCTTTGGCTTGTTGTTCTTTGATGCGTCTTCTTGCCCAATGTTTCATCAGACTTCGACTGACATTCAGGAAGTTAGACTCGGTCAAGATACCCACCAATCGCCGATTATAAACCACAGGCAGACATCCAATCATGTTATTTTTCATCATTTCCATTGCCTGCTCAACGGTATCGTGTGGTGCAACAGTACGAGGATTTTTTATCATAATATCCTCAATATCCATTTCATCTCTTTGATGATTCCGATACATGGACAGAAAATGTGCGAGCAAATCTCGAATCGTGATTAAGCCAATTAATTCGCCGTCTTTGTTTTCGACTGGCACGTAATTAAGTCGTTTCCAACTCATTATATCGGCACTAAACTCGGCAATGTCCTCTTTGGTAACCGTAAAAATATCCCGTGTCATAAATTCTTCGACCAATAATGAAGAAGGTTCATAGTTTTGAATATCATTCAGATTAGCCACTTTCCATTGATGTACGGGTAAATTGTCGCGCTGATTTTTGACAATCGAGGAGGTCAAAGCCAGCGTTACTTCTTCCTGCGAAGAGGTTTTAGTCAGTTTGGAATACGAATTAAGAATCCATCGCGAACCCGTATAACCCGTTTCGTTTCGTTCCTCAATGATTCCCAGATACTTAGCAATATCTTCAGGATTGATATTTGCCTTTTGTAATCCCTCTTTGGCAAGGGGCAAAAGTTCTTTTTTGATAAGTTCGGTATCATGCACTTTGCCTTCATTTCGCCAAACAAACCGAGTGCCTAAGCCGTTTTGTGCTGCCTGCAAAAAGTTGGATTTGGCTTCCGAAAAATCCATTTCACTGGTAATATTTTTATATTCGTCATCGCAGCCATTCATCAGTCCAATCCAAAACGCCATATTAGCGATTTCGTCCACGACCGAAGGTCCCGCAGGAAAGATTCGATTTTCGATACGCAGGTGTGGTTTGCCGCTCGCACTAATGCCATAACAAGGTCGATTCCAACGATATACGGTAGAATTATGAATGTTCAAGGCGCGTAATTTGGGTGTTTTTCCACTTTCGATACACTCAAAAACATCTTCATCGACATCAGTCGTGAACATGACCCGAAAACGAGCAATATCTTCTTTATAAAGTTCTGATATTGAGTCTTTTAGCCATTTACTTCCGAACATCACGCGTGGCGCACGCTCTCGGAGATGGTCGCCCGTAAATCGGGTATCAATCGACTGCCGAAATAACGCAATTCGGGTTTCACTCCAAAGACGTTTTCCAAAAAGCATCGGCGAATTGGTGCTGACCGCCATCACAGGCGCAGTAATTGCCTGTGCGATGTTGTATTTGCGGACAAACTCTTCGGGACGGATTTGTAAATGTACCTGAAAACTCGTGTTACACGCCTCGATTAATGCCGAATCCATCATGACATTGAGTTCGTCATGTCCTTCCAAGCGGAGTTCGTAGGCACCGCCTCGCATATTATTGACCGCTTCAATCAAAGAATAGTAACGGTCTAATGGTGTAAGGTTTTTTAGATTTAAGTCAAATTTACGAATCGTTGGCAAAATTCCCGTCAAAGCACTGTACACGCCCATTTCATCGCCCACCTTACGCAACTCCTCCAGTAATTGATTCAGATTCTTTTCCATATCCGAAAAGCAATTCCCCTCAAAAACAAGTGGGTCCAGATTTGCCTCCACATTAAATCGCGCCAATTCGGTCGTAAAAGCGGGATGATTTAGTTTTTCGAGCAGTTTTAGATTCGAGGAAGAGGGTTTGCCATGCTCATCTACCAAACACAGTTCTTGCTCCGCACCAATACAAATTTGGTCGGTTTCAAACCAATTTTCGGACAGCATTCGGTCTAATGCCTGCACATCTCGCAATAAATATTTGGTAAAAAGGTTGATATCGTCCTGATGTTCCGCAAGCCGTACTTTCAAGTCACCCATATCTTTTCGTGGTTATTTTAGTTTGGTTCAGGGGCATAAAATCCCTGAAATAGGATAATTTTTGAATTTTATGCCTCTAAATTTACTGTTTTTCTTGAAAATACAATCATAATTCCAAAAAATTAGAACGAAAGTTGGGCAGTAGGTTCGGAAGGCGTGGTCAATGCCCCCATTTTTTCTTTCCCAATGACAAAATTGGTAATATTGCGTTGGTCATCAAAAAGTGAGTGCATGACCGTATGATGTATTTTTGCCGAATTTAATTTTTTGACCTTCAGAATTTCCATGTAAACCAATAAAACTTCTTGGTCATATTCCTTTCCTAAGTAATTGATTTTCAGATTTTTATTGTTGATTTCGAGCCTAAAATTTTTTTGCAAATAATCTGCCAGATATTGCTCCACATTTGGCGTTTCTGCGCCCTGCCCTAACCTCAATTTTGGGTCATACTTGGATTTGAACAATCGCTCCAAATCATCCCAAAAGATGCGATGCGTAATCTCCAACGATTGATTTTGTGCATTATAATTGACTTCCGTCAAACAAATATGAATCGGGTGTAAACCACTGGAAATGAATACGATACAAAATAAAAGAATTTTTGTGTCATATTTTGATACTTTTTAGTATTGAGAAATAGGCTTTAATAGATTCAGATTTGATGTTGGTCGTAAATTTCTGATTTCAGTTTTTCAAGCCCTAATCTATGAAATTAATCTTGCAAAATAAATTCGACTCTGCGGTTTAGCTGTCTTCCTTCGGGCGTATCGTTAGAAGCCATCGGTTTTCCGCTTCCATAGCCCCTGAATACCATTCGGTCGGCATTGATGCCTTTGGATTCCAGATAATTCATCACGGATTTTGCCCGATTGTCCGATAATTTTAGGTTGTGTTCGATGCCGCCTCGATTGTCGGTGTGTCCCAGCACGGCAATCGTCAAATGAATGTCATCTTGCAAAATCTTGGCTAATAAATCCAGCTCTTTTGTAGAATTGGGGCGTAATTCGTACTTATTGACATCAAACAGTACATTGCGTAAAACCAACGGTCTGCCGATTTTATGTGTGCCATCAAAATATTCGATGGTTTTATCATCGAGTTCGTGTTGTTTGAAAAAACTTTGCGAAAATGTCGGAATCCCTAATTTGGCGGTCGCTCCGTGTTTGAGTTCAAAACCCACCGAATCATAATTACATTCCTTACCTATCTTGTTGGGATTATTAATGATGCCCAAAAATGGCAAATCATATCGAGAAACGTAGATATTTCCGTCAGGCGCAAGTTGTAAAGCGCCAAGCCAGCCTTCAAATGTCATCGGATTTACTTGCGTTTGTCCGATTTTTTTTTGGGAACGATTCACACTTTTTTCCGAGCCAGCCAGCAAATTAAACTGATAAATAATTCCCGAACTTCCTGCGCCCACATACAATAACGACCCATCGGGCGAAAACTCAATGCCGTACACCATCGAATTTTTGGGCATTTGTAGTGTGATAGCTTGTGTTACTTTACCATTTAAATTATCAAACTCGTAAACTTCTGCAATTTGCTCAGATTCAATGGTTAAGGCGATGTTCAATCCCGTAGGCGAGGCTTTCATATAGCCTTTGCTGTCCTCATGCACCGACCCCGCTTGGCTAATGATTGGCTTTAAATCCAGTCCGTCTTTGGTGATGCGATAAGCAATAAATTCATCCGTATTCCAGACGTGCGACACGACCCAAGTATCCTTGCCGTTTCGGTGTTTTACTGCCGTAACTTTCTCAGTAACAGGGGTTTTTAAAAGATGATTTTTTTCAATGACTTCGCCCAAGCCGTTATTTTTGAGCATATCTACGGTCGAATAGCAAAGCCCTTTTTCGCCCGCCTCTTTATCAATCGTAAAGACATAATATAAGTGCGGATTTTCTGGTTTTGGGATAATAATACCCGATTGTGTCGAGGAAGGGTCGCCGTGCAATTTATCGCCATTTGCCATGATTTGATGTTGCTTATTCCATACCGTGATGCCGTCAGTATAAAATAATAGGTTGCCTTTTTTATCGGAAATGGAGGCACAACCTTCAATCGTATTGATTTGATTATCAATGAGTTGTATGGGTTTTTGACCTGAAAAATTCAATCCCGCATGATTTCCGAAATACCAAATATTTGCCTCTCCTTGCGCCCAGAGCGATGCTGTGATACATAATGCAAGAAGGCACGTCATACCCAAAGTGATGATTTTCATAGTATTATTTCAATAAATTTTATGATTAATTTTATGTAAAAATAGTGCTTGTGCTATCGACAATCAACCATAAAGTAGTAACACTTGGAAGGCTAAATTAATTTTATATTCCCCAAGAAAATCGAACCGCAGACACCATAAAACTCTCTGGGTTCAAAAACTTGGGAAAGATTCGGATTCTTTAAAGTGTATTATTGAGTAATTCGCCCGAAAGTGCCTTCCGAAAATAGGTTCGGTGCTTGGCATTTTGCAGGTACTTGAGATGTTTGATGCCGTGGCAGTCTGTTCCCATGAAGCTAATTAATTGGTCATCAATCAATCGCTCGGCGATGTGCTGTGCGGCTTTGGAATAATAGCCCACTAAGGAATTGATATTTAACTGTAAATGAACGCCTCTCCGCCGCAATTCAGGTAATTTTTCGTAATCATCAAACAAATAAATATAGCGTTCGGGGTGCGCCAAAACGGGCGTATAGCCCTGCGATTGCATCATAAAAACGACGTGTTCGAGATAAGGCGAGGAATTAATATATGATGTTTCAAAGAGTACATATCGTTTTTTGCCAAAACAAAGGAGTTTTTCTTGATTTTCGAGCTTGCGGACAAATCCCTCGTCCAAATAATATTCGGCTGCCGCTTCCAATTCAATATCCAATCCCATCGTATCAATAATATTTTGCAGTTTATCCAATTTATCAAGGATAATTTCGGGCGTATTTCGATAAAAATCACTCATGATATGGGGGGTCGTGATGAGCTTTTTGTAGCCCTGCGCTGCTAATTCTTGTACTACGGCGACTGCCTGCTCATAATTTTCTACGCCGTCATCAATATTTGGCAATAAATGAGAGTGCATATCCACCGTCAAGGGCTTAATCGTTCCGTAAGTTTTTGTTTTTGTCTTGAATATCGAGAACATTCGGTTGATTTTAAGTGTATTAAAATAATCAAATGTAGCAGTTTGGCATATTTTTTTGATTAATTTTTGCAAAAGTATCGTTGCTAAAACGTGTCGGATTTATCAAATCGTATGCAATTTTCAAATTTAACTGCTTGCTTACCGACAAAACCCGAAAATTTAACTGCATTTGAGCAAAAGAGGTTCAATATTAAGATTTTTTTACATTTCGTTCGGATTTGAGGATTATTTCTTATTTTTCGCAAACGATACGAACCTGACAATCTACTTAAAACCCATTGCCCGTGAACGCCGAGCCATCGAAGATATTGAAAAAGTATATCAAATTAAGGTAAGTTTTCATGCGTATAATTTATGTATTTTGTTTATACTTTCATTGATGTTATATTACGCCTTATGAAAAGCCAACAAATCAATTTTTATCTTTTAGCGCAAGATTTGCCACGAGTCCAAACATATTTGGAGAAAGAAAACTGGCAAATTATTACAAAACATTCTGGAACTTTTGAAACACAACTAAGTCAAGGTATTTATTTGACTATCAATGACTTTGTACCTGAAAGTTTGGATAAAATAGATTTGATTGAGATGCCTCTGGTCGAACTTTGGCAACCGACTTTGAGCGAGAATACATTATTGAGGGGGCGTATGTTTGTCATTAAAGAATTTTACAATGAAACAAATGAACTAATAACAAAAAATACTGAATTTATTATAAAAACGAATACGTTATTTCGATGGTTTAAACGAGAATTTCAAAAAATTCCATTTAAGCCGTACCATCATTTTTTTACCAGTGTTAACACCCTAAATTGGGTGGAAAATGGCGGAGTTTTGTCATTGAATAATGCTTGAAATACGACTCAAATTTTAATTAAAACTCTGATTATCAATAGTTTAAATTCTCCTAAATATTGAAAATTCAAATTTAAACTTTTAAAAAGTTGGTGTTGATTTATTTTTTTATTCCGTATCATCGGTAAACGATGAGCGTCAGACCTTCGGTCAGACTTGGTATTTCAACAAAATTAATGCGTTAAACTTCGTATTAGAAATCAAAACAATTATTTGATGGAACAATCTCAAAATCAGGTCAATTATACGTGTCCGTATTGCCAAAAACAACAGGTACAGACCACGACCAAAGTTGCCTCGGTACGGGGATATATTTTGGCATTTCAACTCCGCCGCAGACGATATTTAGGCTGTGTGCCGTGTGTCCGCAAGAAAGTTTTAAAAGAAGTCGGAAGGTCGTTATTATTGGGCTGGTTTAGTATTATTGCCCTAATTTTGAACCCATTTTTGATAATTTATATGATTTTTCAGGCAATCTTGGTGCGGACAAATATTAAGAAAGTACATCGAGTTTTGCAAAAAGCAGGCGTTCCAACCGACCCTTCTTATATTCGGGTAACTTCATTAAGTTATGGATTAGCCAGTGCCATGATTACTGCCGATGGCAAAATTGAGGCGCAAGAAGTAACCCAAGCCAACGAAATTGGAAAACAATTATTTCATGATTTTGATGAGGACGAATTTTATAAAATTGTCCATGATTATAAAAATTTACCCTCCGCCGATACGCTGGCTGGCATCATCAAAGATGGCTTAGATAATGCTTCTAAATCCATGATTTACAAATACTTACATGCCATTGCTCATGCCGATGGTACAGTAGCCGAAGAGGAATCCGAATTGCTTGAGCGCATCGCCCAAAAAATGGACTATATCCCCGAAAATGCCTAAACAATTTGGCAAATTGGGCAGTTTGGCAAAATAAACTTCAATTATGATGCACTTTAAATATTTTTTGTTGGTTGCCCTATTTTTGTCGGTTTCGTGCATGGGCATTACTTCGCGCCAATCGCGCCCCGAAATCACAGATACCAAACAAATTCCACAAATTCCGATGAAGTCAATTTACGATTTTACGCTGAAATCTTTGGATGGAGCGGAAGAAATTTCGCTCTCCAAGTACAAAGGCAAGAAAATTTTGCTCGTTAATGTCGCCTCTAAGTGCGGTTATACGCCCCAATACGAAGATTTACAAAAATTGCACGAAAAATACGGCGATAAATTAGTCATTTTGGGGTTTCCTGCCAATAATTTTGGCGGACAAGAACCCGGCTCGCACGAGGATATTGCTCAATTCTGCAAAATGAATTACGGCGTAACTTTCCAGATGCTCGAAAAAATTTCCGTAACTGGCGATGACCAACACCCTCTGTATCAGTGGCTTTCGCAAAAAGATAAAAACGGCTGGAATAACGAATCCCCCGCATGGAATTTTAGCAAATATCTGGTCGATGAGCATGGAAAACTACTCAAATTTTTTGGGTCATCAGTCAAACCCTTTGATAATGAACTTATTACAGCCATCGAATCATAGACGATGGATTCCTTTTCTAATTTGATAAGATAAACAAATTAGTAAAAAAAACCTTTATAGTGTTTCGGACACTATAAAGGTTCAGACTGGAACTACATTTTATCAAATCTAACCTTTAATTTCCTGAAAATCAATATTTTAGAAATATAATTCAAACCCAACGCCCCTCCTATTTCCTTTGGATTTGGTTTCGATATTGAAATATTTGCATCAATTTGAGGGCTTATCTTGGATTTATGTTAATTTTGTTCTTGGGATGGATTTCTCAATCTTATCCGAGAGAATTTTACAGTAAAGTCAGATGCACTCGAAAGGCATTTCTTTCGGTTAAAACGAAAATCTAAACCTATAATTTATTGATTTACAATAGGTTATAAAAAAAACAGAAAAGTAAAAAAATCGTTTTTGCAAATTCATATAAAAAATAAAAAAAGCATGAAACATCAAATTTCGTACTTATTTCTGGGTATTTTATTGATTCTGACTGCCTGCGATGGGGGTATTCGGGAATTTGGAGATATTGCACAACTGCAATGGAAAACCGACCAAATCATTAAGGTTAAAGCCGAAATCAAGGACACGAACCAAAAATACGCCATGCTGGTTGGTTTACGTCATTCATCAAGTATCCAAATGGGAGCCGTCAAAGTGAAGGTCAAACAAATTTCGCCTTCAGGCAAAATCGCCGAAAAAGAATATACGCTCTTGCTCCGAGATAAAGAAACGGGCGATTTGTTGGGCAGTGCGATGGGCGATATGTGCGATACCGATACGCCTATCGAAGCGGAAATTCAGTTTGATGAATCGGGCATTTATACGTTTGAAATTTCACAAATGATGGGCGATGTCATTTCGCCATTTTTGGAAGCTGGCATTATTCTAAATCCTATCGAAAAATAAATATAATATATTGTAAATCAATGAATTAACCCTTCAAAAAAAATGCTTTTGAAGGGTTTTGTTTCGTTTAAAAATCAAAAAATATGCAAGTCAATATTCAAAAACCTTATTTGTTATTTTTGGGCGATGTGCCGGGCAATGACTGGGCGAAAATGGCGGACGGCATCGCCCGTTGGACACCCGAAAATGTAGTCGGAAAGTTGAGCCTTCAAGGATGTCAAGCTACGCTCGATTTGCCTGAATTATCACTTGAGGAGGCATACCAGAAAGGCGCAAAAACATTGGTCATTGGTGTCGTCAATTCGGGCGGTAAAATCCCTGAACATTGGACACAAACCCTGATTTCGGCACTCGAAATGGGCTTCGATATTGCCAGCGGAATGCACAAAAAACTCGAAGATTTGCCTTTTGTCCAGCAAACTGCCCAAAAATACGGCGGCAAACTTTGGAACGTCCGACATCCCGATGAGTATCCGCCCATTGGGCAGGGCAATAAACGCCCAGGCAAGCGACTTTTGACCGTAGGAACGGACTGTTCGGTAGGCAAAATGTTTACAGCATTAGCCATTGATAAAGAACTGAAAATCAGAGGGATTGCATCGGATTTTCGTGCCACAGGACAGACAGGCATCCTCATCGCAGGCAGTGGCGTACCGATTGATGCGGTGGTTGCTGACTTTATTTCGGGGGCTGCCGAAATGGTTTCGCCAGATAATGAACCTAACCATTGGGATATTATTGAGGGACAAGGCTCGTTGTTTCATCCCTCTTTCGCAGGCGTTACGATGGGATTGATTCACGGAGCGCAAGCCGATGCGCTGGTTTTGTGCCACAAACCGACCCGAAAATTTATGCGAAGTCTGGAACACGTAGGCTACAAACATCCTGATTTACAGACTTGTATGGACTTCAA
>CAZNYR010000014.1:26287-41460 GCA_964577275.1 uncultured Cytophagales bacterium | reverse complement strand
GGCGGCTCGTCTGACGAATGCCGCTGCCAAATTTGTCGGAATCAGTATGAACACCTCCGAGATGACCGCCCAAGAAGCTGCTAATTATCTGCAAGAAATCGAACAGAAATACGGCTTGCCTACGATTGACCCTTTGCGTCAGGGCGTGGGACGAATTATTGATAACTTATTGTAAATCAGAAAGATAACTTTGGCAAAGGGACGGTACTTTGTCAAAGTTTTAGTCCATGGCTACGGCAATTGTGGCGATGCTCAAGGACTGACAATTTGCCTCAAAAATAGGTCTGGCACAAGACTGGAGCGTTGCACCTGTGGTCAGTACATCATCAATCAGCAAAATATGTTTTCCCTCGATTTGGGCTGGCTCCATAAGCGCAAAAATGCCTTGTACGTTTTCTTGGCGTTCGATTTTACTTTTGGTTTTGGTTTGTGAAATGTTACCAATTTTACGCTGTAAAATTTTGGTATTCATTTCAGTATCAAGCATTTGTGAAAGTCCTTTGGCAATGGGGTCGCATTGATTATAGCCCCGTTGCCGAAGCCTATTTTTGTGCAAAGGCACAGGCAAAATCAAGTCGAATGTATCGCCAAATCCATCCTGCTGGAGTTTTGCGCCATAAAGTTGTCCTAATAATTCGCCCAAATTTTCTCTTCCTTCATATTTGAGCTGGTGCATCAAATTTTGAACCATTCCACCTTTGATAAATTTAAGAAACGAAAACGCATATTCGATGTCGATAACTCCCCAAAACTTTTGGGCTACGGGGTTTTCCAAATCTTTATGATAATGAGTTTGAGGCAGTTCCGCCAAACATTGGGTACAAATATCCAATTCGCCTTTGGCTAATGACTTTCGGCAGCCCAAGCAAAATTCGGGAAAAATCAAGGAGATGAAATCGGCAAATAATTCGGAAAACATGAGTTGTCGGGTTTGGATTCGGGGCGAAAGATAAGAAAGTGATCAGAATTTTGTGCTTATCCCGAAAATAAATCAGCCATGCGGACGTTTTTTCGTATTGTATTATTTGAAGTTAAAATTGTACTATTTGAATTATTGTATCAAAAACCAAAAAAAAATCATGGAAATCGCAATAAATGTCGAACATAAGTTGTGGTTTGTCGTATCTGTAATTAAATTTGTCGAAAAAAAAGATGTGTTTATCGAAAAATAAACCTTGTTTATCGAAACGACACAATAAAAAAATATTCAAGTATAAAAAATTTGGTCAATCTCACATGAGTAAAACACTACACCCATCATCCTTTGTTTTTTCATTAGTAACGCAATATTCATTTTGCGAAATACGTTAAACATTCAAATAAAATGACTAAATTTGAGATTGCTGACAGCGAATTAATCGCACAGTACAAAAATGGTAACGAATACGCTTTTGAGGTCTTAGTGAATCGTTATAAGAACCGAATTTTCACCACGATTAATATGATTGTCAAGGACGAATCAGTCGCCGAAGATATTTTGCAAGAAACATTTATCAAGGCAATCGACACGATTCAATCGGGCAAATACAACGAAGAGGGCAAATTTTTGCCTTGGATTTCGAGAATTGGTTATAATATGGCGATTGATTATTTCAGGAAACAAAAGCGTTATCCGACAGTTATCATTGAAGACCATGCAAAGATGTTCAATACGTTAAGTTTTTCGGAAGAGAGCTTCGAGGAAGTTCAAATCAAAAACGAAACGTATGCCAAATTGAAGGAATTGATACGACAGCTTCCTCCCGCACAACGAGAAGTCTTGACCATGCGCCACTATATGCGGATGAGTTTTCAGGAAATAGCGGAAGCAACTGACGTGAGCATCAATACGGCACTGGGCAGAATGCGTTATGCGCTGATTAATTTGCGAAAGCAAATGAATAAATCCAACGTATCGTATGAAAAAGCAAATCAAATCCTCTGATGTTCTCAGATATGTGTACCATGAAACTTCTGCTGAAGAAAATTTTTGGATAGAAAAAGCCTTATTTGAGCAAGGCGATATTGCTGTCGAAGCGTTTTATGAATTTATTCAGATGAAAAAAGACTTAGATAAGATTGAGTCCATTCCCAGCAAGCGAACCATCGCCAATATCATGGCGTATGCTCGCTCGAAAAGCAAAAATACAGATACAGAAAAACAATACGTATAGCGAAAAAATACAACAAAATTACTCAAGTCCCAAAATACCCCTCGAACATTATCCGTGTGCGTGGGGTTTTCTATTTTTAAGAAATTACGGAAATATGATTTTTTCGCTAATTTTGCCTTATTATTGAACTGATTGACAAATTAATCTATGAAAGATACAGAAATCAAGTTTCATATCGAACTAAGCGATGATAATCTGCCCGAAAAAATTTTCTGGCGCGCTACCGATGCCCCTACCAAAGGCATTACCGAAGCCAAAGCACTTCATGTATCGGTCTGGGATAATACCCACGCCGAAACCTTACGCATCGACCTCTGGACAAAAGATATGCAAGTGCTTGAAATGAAGCGATTTGTGGTCGATTCCATTGCGGGCATGGCACAAACTATCGAAACAGCAACAGGCGATAAATTCATGGCAAAAGAAATGGATAGCCTCTGCGAACGTTTGGTCAAACATATCAAAGAAGAATATCGAAAACAGGTGCAAGAATAATTCTAACACCTTGATTATCGTCAGCATCATTTGCGCTGGCATTTTGCTTGGCGTGTAATTTGTCAATTTTCAAACAAAAAGGACACATCAAATTTTATTGAGGTCAAAAAAAAATCTATGAAAAATTATGAAAAACTTATTTTTTGCATTAGTTCTATTCATGGGATTACCTATTTTGGTGTATGCCCAACCCAAAATCGAATTTGAAAAACAAGCCCATGATTTTGGGACCATCAAGGAAGAGCAAGGACAGGCAGAGGTTACGTTCCGATTCAAAAATACAGGAACAGAAGCCCTAAAATTGACCAATGTCAGAGCTTCCTGCGGTTGCACCACGCCTGAATGGTCAAAAGACGAGGTCAAACCGAACGAAACAGGTTTTATAAAGGCGGTTTATAATGCGGCAAATCGTCCGGGCAAATTTGATAAATCCATTACCGTGCAGTCCAATGCCACCAACAACGGAACGGTTATTTTGCGGATTAATGGCGAAGTAACGCCTCGCAAAAAAAATGAAACCGACTGGTATCCATCAGAAAGTGGAAATATTCGGATGCGGACTTCTTATATTAGTTTTGGGGATGTCTGGCATGATGGCACAGACACCGCCTCGACAGTTTTGTATAATGCGGGCAATGCACCCATCAAAATTGACCTTCAAGCCACCAAATTACCGACTTATGTTACGATGAAGGCCCAAAAAACAACCCTAAAACCTAAAGAAACCGCTGTGCTTGATTTTACGTTTGATGCGACAAAAATTCAGGATTGGGGTCATAAATTTACCAATTTCAATCTGGTTACGGACGACACCAAAGACCCTAATAAACGCATTAATATCAGCGCACAAATCAAAGAAAATTTTGCGGGCATCGCCAAAGAAAATGCGCCCAAAGTCAAATTTGATAAACTGACACATAATTTTGGGAAAGTAGCTCAAAATGACCGAGTTAGCACCACATTTACGATAAGCAACGAGGGCAAAAGCCCTTTAGTTATCCGAAAAACAAAAGCCTCCTGCGGATGTACCGCATCAAAACCCCAAAAAATGACTTTGGCTCCCGGCGAATCGACTCCGATTGAGGTTACATTTTCGAGCGGGACACGAGAAGGAACACAGAAAAAAAGCGTTACCGTCATCTGTAATGACCCCAATAAGCCCGAAACACGACTTTATATCGAATCGGACGTTCAAAAAGATGTCGCTCGTACCGAAAAATCTGAAGAAGAAGGTACAGAAATTACGACAGGAGAAAAGGTCATTACGCAAGTTAAAACCCAAAAAGAGTCGCTTGACCTGACCCGCAAATCGGTGGTAAAAGAAGGCGCAAAAGTCGATTTGACTGAAAAAGAACCTATCCAAGAACCTATCAGCAAGAAAATAGAGGACTATAATATCGGGCAAAAAGTGGCACGAAAAATTGCGTATAAAGGCAAGCCCGTTGAGGTAATCGGATTTGTTGAGGGACAAAGTGGCGATAAAATTCAGGTGCGTATCGCCGATACGGGCGGAAAACGCAAATTAGAAATCGAAGGCATCCAACTCAAAGAAAACTTAGTCATTTGGGATTCCTTTATAAATTGGGATGTGAAATAGGGTTCAAAATACACCTTGTTTTAAAAATTTTATATCTTTGAGGCTTCAAACACGTATGTTTTGAAGCCTTTTTTTTTTGAAAAACTTTCAAAATATAACTTTCAGGCTAAATTTTTATCCCCCTCCATGCATACTACATTTTTTATCCTTCGATTTGTTCTAAAAATTATTCTAAAAAAAGTCAGTTCGTGTTAATTTTACGCCTATTTTATTGTAAAAAGTATAAAATATCGTATTTTTGGGTAAAATTTAACCCAATATTCAGGTTATTTTTTGCAAAAATGAAAATTTAGGTTTTTATTTGCACCTGTTATCCAAAACTAATAACTTTTGAGTTATGAAAAAAATCGAAATTATTATTCGGTCTTCTAAGTTGGAAGCCGTAAAAACAGCCTTAGGCGAAATCGGAGTTCATTTCTTGACGTTCTCTGACGTGAAGGCAGTCGGCAAGCATCGAGAACGTGCCTATCGTGGACAGTTTTATGACGTAACGACAATTCATCGGACACAAATTGATGTGGTAGTCAAAGAAGAAATGATTGAACCTGTGGTGAATTGTGTCATGGAACACGCCCGTACAGGCGAAATTGGCGATGGAAAAATTATCGTTTACGATGTACAATCTGTTTATCGAATCCGTACAGGCGAGCAGAACGAAGATGCGATATAACGCCCGTATTTTTTTGATTTTCAGATAATTACTGATAAAAAATATCAGTTTTTTGCTTTACTAATTTTTAGAAACATTATCAAAAAATATATCTCATGGAACAAGTTGCTTTTACTACACATAACCTTTGGATGATGATGGCGACCGTCTTGGTGTTTTTGATGCACTTAGGCTTTGCTACCCTGGAGGCTGGATTAACACAATCCAAAAATACGGTGAATATTTTGTTCAAAAACACGGTCATTCCTGCGATAGGTTTACTGACGTATGCTTTTGTGGGTTTCAATTTGATGTATCCGGGGGGTGCTTTTGAGGGTGGATTTTTCGGTTTTGCGGGTTTTGGTTTGGATGCGGGAGCAGACGGATTGACCTCAAAATATAATCCCGGTTATACGTATTGGACGGATTTTATCTTCCAAGGAATGTTTGCGGCAACCGCAGCGACTATCGTTTCGGGAGCAGTGGCTGAACGCATAAAATTATTTAGTTTTTTGCTATTTTCGACCATTTATGTTGGACTTTGTTATCCGATTGTCGGAATGTGGAAATGGGGCGGTGGCTTCTTAAATGCTATGGAAACGCCGTTTTATGATTTTGCAGGCTCAACTTTGGTGCATTCAGTAGGCGGTTGGGGCGCACTGGCTGGCGCAATTCTGTTGGGTCCTCGATTGGGCAAATATGTCAAAGGACGAATCATCCCAATTCCCGGTCATAGTATGCCCTTAGCCGCCGCAGGCGTGTTTTTGTTATGGTTCGGCTGGTTCGGATTTAATGGTGGTTCGGTATTATCGGCTGACCCCGGATTGGTTTCTTTAGTTTTTGTAACGACCTCGATTGCAGCAGCAGCCGGAGCTTTTGGCGCATTTATTACGTCTTATGCCTTGTTCAAAACGAACGATTTGACGATGGTCTTAAATGGTGTTTTGGGTGGCTTGGTCGGAATTACGGCTGGTGCTGACCAAATGTCTGTTAATGAATCCGTGGCGATTGGTTTTATTGGCGGTGCTTTAGTAGTTTTGGCGGTTGTTTTCTTTGACCGCATGAAAATTGACGACCCCGTAGGTGCAATTTCGGTACATTTGGTGTGCGGTATTTGGGGCACATTAGCCGTAGGTATTTTCGGTAACTTGGCAGGTGGCGCACAGATTATCAGCCAATTAATTGGTATTGGTGCGGCAGGTGCATTTAGTTTCGCTTTTGCCTTCGCTTTGTTTTATATTTTAAAAATAACTATCGGTATCCGAGTGAATGAAGAGGAAGAAACCGAAGGACTGGATGTGGCAGAGCATGGCATGAAGGCATATCCTGACTTTGAAACCACGAAATAATTTTTCAAAAAAATAACTTTTCCCTCTTGCAAATAATTTAGGGCTTTCGGCAATCTGTTGGAAGTCCTAATTTTTTTGTGCCATATCATTTATGTCAATTTGATTTCAGGAATACAGCGTATTGAAATCATGTAATCATTTGAAAATCAATAAATTCTAATCAGATAAGACTATAAATCAAATTTGAATAATGATTTAAAAATCCTGATTTATTTTTGAATTTGAGTATTTATTTCGTTGTTTTGCAAAAATATTACATCAACCTAACACACACAAAGCAAGCGCACACATACTAACCCATTGATTCTGAAAGCAATCCACATCAAGCATAAAATCAAGCATAAAAATTATTTTTTATTGTATTTTTGAACCGAAAATCCGAAAGCCTTGTTTGCAAAAAAAGCGTTGAACGAGATTTTTGGTTTCAAGGTTTCATAAAACTTAGACATCCCAAAAAAAATCAATGACACACAAACGAATTATTCTTTTTATGACGTTCTGCTTGTGGAGCTTTATGGCTCAGGCTCAACAAGATACACAGTTCAGTCAGTATATGTTTAACCCTTTGTTTTATAATCCTGCGACCGCAGGGCTTTCGGGCGATATGCGTTTTGCGATGCTTCACCGCACGCAATGGTTGGGTTATTCTCCGACTCTGGACGAGGGTTCGGGACCAACATCGCAGTTATTTACGTTTGATATGCCTTTGCAAATCAAGAATACGCATCATGGGATTGGTTTTCATGTCGTTCGGGATAAAATTATTACTTTGACCAATACAGAAATTCAACTTTCGTATGCGTATCATCAACGTTTCCAGAGTGGCACCCTGGCATTAGGATTTCGTGGTGGTATTTATAATCAGGCGATTAATTTCGATTTATTTCGTCCTGTGGATGCTGACGATCCTTTGTTGCAGGGCGGTAATCCGAATCAATTTAAGTCGGACTTTGCCATCGGCGCTTATTGGAATGCGCCTCGCTATTATTTTGGGACAGGATTCAACCATTTGGGCGAGTCTTCGTTCAGTTATGGGGTTGAGAATCTGAAAAATACACTCAGTACACATTTTAACGTAACGGGTGGCGGAAACTTTGATTTGTC
This sequence comes from uncultured Cytophagales bacterium, assembly GCA_964577275.1. Taxonomy (GTDB): domain Bacteria; phylum Bacteroidota; class Bacteroidia; order Cytophagales; family Thermoflexibacteraceae; genus UBA2561. Next base: position 34,113 of record CAZNYR010000014.1, on the reverse strand, counting down.
TTCCAATATTTTAGTAAATCCTTCGTTTTTGATAAAATCAGATTTCAATACGCTGTCTTATGAAGGCTCGATTTTGGCGGAGTTCTCACAAAAATATTACGGCGGTGTTTCATTACGAAACTCAAATGCGGTGGATGATGTTGTCTTTATGTTGGGGACGCATCTGCTGAAAGATAAATCTTTACAGATTGGTTATGCGTTCGATTATATTTTGAGCGGACAGGGCGCAAAAGCCTCCACCTCGCACGAAGTGATGTTAGCGTATCGTTTGGATGCGCCCAAACGCCGAGAACGCACCAACATAATTATTCGTACTCCTCGATTTCGATATTAAATTTAGTGAAATACGAAAAAATTGGAGTCATTTTTGTTAAAATTTCAGAAACAGAAAATTAGACACAGAAAAATAAATTCCCTTTATTGGGATATTTCACCTAAACAGACTTGCATGAATTAAATAGTTACACAAACCGTTAATTGTCTTTTGTCAGAAATGCTCCGTTGGTCGCAAATTCTGAAATAATAATTTGTCAAAAAGGAAGTTATAAAAATAAAATCCAAAAAGCACCCTAAGGCAAGTAACGATTTTTACCGAATCCTAATTTTTTTAAGTCTTAAGGTCAAACAAAAATAGAATCATGACTAAACCTTGTTTTTTCAGAAAAACGAACTTTCTATCTGCTTTTGTAGCGGTAATTATGGGTTCCGTGCTTCAGGGATGTATTTTCGGAGGCGGAAATATGGATGGCGAATTGATTGGCGTAGAGCGAGAAGGCTGGCAACAGGATTTACCTTACGGGATGGTAGTCATTCCGCCGGGTACGTTCCATATGGGGCAAGCCGACCAAGACATCGCTTCGTCGAAGATGTCAAGTAATAAACAGATTACGATTGGAGGCTTTTATATGGATGATACCGAAATCACAAATACGGAATATCGTCAGTTTATATATGTGTTGTTAGGTTCGGATAAAGTCGTTGAGGATTTTGGCGAAATAGAAGAATACGGCATGAAAGCCTTTGAAGAAGCACCGCCTCTGGAGGAGATGGTTGCCTCGCAAGGGGGCTTAGGGGGCGATAGCACAGTTTTCCAACGCTATAAAACCAAATTACCTTCTATCGAAGAGGCAGATGATGTTTATAACGAATTATATCCCGATACCACGGTTTGGATGAAGGATTTTACGTATCATTTGGGCGACCCTCTGACACAATACTATTTTTATCATCCTGCCTATAATAATTATCCTGTGGTTGGTGTAACTTGGACACAAGCGCTTTTATTCTGTGAATGGCGCACCAAATACATGAATTATTTTCGGGTTGAGGATGGGAAATTTCCGATGCCTAACTTCCGATTGCCTTCCGAAGCCGAATGGGAATATGCCGCACGAGGCGGTCGAGATATGGCAAAATATCCTTGGGGCGGTCCTTATGTTCGGAATGCCAAAGGTTGTGCCTTAGCAAATTTCAAGCCCGGTCGAGGCAATTATTATGATGATGGATTTTCATACACTGCGCCCGTAGCGTCCTATTTTGCAAATGATTACGGTTTGTATGATATGGCGGGTAATGTTTCGGAATGGGTCGAAGATGCCTTTAGCCCAGCGAGTTATCCGATTGTCTGGGATTTGAACCCCGTTTATTTTGATGCCAATGAACCTCGCAAAGTGGTTCGAGGTGGTTCATGGAAAGATATTGCCTTCTTAATCGAAACGGGAAGTCGGACGTATGACCACGAAGATTCGGCACGTTCATTCGTAGGTTTCCGATGCGCCATGACTTATCTGGGTCGGTCTTCTGGCTTTGAATTTTAGTCGTGCGCTTTGGTCTATTTTTTTAAATAAGTAATAGAATTGATAATACACAAAATAAAATGAAGTCGGTTTGCGTTCCTTTGGAAAATGCAAACCGATTTTTTTATCTAACCAAATTTATTTTTAGAATTTTGTTAAAAAAATGTCGCTTTTGGTTTGATTTCTGCAATGATATAATTAACATTAACATCTGATTATATTTTTTTCGGTTTCGGATAGGATATTCAATCAGAATGCTTATTTTTGGAAAGTAGAAAATTTCTTCTTAACATTGATTTTTGGATAAACAGTTCCTTTGTATAACTTAATTATCAAATTTAACCCAATTTGTAATTTAAACCATTTATTAAACTAAAAAATCAAACAGAAATGGGTAAAAAAGAAAGTAAATTAGAGTATTTCTTCCGCGTGGTTGCACCCAAAGTTACCAGTGTTGGTGCGGCGGTTGTGGTTGTGGGGGCATTGTTTAAGATTATGCACTGGCCCGGTGCTGGCTTGATGCTCACGGTTGGTCTTTTGACCGAGGCATTCCTGTTCTTGATGGGTGTGATTCAGCCCGCAGCACCAGCCGATGCACATTATCACTGGGAGCGCGTGTATCCAATTTTGGATGAGAATATTGCCGAGGATAATATTCCGCATTTGCCAGAAGCCGAAATCCTGAAGCGACACAAAGCTAAATTGGAAGGTGGCGATGCACCGGTTGCCATTCAAGGAAAACCTCAATCTAAGGAAGCCGCCGTCGCTTTAGCCAATTTGGATAATGCGTTGGGTAGCCTCAAATTAGACAAAGGAACGATGGAAAGTTTTGGTTCTGGTATCAAATCATTGAACGAAACGGCTTCTCAAATGAAAAATATGGGCGGTGCCGTTACGGCTTCTAATGACTTTACCAAAAACTTGCAAGAAACCTCCAAGTCTTTGGTCAGCCTAAACAAATCGTATTCTGATACAGCCAAAGCCATGTCAGGAATGTCCGATTTGTCCAATGATGCCAAAGAGTATCACACTCAAGTGCAGAAAATTACGAAGAATTTGAGTTCGCTCAATGCGGTTTATGAAATGGAATTGAAAGATGCCAATAGCCACCTCAAAGCCATGAATAAATTTTATAGCAATTTGACGATTGCAATGGAAAGTATGTCCGATGCAAGTAGGGAGTCTGAGGCATTCAAAAAAGAAATGTCAAAATTGACTACGAATATTACTACATTGAATAAAGTATATGGAAATATGCTAACAGCAATGAAAGGGTAATTCATCATTAAAATCATTTTTAATCTAACTAAAAAAGATAATATATGGCAGGTGGAGGAAAAGAAACCCCAAGGCAGAAGATGATTGGTATGATGTATCTTGTACTTACTGCTCTTCTTGCCTTGCAGGTAAGTAATTCGGTCTTGGATAAATTCGTATTCATTGACCAGAGTTTACAGCATTCCGTAAGTGCGACTTTGTCAAATAACAAATTGATTGTCAAAAAGATGGAGGCTTCGGTCGAAAAAGAAGGCAATCAAGCAGAAGATGTCAAAGTTCTCAAACAAGCACAGGAAGCCATCAGTTATACACAAGAAGTTCTGAACGCAATTTACAAATTACGTGAAGAAATGGTGGAATATACGGGTGGTATGGATGAAGCAACGGGAGGCTACAAGGGTGCTAAAGATTATGATAAGGTCATGGCATTAATGATTGGTCCTGAAGGGTCTAAATCGGGAAAAGGATACAAAATTTTAGAACCTACATTGGATAAATTTCGGGAAAAAATGATGCAATTAGACGATAGTTTACAGATAGAGGATATGACTCCTTCTGCCAAAGACATCGACCAATTCAAAAATAATCCCGACCATAGTACCAAAGATTTCGTGGAACTAAACTTTGACCATACTCCTTTGGTGGCTGCCTTGGCGGTCTTGAGTCAGATGCAACAAGAGGTTACCATGCAGGAACAAAAAGTTTTAGAGCATTTAGCCGCAAAAGTAGGGTTAGCTCCCGTAAAGTTTGACCAAATTTTCGCTGTCGTGAGTCCTGAATCTAAAACAGTTGCCGCAGGTACGCCCTACAAAGCGCAAATGTTTATCGCTGCCTCTTCTTCACAAATGACACCACGCATGACCTCTACGGTCGGTGCGGTAAAAGTGAATCCTGAAGGACGAGGCGAAATCGAATTTACCGTAAAACCACCATCAGGTGGTTACGATAAAGACGGCAAAGCTACTGCCCGATGGAAAGGAAGCATTATCATCAAAGCGCGTGGCGGTAAAGATACGACGTTTACCGTTGAGGAAGAGTACACCATCGTCAAACCCGTTATCAAGGTCGAATCTGATGTAGCTGTAGCACTTTATCTCAAGTGCGGTAACGAGTTGAGTATCACTGTTCCAGCTCTCGGAACGGCGTATAATCCAAACTTCAAGCCGACAGGAGGTACAATTATCAACGGTAAAAAATTGGGAAGTATCATTGCTGTCCCTACGGCAAAAAAAATGGGTATTACTGTTTTCAGTGATGGAAATGAAATCGGAACGGAAACTTTTAATGTAAAAACCATTCCTAAGCCGACCGTACAACTTTTGGATAATAGCGGTAAACCCTTAAACCTGAAAACAGGTGGTACAATGCCTCGTGGCTTAAAAATTAAGGTCATTCCTGACAAAAGTTTTGCCGAAACGAACCCCAAAGATGCCCGATACGCAGTTTCAAGTGGTATGGTTACTTTGGCTCGTGGTAAACGCCCTGTCGGTAACGTAAATATCGGCGGTAGCACTATAAATTTAGGTGCTTTGGCTTCTAAAGGACGAGCAGGCGACCGTCTGGTGGTTGAGGTAAAAGGAATTACCCGACAAAATTTCCAGAACAAACCCGACCCCGTACCCGGCGTTTACGAATTATTGCAATACTCTATCAACTAATTTTTGGTTGATTTCCACAAAAACATCGACTTCGGTCGGTGTTTTTTTTTGTCCTTCTTTCACAGAACTTTGATTAAAAAACTCAACGCCGTACTTTTTGCCCGCACAAAATATTCAAAAGGCATCTTTCTGGATGTAATTTCGTAACTTGCAAAGCGTTATCAAAACGTCATTTTTCGTAAATCAAATTTTAAAATCATAAAAATAAACCTACTTCAAGCGTAGGATTTCAGAAAGACAGTACTTTTACACTATGGGAACATTAGTTATGATTGCGCAGCTTTTGCTGGCATTGTCGTTGTTAATAGGTTTGCACGAATTAGGACATTTATTGGCAGCCAAATTATTTGGGATGCGTGTCGAAAAATATGCCATTGGGTTTCCTCCCAAAATATTTGGCTTTATAAAAGGCGAAACTGAATATATGTTGGGCGCAATTCCGTTGGGTGGTTTCGTCAAAATTTCGGGCATGATTGATGAATCACTTGATACTGAAAATCTTAAATCTGAACCCGAACCTTACGAATTTCGGGCAAAACCCGCTTGGCAACGACTTATTGTCATGTTGGGCGGAATTATCGTCAATGTCATCACGGGAGTCATTATTTTTATTTTTTTACTCTATTTTCAGGGCGAAAAATATTTGCCCATTGACGAAGCCAACCAATACGGCATTAATGTTTCTGAAATCGGACAAGAATTAGGCTTGCAACGAGGCGATAAAGTCATCAAAATTAACGGCGAACTCGTTACCAAATTTGAAGACCTACGCAACCCCAAAAAACTACTTTCCGAAAATAGTTCGTACACCATTTTGCGAGATGGACAAGAAATTGAGATTCCGATTCCCCCCGATTTTTTGGATAAACTTGCCGATAAAAAAAATATGCCCTTTATTGAGCCACTTTATCCCTTTGATATTGCCAAAGTCATGGCAGATTCCCCCGCCCAAAAAGCAGGCATTCAGCAAGGCGATAAAATCATAAAAATAGATAATACCCAAATTCGATACTGGCAAGATTTATCCGATTTTGTGGCAAATCATGTTGGTCAAACCGTTCAAATTCAGGTATTTAGAGCTGAAAAAATCGAAAACCTAACCGCTACCATCAGCCAAGATGGACTTTTGGGCGTGCAACCCAATTTGTTAATGAACTATTCGCACGAAAAATATTCCCTCATTCAATCCATTCCCAAAGGCACAAAAGATGCGTTTAGCGTCATTGGCTTGCAAGTGATGGCATTTTCTAAAATGTTTTCTGGCGATTTGGACCCTCGAAAATCCTTGAGCGGTCCCATCGGAATTGCCAAACTTTTCGGCACTGAATGGAACTGGGGGCGATTCTGGTATTTGGCGGGAATGCTCTCCATGGTGTTGGCATTCATGAATTTATTGCCCATTCCTGCGCTGGATGGTGGTCATGTCATGTTTTTGAGTTATGAAATTATTTCGGGGCGTGCGCCCAGCGATAAATTTTTGGAAATTGCCCAAAAAATTGGAATGTTCTTCTTGTTAGCTCTGATGGTATTAATTATTGGCAAAGAAATTTTAGAGGAAGTGATGGCATTGTTCAATGCCTAACTTACCCACCTGATAATTTTTGAAAGAGGTTTTTTCATTCCCGAAAAAACCTCTTTTTTTGTGTACTTTTGAAAAAAAGAGCGTTCGAGACAACGAAAATCGCCAAATTTTATTTTATGTTCACTTTCTCCAAAAAAACGATGCCTCCAAAAAAATACTGTTATACGCCTTCGCCTGATGCCGAACTGGTCAAAAAATTATCACAAAAAATTAATATAAATACCTCATTATCAACTCTTTTAGTCCAAAGAGGCATTACAAATTTTGAGCTGGCAAAACAATATTTTCGCCCCAAATTAGATGATTTATACAATCCATTTTTGATGAAAAATATGGATAATGCCGTGAATCGTTTAGAACAAGCCATTCAAAAACACGAAAAAATCCTAATTTATGGCGATTATGATGTCGATGGCACCACATCAGTAGCACTGGTTTTCAGTATTTTACAAGAAATTTGCCCCGATTTATTGGATTTTTATACGCCAGACCGTTATGGAGAAGGTTATGGAATTTCATTAAAAGGAATCGACCAAGCCGAGAAAATGAATGTTTCCCTCATCATTGCCTTGGACTGTGGGATTCAGGCACGAGAACAAGTCATTTATGCACAAAAAAAGGAAATTGACTTCATTATTTGCGACCATCACTTGCCCGGTCAGGGCATCCCCGAAGCCGTTGCCGTCCTCGACCCCAAGCAAAAAGATTGTCATTATCCATACAAAGAATTATCAGGATGCGGAATTGGCTTCAAATTGATGCAAGCCTATGCCCAAAAAAATCATTTATCCCAAGAAATTTTATATAAACACTTGGATTTGTTGGGGTTAAGTATTGCCGCAGATATTGTGCCAATGACAGATGAAAACCGAATTTTGATGTTTCATGGACTCCAAAAACTCAACGAAAACCCACGACTTGGCATCAAAAACTTAATCGAAATTGCAGAGATGAACCCCCCTTTTGATGTGGTCAATTTGGTCTTTGGGATTGCACCCAGAATCAATGCGGCAGGACGAATGATTCATGCCAAAAATGCGATTAAATTGATGATAACTCAAAACCAATCTGAAGCTAAAGACCTCGCCGAAATTCTAAATCAAGAAAATACCAAACGCCAAGAACTTGACCGAAAAACTACCGAAGAGGCGTTGCAACTCATTGATTTTCAAAAAGAAACCGAAAATTTTAGCACCGTTTTGGCACAACCCCACTGGCACAAAGGCATTATCGGCATTGTGGCTTCGCGCTGCATCGAAACCCACTATCGTCCAACAATTATTTTGACCGAAAACGAGGCAGGAGAAATGACTGGTTCGGCGCGTTCGATTCGGAATTTTGATATGCATGGAGCAATTACAGAATGCTCCGAATTTTTGCTCAAGTTCGGGGGGCATCATGCAGCGGCGGGGCTTTTCATGAAAAAAGAAAAATTTTGCTTCTCTCCAGTACACTCCAAAGCAACACCAGGGATTTGGAGTGTACAGAAGGGAGGTGGAGTGTACTGGAGGG
>CAZNYR010000014.1:0-26277 GCA_964577275.1 uncultured Cytophagales bacterium | reverse complement strand
GGGGCTTTCCATGAAAAAAGAAAACTTTTCGGATTTTAAGGCTAAATTTGAAGCCGTATGCCAACAAAACTTGCAAAAATCCGATTTAGTCCCTACGATTCAGGTTGATTTAAAAATTAACTTTGACCGAATTACGACGAAGTTTTATCGAATTTTGGAACAATTTGCGCCTTTTGGTCCCGAAAATATGCGACCTGTTTTTGAAACCGAAAAAGTTTTTGCGCCTGATGTTAAATTATTGAAAGACAAGCATTTAAAAATGACTTTAGAACAAAAAAATAAAAAATTAGAAGCCGTTGGATTTGGTTTAGGTCAGTTTTACCAAGATATTTTGAAAGGTAAACCATTTACGATTTGCTACGTTATTGAGGAAAAAGAATACGAAGGACGAAAGTCTATTCAGTTGATTATCAAAGATATACGGTTTTAGTAGTGAGTCATGGGAGTTTGCCAAAATATTTAGTTTACTTTACTTTTAGAAGCATAAAAACTTGATAATCAGTTTATTATAAAACAAAATTTGAAAGTTCACGACTCAATACCTCATAGTATTACAAAATGATGCGAAAAGGATTAATTATGCGCTCGACAGGTTCGTGGTATGACGTTTTGGACGAGGAAACGGACGAGCATTTCAGAGGTCGATTGCGCGGAAAATTAAAATTAAAACTTCAAAAAGTTACAAATCCTGTGGCGGTGGGTGATTATGTCGAGTTTGAAATCGAAGACAAAACCGAAAACACTGTGGCGATTGGTTCAATTTTGCCACGCCATAATTTTATTGCCCGTAAAGCCGTCCAAAAATCTCGGCATCGGCACATCATCGCAGCCAATTTGGATTTGGCGATGTTGGTCGTTACGTTGGCAATGCCCCGAACATCAACAGGATTCATTGACCGCTTTTTAGTTTCGGCGCAATCATTTGATTTACAGACAGTTCTGGTATTCAACAAACTGGATTTATACGACCAAGAAGCCGAGCAAATCTTGGATGAATATATTGAACTTTATGAATCAATCGGGTATCCATGCCTGAAAATTTCGGCACTGGAAAATAACAATATTTCCGCAGTTCAAGAAGTTTTACAAGGCAAAAAAACATTGATTGCAGGACATTCGGGCGTTGGTAAATCAACCTTAATGAATCAGCTAAATCCCGCATTGAATTTGGCAACCAGAGAGGTTTCCAGCTTTGCCAACAAAGGCGTTCATACGACAACTTTTGCAGAAATGTTTGAAATTATGCCTAAAACTTACGTCATTGATACGCCGGGAATCAAAGAACTCGGCTTGGTGGATATTGAACAAGATGCTCTTCCTGATTATTTCCCTGAAATACGACAGGTCGCAAAAAATTGTAAATATTATAATTGCACGCATATTCACGAGCCAAATTGTGCTGTCGAACAAGCCGTTCGGGAAGGAAAAATATGGATTAGTCGATACAAAAATTACTTGAGTATGTTTCATGGAGAAGATAACCGAAGATAAACTCAAAATTTTGCGTTGAACTCAAGAAATCATCCGTTAAATTTTGGTAAATTTGGATGGTGCCATTCCTGAAAACGGATACTTTTACGATATTCGTTATCAAAAACACAAAACAATATGACACTCAAAGAATTGCGGAAATTGGTGTGGCAAGGAGAAGGTCAAAAATTGGAATTTAAAAGGAAAGCTATTTATCCATTTAAAATTCTCAAAGAAATCGTGGCCATGGCAAATGCACAAGGAGGTGTTTTGCTCATTGGGGTTTCGGATGAGGGTACTATTGCGGGTTTAAAGCATCCCGAAGATGACGAATATGTGATGAAAGAATATATCCAAAAGTATTGCCGTCCGGCGGTGCAATATGATTTTGAAACTATCTCAGTTACAGCCGATAAGTCCGTCTTATTGTTTCGGATACACGAAAGCGAACAAAAGCCTATTTTCAGACTTTATGACCTCAAAAAAAAGATAGGCAAAGCCTATTTGCGGGTGGAAGATAAAAGTTTACAAGCCAGTAAAGAAGTTCGGAAAATTCTCAAATTTGAAGGGCTGGAACATTCGCCGTATGCGGGATTTTCTTACGGAGAAAACGAACGTAAATTAGTACAATATTTAGAAAGATACCAAACCATTACGATTGATACCTTTTCTAAAATAGCGGAAATTTCACACCAAGAAGCCTCCGAACTCTTAATTCGATTGACTTTGTGCAATTTGATTGAACTCAAACCACAAGAACATGGTGATTTTTTTGCGATGAAAGAAATTAATTAGTTATACTAAAAAAATACAATTCAAAATTACTTATGAAAAAGTATTGGAATATTCTGTTGCATTTTCTGGGACTTATCGGGATGATGACTTTCTGTAGCTGCAATTCTGGCGTGGTGTACGAAAATTATACGGATTTGCCAAGCAATCAATGGCACGCCGATTCGGTCATACGTTTTGAGTTTGATATTATAAATACCTCAGAATCATACAATTTGTATTATAATATTCGACATACGTTGGCTTATCCTTATTACAATTTGTACGTGCAATATTCGCTTCATCCCAAAAAAAAGAGAACCGAATGGACACGAAAAGATGGCAATTTGATGCACCCAACCACAGGCGTTCCGTTGGGGCAAGGCACCTCAGATTTGTATAATTGCCGTTTTCCTATCTTGGAAAATTACAAATTTGAACAAAAAGGGACTTATATTTTTGAACTCAAACAAGATATGCGTTTGGACACGCTCCCCGAAGTTTCGGCGGTAGGATTTCGGATAGAAAAAAATAAACAGCCATAACAAAAAAAGCAGGAATTTTATTCAATATCCTGCATTTTTTCTTTCTGAAATTTTCTGAGAGATACCGATTTACAGATGTAAACTCAAAAGATTTTCTTGTGTCAGTGGCTTATTGATATACTTTTTGACGTAAGAATAATTTTTCGATTTATTGGCATCTTGAGGATTAATCGATGAAGTCAGGATAATGACCTTGCATTTTTCTTTGGTATTTTCCGAAAGTTTTGCAAATTGGTCAAGAAACTGAAAACCATCCATCAAAGGCATATCAATATCCAAAAAAATAATTTCAGGCAAAACACGATTTGTTACTTCTGAATCGAATATTTTTTCAATATTTCGTAAAAATTCGATGGCACTTTTTGCGCCCGAATGGGTAAATATATTTTCGCAAATATTTGCCGCCTCAATAATCTTTTGATTAATAAGATTATCAATCTCATTATCATCAATAAGCATTACGGTGTTATATTTTTTCTCTGACATTTGCTTCGAGTTAGGATTAATAATTTCAATGTTCTAATTTAAAAGAAATAAAATTGATATACAATTCCGAACTTCATTTTTTATTGATTTTTTTACTTTATCGTATGATAATGCACTAAAGACTAACATTCCATCCGTAGTTTTTCTGGAAATTTGTATGTTCAATTTGGTTTCCATAAAATTAGTACTAAGTTGATAATCAAGTTTATAGCTGTTCAAATTTTATGTTGTGCTGAAATAATTTATCGTACTAATAATTGCATTCGGTGTGCATCCAATTTGACCATAATGAACAGCAAAATTGTGAATGACCATAGCGAAGACCCGCCATAACTAAAGAAAGGCAACGGAATCCCGATAACAGGGAAAAGTCCGATGGTCATGCCAATATTAATCATAAAATGGAAAAATAAAATTGCTACGACACAATAGCCATATACCTGCGAGAAGCGTGATTTCTGGCGTTCTGCCAATATAACCAGCCGAATTAATAGACAAACAAATAAAATAATGACCAACGAAGTCCCCATCCAGCCCCATTCTTCGCCAATGGTACAAAAAATAAAATCCGTGCTTTGGTCAGGCACAAAATCAAATTTGGTTTGTGTTCCTTCTAAAAAGCCACGCCCAAACGTTCCGCCCGAACCAATCGCAATTTTGGATTGATTCACTTGCCAGCCTTGTCCTTGTGGGTCGAGCGTAGGGTCTAAAAAGGCACGAATTCGCAGTTGTTGGTGCGGTTTGAGGATGCCCAAAAACGCATTGATACCCAAGACCACAATGATGGCTAAGGCACTTGCACCCCAAATTTTGAGGCGGATGGTCATATCTTTATCCATTAAATAGTAAAATAGGGTCGAAATACTGGCAACTATCAAGAAAATATACGTCAAATCGTGCGCCAGCAGTCCGACAATAAACATGACAATCACCAAAAGTCCTAAGCCCGTCAGATATTGTGGGAGTCCTTCCCGATAAAATACAATAAAAAATGCGGCAAATACCAGAGCAGACCCCGTATCGCCCTGTAAAATAATCAGAACGGCAGGCACAGCAACGATGATGAGCAACGGGATGAGGGTCTTAAAATTGTTCACAAACCGATTCCCTTCGCTAATAAAACGCGCCACCGCCAAAGATGCGCCCACTTTTGTAAATTCGGCGGGCTGAAATCGGATACCGCCCACATCAAACCACGACTTTGACCCCGCTACCTCGCGCCCAAACAACAAAACGCCAATCAATAACGCCACGCCCAACCCATAAATCACGTAAGAAAACGTATCATAAACCTTAAATTCTAAGACCATAATCAAAAAAATCAGAATACTGGACAAAGAAATCCAAAGTAATTGTTTTCCTGAATTAAGCGACATACTGAAAATATCAAAAAAACCATCCTGTTTGGTGGGGTCATACACGGCAGCATAAATATTTATCCAGCCCATAAAAATTAAGCCCAAAAACAGCCCGACCGTAATCCAGTCCATGCGCTCAAATACATTTTTTTGGCGAACATCTCCGACTCGCGTAACTCCCGCAATGTTCATTTTTTTCTGTTTATTTTGAGGTACTAAAATTATTTTTCGATTTGGAACGACTTGGTTTTCAGGACATAATCCCATAAAATAATCCCCATACTGACCGAAATATTCAACGAATGTTTGGTGCCAAATTGTGGAATTTCGACACAAGTCTGGCACGCCTGCACGAACGTTTCGCTCACGCCAAATACTTCATTGCCAAATACAAAAGCGATTTTTTGTTCGGGATTGGGTTCAAACTCCTGCAAAAAAATGCTATTGGTCGTTTGTTCCACCACAATTATCTGATAATCATTCTGTTGCAAAAATGCTACGGCTTCTGACATTTCGGCAAAATAGTTCCACGCCACCGATTCGGTTGCGCCTAAGGCGGTTTTATGAATTTCCCGATGTGGCGGGCGTGCCGTAATGCCACACAACAAAATCTGCTCGACTCGGAAAGCATCCGATGTCCGAAATGCAGAACCTATGTTGTTCATACTCCGAATGTTATCCAATACAATCGCCACAGGAATTTTGGTCGCCTCCCGAAATTCATCTACCGAAATCCGTTCCAGCTCCTCGGTCGAAAGTTTACGTATCATGTCTTCAAAAATTTATCATCAAATTTTCGTGCCAAAGTTCTACATTTTTTTGGTTTCAGAACGAAGAAAAGCCCTCCCGCCGTTCTTTTTGTTCCAATTTATTGATAGCCAGTTCCCGATTAGAATATAGCACATGGTAAGTATCGAGGTCTTTTTGTAGGTCTGGGTCTTTTTGCAGATAGCCAAAAATCAAATCCGTCAATTCGCTCAACTCATCCTTAATGCCATAAAACGTCCATTGGTCGCGCTTTTGGTGATTGACCAAATCCGAATTTTTCAAATACATCAAATGTCGCGAAACTTTCGTCTGGGTATATCCCAAAATTAATTCCAAATCCGAAGTACACATTTCTTGATTTTGATACAATAAATGTAAAATCCGTAGGCGAGCCTCATCGCTAAGTGCCTTAAAAATACGACTGCCTACATGAATATTAAAACGCTTAATCTTCATTTTGTCTTCGAGCTAAATACTTTTCCATACGACTCCTCAAATAATACTCGAAAAACGGAGAAAATATAATAAATCGAACCAAAAAGGTATAATTTTTTGTCTCTTTACGAAAAAAACGAACCATCGGAAGCCAGCATCGCCAAAAAAGCATCTCATTAAAAGTCGGCACATCATAAATAAACTTGTTTTGATTTTGACGCTTGAGTTCATGTAATAATTCGCCCATTTTCAAGAATTTTTTAGACGTATTGGGAAATTTATATTTCGCCAAATCATCCAAAATTGCCAACGATGAAGCATCCACAGAAGGCAATAAGTGTGTTAATTGAAGCGCACGAAGTTTATGTACTTTTTCACTATAAAATTCTTTTTTAGAATGTGTAATTTGATTATCATGCAGACGATAGTACATCAAAATTTTGGGGATATTATAAAATTTAGTAACCGCACTTGCCCGAATCCAAAAATCATAATCTTCACAATATTCATAGTTTGAAGCATAACGCAGGTCATGTGTATCAAGAACAGACTTTCGTAACATGACTGAAGAATGACAAAATGGATTATTTAACAGCATATTTACCCGAATTTGGGCATCAAAAATAGGATAATTCCATGTTTTATGTTGTTTTCCGAATGTTTCAACAAACGAACCACACACGCCTACTTCGGGATGACTTTGCATCCATAATAATTGCTTTTCCAAACGATACGAAACCGCAATATCATCCGCATCCATGCGCGCAATATACTGACCTTCAGCAAGTTCCAATCCTTTATTTAACGTTTGAACAAGACGTAATTGGCTTTTATTTTTATAATAACGAAGCCGAGAATCATGGTAAGAAGTGATAATTTTTTCCGAATTATCAGTCGAGCCATCATTAATAATCAAAAATTCAAAGTCCGTAAAACTTTGCGAAAGAATACTATCAATCGCCATACGAAGGTGATTTTCAGCATTATACACGGGCATCAAAACCGTAATTAGGAGTTTACTCATCAGGATTTAGGTTTAGAAAAAAACCGCTTCAAACCGACCAAGAGCAAATACATTTTCTGACGAAATGACAACGTAAGCGAAGATTTCCAGAACTGTTTTACGATAAAACCAAGAAAAGAAATATTCTCTAAACATACTAAAAACCATAAATTTTGTAAAAAAATTTTAAATGTATTTTTTGGATATACTTTATGCTCTTTATTTGATAAATACAATTTTGTAAGCCATGCGTGAACTGCCCGAACAAACGTCTTAGACCGTATAAATCGTAATTGTCCTACCTGACGGTGTATTTCATACTCATACTCTGTCGGAATAAGCCCTAAATTGGCTAATTGTTTCCTGATAATCAAGGTGTTATATCGCTCCAAATCTACCCCATATTCTTGAATTAGACTATGATTATGGGAACGATACTGCACCAAGTATTCCGAAAAACTGTATATTTTACTATGTTTGGCTAAGCGAACAATGAGGTCATAATCTTCGGCAACTTTGAAATTTTCATCATAATAAATATCTGATAATGAGGCTCTTATCATCAAACTGGAATGCACAAAAAAATTCCGAAAGAGTAAAATATACGGAATATTTTCGGGCGTATCGCAAAGATTCCATGCACCAACCACCTCATTTTTGGCATTAATAATTTCGGCACTTGACGAAACTAACCCAATTTCAGGATATTTACACAATATATCTACCTGTTTTTCAAGACGTTGTGGTTTCATAAGGTCATCCGCATCCATGATGGCGATATATTTTCCTTGTGCCGCTCGGATGCCTCGATTTCGAGTTGCTACAACGCCCAAATTTTTATCATTTTCCAAAATTTTAATTCGAGAATCTTGATATAAACGCATGATTTTCAGACTATTATCAGTAGAAGCATCATCAATCATCAATAATTCAAATCTACGAAATGTCTGATTTAAAGTACTTTCAATCGCCTGACTTACGTATTTTTCGGCATTGTACACGGGCATTATTACTGATACTTTCGGAGCTTTCATAATTTAATCCAATTTTTGGGTAATACATCATCCATCGAGATAGGTTTTTCAGCTAACCATTTTTGAGGCGCAACCACCACTTTTTCAGGGTTTTGATTCAGCCATGCCCCCCACCAACTAAAGCTACTATTCGCAATGATTTGATGTTTACACAAACTCATAAGCTGCATATCTTCCCAATTTTTATTGGGATAATCAATAAAAAGTTGTGAAAATCCCGTTTTTATAGCAGATTTACACCATGTAATATCATCCGAAAAAATGATAAAATACGGATTTGCTATTTTTTGATGAATTACCTCAATCGCCTTCTGATAATATGCCATCGAACATACGCCATGTACCTGATTTACAGTCTTATCCTGCACATAATCGCCTCGCCGAACGTGCAGAGCCACAGTCTGAAATTCATCGCCAATCTGATGCAAAACCGCCTGATTTCTTGCATTTAAAGGCTGCCGAAACGTAAATATTTTACGTATATCTTCCTGATAATCAATAAAATATCTGTAAGATTGCCAATACCCTATCACATACAAATCCTTCGTATATTTTTTTAAAATTTTAGCATTAAACCGAAATTGATGCTCTTCTTTTTCTTTCAAAATTTGACCTTGACCATTTCGCATTTGACTAATCCATTTTTCGATTTTTTGCCTGCGTCCTGCCGCTTCTCGAAATCGCCGAAGTTGAGCAGGCTTAACAAACGTAAAGTTAGTCTCAAAACAATCCATATCATATTGTCTATCAGGATAATACACATAATCTGAAATATCCAAATATAAATTAGTTTGATGAATTTGTCGCATCACTTCGGCAAAAGCAAGTTGAAACATTTGATTTCCCAAACCTCCAATAATTTTTGCAATAATCATGTGTATTAAAATTGTACTTTTTCCTGAAACTAAATTAAATTTATAATTGTTCAATCAAGGCTTTACTATGCTTGCGATAATTTTTTGCCACTTTTTTATCGTTGATACCCAAACTGATTTTTGCGCCCGAAAGCAAGGTCGAAATCCAGTGGGCAAAGATTGTTTCGGTGGGTTTTCGTTCGTCGTACATTTTGGCTTTTCGGTGCAAAGGAAAACGATAATTATTAGCATCCAAAACAAAATTATTAGCAATAAACGAAAATAACAATTCACCAAATTTATGTTTTCGTATCACATTGATTTTCAGGTTATTATAAAACATAAGCATCGTCCCGATGGCTTGTTTTTTATCACCAACTATCTGAAATTGAAGGCTACGAATCTTACCACTTTTGAGCTTGATAGGAGCAATCGTACCCAAAAAATCATTTAAAATTGTCATATCCATTTCTTGCAAATCACCCGTCAGACGATAACTCTGCATCGGAGAGGAAAGGTCAAAAGAACCCAGCATTTTGAAGCGTCCTCTGCCCAAAATATTGGCATGAATCTCAGCGTGCATTTTGTGCTTTTGTGCAGGTTTATCATTTGAAAAATTTAGTACTTTTCCATGAAGGTCATTGAGAAAAAAATCGCCTGCTTTTGGTTTTGCCTGTGGATGCGTACTAAACCTAAAATAACCTTCCGAAAATTGAATCGTATCCAAAGCAACTCGAACTTTAATATCCATAATCATTTGATTTACAGTCTTTTGTAAAGTCGGAGTCGGTTCAGGATACGAATCTTCCGTAAAAATTTCGGTATGCAAGCCATTAATTCGCAATAAATTGGATAGAATTGATTGATTTTCAATAAGTTGATAAATATTCATGCTATCAAAAACCAAACGAGAAATATGAACACCTAACCAACTTGTGCGTTGATTCAAATTCTTAGAAATTTCATATTTATCATATATCGGAGCGTAGCTCAAGGAATCAATCCAAAGCTGACGATTTTGGGTAGAAAATCCGATTTCTTGTGTCCGTATTTTGTAAATATTGTCTTTTAACATCAAATCATAATTTAGAATCTTTGCCGTAATATCATCCGAAAATAAAATTTTCTTCGAGGAAATCAATGATTTTTTAGGCTTAAAGTTATTGATTTTCAGCCATATATGAGCATAATTAAAAATTTTAATCTCATTCGGAAAAACTTGCTTGACATCAAATTCTAAATCCTCTGCCTTCAAAAGATTAATTTCTATGATATTCAAATTTTTTTGTAATAAATTCAGAATATCAGCATTCATCGAATCTAAGCAAAATTTTTTAGTTAAAGAAATATCTTTTTTTTGTACAAAATTAATCACTGGTTTTTCTACTTGAATCTCTTCAATAATCAAATCTTTATGGGCATAAATTCGATATACATCAAAATTGGTGGCATACAAATTAGGAAATCGAAAATCAAACATCGAGGGGCGTATATTAGAGGTATCTTGTGCTGAATAAACGTGTAAGTTTTTACCTAATATTTCATTATTTTTGCCTGTTGTCAGACGAATCTCTTGAGCTTTCAAGATGCTATTAGGCGATTGATGCGTTAGATTTTGGGCTTCGAGTTCCCATTTTTTGGCAAATACAAAATTCTCATTCGTCATTTTTGCCGTTTCTGACAACTGAAAATGTTGCCCTCGTAAACTAAATAACGGCAAATCAAGACTTTGCGACTTGGTCTTATCCGACCAAAACAAGCGCGCAGAATCTATATTTATTTGGTGCAACGTCATGTTTTCCAATGATTTACGAAAGATGTCATACAAATTTTCCAGCCGAAATTTTTTCTCGTTTTGATTTTGGGAAGTATTTATCCGAAGGTCAAAAAAGGGCTTTTTTAACTCTAATTCTAACGCACTCAAACGATGCTTTGTCGTAATCTCTGCCACATCAATTCCTTTCAAATACAATGCTGGCAAAATTATAGTAAACTGATTTTCAGAGCCTTGAAGAGGTTTTATTTGTAAACTATCTAAATAAATCAATTCCCGACTGGATGAAATTCCTAACTTTTGAATGGTCAAAAAATGCTTAATCTTGGGCAAAGCTAAGGTGTAATTTTTGCCCTCAAATTCAATCGTATCCGTTTGGGGAACGATATTTTGAAGGCGTAATTGCATGGAATCCAAGCGAAATGGCTTGAGAATTGCCTGAAAATGCTCTGCCGAAATGACCTGATTGGTTTCGGGTTGCACCAAATTTAGTTGTCCGCTATCCAAAATAACTTCCTCAATTTCAAAGGCTTTCAGATGTTTTTGAAAATCTGGCTTTTGGTTTTTTTTCGGATTCATTTCCGAAGAAACGGAGCGAGGATGTAAGGTTGCCGTGATTTTTGGATTCCGAACCAACAATTTTTTGGCGTAATATTCTCGATTAAAGTACGCATCACGCACGTCAATTCCGCTCAATTCCACTTGGTCAAAAGCAATATCATAACGAGAGCCTTGAATTGTATTATTTTTGTATTTAGACTCAATATTTGATGCTCCTAACCGAATGATTGATTTTGAGGTAGATAAAAATAAATCGCCCGCATTCAGGACGTGAATACTATCAGGCAAATCAAAAGTATGCGACTTGACAAAAACCTCTATTTCATTGGCATAAAATATTTTTTTTTGATTTTTATAGGCATCTTCATTTAGTTCAAAGTAATTGAGAATCAAGGAAGTATTCCCTATTTTAAATTCTTTTTGCTCACCCCGTCCGAATTTTGTATTTCGGAACGTGCCACTATCCAGTGCAAAATGCTCGACTTTTAAGGACTTAAAAAATGGAGCAACCAGAGGATATAAATTAATAATATCTAAATTTTTAATACGTTTTTTGGGTGATTTTTTGGTGTGTTTGAGCTTATTTTCTCGATTAAAAAAGTGCATATCAGGTCGTGTAATTTGTACTTTTTCAATATCAAAAATCGAATAAATGTACGCATCCCAAAGGTCAATTCCCGTAATTCGCATTTCGGGCAGATGTAAATTATAAAAATCATTCACTTTTGAATTTCGCATCAAATCACGAGCCGATTGATTCGGAATAACGTGTACGTTTTCGGCAAAAACTTCAGATTTTAAGGTAGATGCACCCATCGCCCCGACCCGTAACGTATGAATCCCATCAGGCAACTTAAAGGTATGATTCCGAATCGTGGCTTCCACATGCTCGGAATACAGGTGTTTGGCACGACTTTCGAGATTAGTCGAGTCCAAGTGAAAATTTTGCAAAACAAACGAAATATCATGCACCACCGCCCCCGCCCCGCCTTTGTTATTCATGGAAAAATCCAATGATGCCTGATTTAAATGAAAATTATTAACCGAAATCGAAGGCGAATAGCTCAAAATTGAACGTAATAAATCATTCTTATTTACTATTTTTTCATCTTTTTTTTGCGTAGAATCCTGATTTGTTTTGGCTAAAATTTTTACTGAAGGCTTTTCAAATGTAATATCTCGAATCGAAATTTGATTTTTAAAATAGGCTTTTTCAAAATCTAACCCACTGATTTTCAGCTTTGGAATTTTAATTTCGTATAAACCCTTGGCAGAATCCTCGGCGGTCAAATGTGCTTTTGGATAAACGTGTAAACTATCCAGATATAATTCAGATTTCCCTGTCGAAACACCTACCTCGCCTACGTACAAAATATGGATTCCATCCGCCAAATTCAGTGCATAATTTTTGATATTGATGTCCAAATCTTCGGTAAAAAATGCGCGTGATTTTTGTGTACCACTCAACGAATCCAAATTGAAATCATCTAATGCAACTGACACATTATGAAGGGCATAGGAAGATAAAAGACGGTTTTGCTTGTAATGTGCGACCTCAAATGAGGCATTTTGCATTTTGAAAAAATTTATCTTAAATTTTTTCAAATTTTCTAATATAATCTCCTGAATATCAGCCACTTCAAAAGGTTCTTTTTTGGTTTTCGGTGTGATTTCGGGGGCAGTAAACCGAAGCATCTTAAAATGAGGATTAATAATCTTTATTCCCGTTACGGTCAGCTCTTTTTTGAGGTAAATATTAGGAATATTTTTGACACCAATAAAGGCTTCAGAAATGCTTGCCTCAAAAATATTGTGTGCCGTGAGCGTATCGTATTGTATGAGTTCAGCCATTTTTGCACTGTCCGGAATTAGCCGTAAGTGATTGACTGTCAGTTGTTCTTTGAGGATTCGTAAATCTAAATCCTCATATTCTAACCGATACAAACCTTTGCTATCCCGATAAACAATTTCTTTTAAGATTGTGCCTACAATTTCGTTGGTGTAAGTTTTGAACAAAAAATTTAAAAAAAACAATCCAAGCATTGTCAGTATTGAATAACGAGCAAATTTTTTGCGCCACATCGTTGAGCTAATTCGCTGATGAAACGCCTTCATTAATCTTTTTAAATTCGTGTAAACCATTCGTATTCTGTAATTTGCGAAGTCCCGAAACCCTACAAGCCTGCTTTGTTCACTGCTCGAAAATAACAAAAAAATGCGACAAAATAGACTTTGTTAGCCAACTGACTTACTCAACCAAATTCGGGGCAAATGATGTATCTTTGAATAACGGAAGATACGAATTAAACCATAGTTCATTAAATATCTCAAAATAATACTAATTTTAATATGGATATTTTAGAAAAAATTGTACGTCATAAATTTCAAGAAGTTGAAAAAAACAAGGCAAATTTTCCGATGTCAATTCTTGAAAAAAGTCAATTTTTTGAGCGTACTCCCCTGTCATTTCGAGATTTTTTATTGCATCCCGAAAAGCGTGGTATTATCGCCGAATTTAAGCGGAAATCACCTTCCAAAGGCGTGATTAATGACCAAGTTTTGCCCGAAAAAGTAGCGACAGATTATGAAAAAGCAGGCGTTTCGGCGATTTCTGTCTTGACGGATACGCCATTTTTTGCGGGCGAAAATCGGGATGTAATCGCTGCCCGAAATTTTGTCCAAGTGCCGATTTTACGGAAAGATTTTATTGTCGATGAATATCAAATTTTAGAAGCCAAATCCATCGGAGCGGATGTCATTTTATTGATTGCTTCTTGCCTCGAAAAATCACGTTTAACTCAATTAGCAAAATTTGCTAAAACTCTGGGTTTGAGTATTTTAACTGAAATTCATGCAGCAGAAGAATTGGAAAAAATAGCACCCGAAACCGATGCGGTAGGGGTCAATAATCGTAACCTAAAAACGTTTGAGGTGAACGTCCAGACTTCCGTAGATTTATTTGACCAAATTCCATCAGATTTTGTCAAAATCTCGGAAAGTGGTATCAGCCATATTGATACGATAAAAATGCTCAAAATGGTTGGTTTTCAGGGTTTTTTGATTGGTGAAAATTTTATGAAAACCTCAAATCCCGGACAAGCCTGTCAGGATTTTATTGCTCAAATGTGATGATATATTTTGTGGAAGCAGGAAAAGCTACCAAGATGTAAATAATGACTATTTTTTGCCATGAAAATTAAAGTTTGTGGGATGCGAAATCCTGAAAATATCGAAGCAATAACGCTCCTTCCGATTGATTTTATCGGTTTCATTTTTTATCCAAAATCCAAACGTGATGTTGGCGAAGATTTCGACCCAAAAATTATGCATTCAATTCCGAAAAATATCAAAAAAGTTGGTGTTTTTGTAAATGAAAGTTTTGAAACTATCCTAAAAAAATCACAAAAATATCAATTAGATTATATTCAACTTCACGGAACGGAAAGTATCGAAATGTGCCAAAAACTCAAAAATCAACATCTTGGAATAATCAAAGTTTTTGGCATTGGCGATTCTTTTGATTTTTCGATGTTGAATGGCTATAAACCCTATTGCAATTATTTTCTGTTCGATACAAAAACACCCGAACACGGCGGAAGTGGTCAGAAATTTTCGTGGGATTTGTTGCGAAATTATGATAATGAAATTCCACTTTTTTTATCAGGCGGAATCGGAAAAAATGATGCAGAAGACATCAAGAAATTGGATTTTCTGAATCTCGAAACGTTGGATATTAACAGCAAATTTGAGATTGCTCCCGCTCTCAAAAATGCGGATGACGTGCGTTTTTTTCTGAAATCTTTATCCGTTCTATAAAAATTAAATTACTGAAAATCAGTGTATTATATATTTTTAAGTTAAATTTTCAGAAATAATTTTTCGGCAATTTCGCCTAATTTTCCGATGGGTCGGATGCCGATTTTGTATTTTTTCAAGTCCAGCCCTTTGGCGTTATGTTTGGAGATATAAATTTCTTGAAATCCTAATTTTTCAGCCTCCGAAATGCGTTGTTCCACTCGATTTACAGCACGAATTTCACCTCCCAACCCCACTTCGGCGGCAAAACAAATTTTGGAAGCAACCGCAATTTCATCATAAGACGAAATCAGGGAAACACAAACCGCCAAATCTAAGGCAGGGTCTTCGACCTTTAGCCCGCCCGCAATATTGAGGAAAACATCCTGCGTTCCAAGCCGATAACCGCCCCGTTTTTCCAAAACTGCCAGCAACATATTAAGGCGTTTGGCATCAAAACCTGTCGAACTTCGTTGCGGTGTTCCGTAAGTTGCGGTACTCACAAGTGACTGAATTTCAATTAATAACGGTCGATTTCCTTCCATCGTTGTACCGATAGTAATGCCACTAAAATCCTCGTCCCGTTGCGAAATCAGGATTTCAGAAGGATTGCTTACTTCGCGCAATCCTTTGGCGGTCATTTCATAAATTCCGAGTTCGGAAGTAGAACCAAAACGATTTTTGATGGTTCTCAAAATTCGATAACTCATGTGGCGGTCGCCCTCAAATTGCAAGACCGTATCGACCATGTGTTCCAACACTTTGGGTCCTGCCAAGCTGCCATCTTTGGTGATGTGTCCAATCAAAAAGACGGGCGTACCCGATTCTTTGGCAAAACGCAGGAGTTCGCCCGTACATTCTCTGACCTGCGAAACACTTCCCGCAGCCGAATCAACAAAAGCCGTGGTGAGGGTCTGAATGGAGTCAATGACCACAATATCAGGCACTAAGCGTTCGATTTGTTGAAAAATATTTTGTGTATTGGTTTCGATAAGGATGTAACAATGATTGGTATTTTGGTCGAGTCGTTCGGCTCTCATTTTGATTTGCTGCTCGCTTTCTTCGCCCGAAACGTACAGGATTTTGAACATTTGTAAGCGCACCGCAATCTGAAGCATTAAGGTCGATTTTCCGATGCCCGGCTCGCCACCCAAAAGCATCAATGCGCCTTTGACAATGCCGCCGCCCAATACTCTATTTAGCTCATTATCAGGAGTTTTGAAGCGTTTTTGTTCGGAATATTGGATTTCTTCTAATCGCTTGGGCTTTGGGGCAATTTGACGCGAGGAAGAGTCTGATTTCCAAGTTTTTACACTGGCATCATCGGGCTTTTGGAGAATCTCCTCCACCATCGTATTCCACAAATTACAGGACGGACATTTGCCCATCCATTTGGGGC
The DNA here is from genome assembly GCA_964577275.1 of uncultured Cytophagales bacterium. GTDB lineage: Bacteria > Bacteroidota > Bacteroidia > Cytophagales > Thermoflexibacteraceae > UBA2561. The sequence continues at coordinate 10,024 of CAZNYR010000014.1, read as the reverse complement.
TTTGGTAGCCACAACTTTGACAGAAATACGATGTTTTTGCTTTTTTTGCCACGACTTTAGTTTGATTTTTTGTAAAAAAACTCTTGGACAATATCTGCGGATTCTGTTGGTAAAATATTCGTGGCACGACTTTGCGCCGTGCCATACCTTTATTTATTTTCGTTAAATTTATAAACGTATCAGTTATTTATCTGAACCAAATAAATTAGGTTTCACAAAGTTAATTTGTCCGTTATGATTTTTGGGGTCGAGAAAAAATTGGAACGTATCGCCTCGCACACCTAACCGTATGGTTTCCAAAGGAATCACTTCTTTGGGCGCAATATTTCCTAAATTGACATTTGCCCCCAAGAATTTAATAAACCAAACTTGTTGGGCTTTATTGGGTGCTTCCCAAATGACCTTTTCGGCTGGAATTTCTGTTAAAATCTCCTCAATTAAGCCAGAACGTACTTCGCCATCTTTCCGAAATAATCCGACTTGTCCGCTTTCTCGTGCCTCCCCAATGACCTTCCATGAACCCGCTTCGAGTTCGGCTTTCATTTGTTTAATCCATTTGTAGGGCGGGATAATTTTGGTGTCGTCTTTTGAACCCACTTCGGACAAAACACGCACCTGTCCAATTAATTTTCGGATATATTCGCATTTTTCGTCATGTGGCAATTCAATCGAACCATCCGAAACTTCGACATATTCCATCGCATATTTATCCAAAATTTTGCGATAATCATCAAATTGATTGCGGGCAATAAAGGCTTCAAACAATGTTCCGCCAAAATAAACAGGGAGGTGAGCATCTCGATAAATTTGGAGTTTTTCCTGCAATTTGGGATACAAATACGAGGTTGCCCAGCCTAATTTGATGATGTCAATGTAATCGCCTGATGTTTCGATAAGGTCTTCTACTTCCCTAAGACTCAAGCCTTTATCCATAACCATCGTGAAGCCCAGACTACGTGGTTTTTGAGTGCGTTGTGGCAAGTTATTCAAAAAATAATTTTGTGTATCTGACATAATTTTATCGTGTAATGCGAATGATTTTGCCGTATTTCGGCACGATTTTTCGTTTTTCTACGGGCAAAAAAACGAAAAATCGGGCGAAAACTTTACAAATTTCCACAAAAATCAAGATTTTGAACAAAAATAACATTTATCATGTGTATTTTTAGCATTTAACTAAAAATCTGACATTTGTACTAAATATTTTACAAATGATTTTCTAATTGGCGCACCAATGCCCGCATATCTTTGGGATACGAAGCCTCGACTTCCAACAGATTCCCATTCATATCCTCAAAAGCTAACGCATAGGCGTGCAAGGCGACACGTTGCATAAGAGCCTGTTCTTCAGTTCCTTGCTTGAGATTAAATCGCTTTTTCTTCAACTCGGACAGATACAATAATTTTCCACCATATTGTACATCAGCAAGAATCGGAGCTTGTAAACACGACAAATGTATCCGAATCTGGTGCATCCTCCCCGTTATCGGGCGACACTCCACCAAAGTATGTAACTTAAAGGCTTTCAGGGTATTAAAAACGGTTTCAGCAGATTTGCCTTCGAGGATGTCGATTTTGACCGTGCCTGTGCTTGATGTTTTGATGGGCAAATTCACCAATATTCCTTCCATATCATGAACGCCAGAAATCACCGCATGATATATTTTGGCAACTTTGCGCTTCTCAAATTGTATCGCCAAATGACGATATGCCTCCGAATTTTTGGCAATCGCCAAAATACCAGACGTTTCCTTATCCAACCGATGACACAACTGCGCTTCAGGATGATAGGCTTTGGCTAATTCTTGAATCGTATGCCGAGTTTTGTCGCGGTCTTTGAGCGAAGAAACATACGACGGCTTATTAATCAGGATGTAATCTTCCGTTTCTTTCAGAATAATATCTTCAAATTTTAATGGTTTCATTTATTTTTGGTTTTATACTTACGTAAATGCTTTATGACCCAAAAAAATCAAAAAACAAGATACGTAATTTAAGCATGAAATTTATTTATAACTCATTGATTATCAAATTATTAACAAATGAAAAACACCTGCCATAGGGGGCAGGTGCTTCAACTTCTTATGACAGAAGTTCCTTTGTATTCGCTGGCTAAAAAAGCGTTCAAATATTGTTTAAGACTTTGACTTAATTTCCATATCTGGGGGAAACCAGACAGCTATTCTGGTGTATGCCTTTAAAATTCCTCGAAAGGTACATCCAAGAACATAAAATCTGGGACAAATTTCATTTTTTTGTGCTAACAAAACAACTTATCCAAATCTTTTACCCATGAAATTTCCAATTATTTTATTTATATTACTGATAATCAGTAGTTTATCTCTTTTTGCACAAGAAGAAAAATTTATTGATGCGCCCCCGCCTGATTCGGTTCGGCACGAAATTATTTATCATTCGTCCTTGACGGGCAGTTGGTCATCAGGCAATATCAATCGGGATTTTTTGGATGTCAAGGTATCGACCGAATATGCCCGTGAAAAAATTGCCTTGCACGCCACGCCCGAATTCATTTTTGGTAAAATTAACAATAATCTTTTTGAACGAGAGTATTCCTTGATTTCAGATATAAAAATCTTGCCAAAAAACCAATTTTTTGGCTTTGGCTTTGCCCACTGGGAACAGAGTTTTTTGCGTAAAATTCATTATCGCCGTCAATATGGTATCGGATTAGCATGGCAAGGCATTAAAAATGAGCGTGTTGAGTTCGCTTTGACCAATGCCTTTATTTTTGAAAAAACCGAATTTATGGATGATACGCAAGGTATCGAAACATTACGCACTTCGGTTAGGGCGAAGGGAAAATATGATTTGTGGGAAAATAGACTACATCTTAGGCACGTCATTTTTTTGCAACCCTCTCTACTCACTAACAATGTGCGTTGGCGAACAGATATTGAATTATTTGTCCCAATTAGTTCACATATTAATTTTTCATTACGTTGGAAACATTCCTACGAAAGTTTAGTTGCTCAAGCCCGAAAACGACACGATGACCGTTGGGCGGTTGGGCTGACTTTTACGAACGAATAAAAAAATAACTTTGACAAAAAAAGAAATTTCGTCAAAGTTAATGCAATAATTCAAATTTCAACCATTTGATTATCAAGCAAATACATAAATTTAATATTATTTTTGGTTGCGACTAAAAAACAATCGTGTAATAAAAATACCATTGCCGTCTGTTTCGCCTGCCTTACTTTCGACTCCACTGGTTACGAAAGCTAATGTCCAGCCTTTTTGCAACATCTCGGTAATTTTGGAACTAATGATGGCATCATTAGAGGCGATATTTTGGAAGTTAATCCCTACGCCACTATAAAAGTTAAGTAACTTCGTTTCTGATAATTTGTCAATTTTTGCATTCCGCCGTTTTATCGTCTTTTGTTGTGAATCTGTACCATCATTTCGGTCGGTCGTAAATTCGGAAACATCCGCATCTGTCTGATGCTCAATGATTCTGGAACGTCCAATCCCCATCGGCACAATCGACTCGACAATCGTAATGACTTTGACTTCTTGGGTATTTTGTGCCTGAATTTTAGGACTCAAAACTACGAATAATACAAAAATACCGATAAATTTACTAAGGTTTTTCATCTGAAAATGGATTTAAGTTTTTGTAATTTGACTCTTTCATCATTCAGATGCTAATTTATCGGCAAAAGATGCTTGCATGCACGTATTTTTTATAGATTAATTCGGATACCCAAAACGGTAATATCATCGGTTTGTTTGGTGTCTTGCATCCAATTTTGGAGTTCGGTTTCAAGACTTTTTTTCTGTTCCGTGAGCGATAACTTACTGATTTCCTGTAATTTGTGTCGGAATTTTTTTCGGGTAAATTTTTTATTTTCCGCTCCCCCGAATTGGTCTTGGAATCCATCGGTTGTAAGATAATAAAGTCCATTATCCGTAATTTGGTGCGTCTGAAACGGTCGATGTTCATACAAATCGGCATATCTTCCACCGCCTATTGGTCTTTTTGTTCCCGAAATCGTTTGTAATTGGTCTGGATTTTGTGCGCTTACCACATAAATTGGGTTCATTGCGCCCGCAAATTCGAGTTTTTGGGAGTCTATATCTATGCCCAAAATCACGGCATCCATACCGTCCTGCGTGTCATTTTGTGCTTGTTTTAGGATACGTAAAATTTCGGTATGTAAATTTTCCAAAATCATATCAGGCTGATATACATGACGTTGCATCACGATTTCATCCAGAATCTTCGTACCAATCAAACTCATAAATGCGCCCGATACGCCATGTCCCGTGCAGTCTGCCACGACCGCAATGACGACATTACGTTGAGGTGATTCGACCCAATAAAAATCACCTGCAACAATATCTTTGGGGCGGTACAAAATAAAATAATTTTTTGCTCCGAAATATTCGTCCATGCGTTCGGAAAATGGCAAAATTGCCTGCTGAATACGTTGGGCATAATTAATACTGGCAATCATAGAGCGGTTATTTTCGGCAATAATTAGGCTTTGATTCATGATTTCCTGTCTGGATTTTCGGAATTTTAGCCCACGATGGTACGCCAAAAAACCAATGTAATGTGAACCCAAAAACAAGTAAATTAAACTCGGAATCGTCATTTCTATCGTATAACTGGTTTCTATCCTAAAATCGTTTAAAAAACCAAAAAACATACATCCGATACAATATGCCACAAAACCACGTATTAATAACTTGAATCCATTGACCGAATAATTAGTCGCCGAATTGGTTACGGCAAAAGGCATCGCCGTTACGGGCGAAAAGTACAACATCGAACTTATCCACGCAATCAAAAACATATCAAAAGTCAGAATCCAAAATTCGATTAAGCGTCTTGAGCCTGTCCAGCGATACACCTGATACGCCAAATGCGGATGCAATAACATGACAACACAAAAAATAATGAGCTGAGGCTGCCATAAATTCTTTTCAAAAAAGTACTGACTCAATAAAACCTCTGCCACCGCCAACGAATAGCCAATAGCCCGAACAGGATAAATCGCCTTGCCGATACGACTGGTTTGGTTTGCGTATTTATTTGACATCGTAAATTGCGTAAATGGTAAATTACTCAAAACTGCAAAATTGATTCCGTAAAATAGAATGATACGAAAATAATTATCGTAGATTGAATAGTTTTTGAAAAATCCCGTAACCAAAAAAACTAAAAATCGGTTTTTTCAGATACGAAAATAAATGACATTCAGACATGATAAATCCTACGGAAAATCCTTTGCTTGCCTTTGCCCGAAACTTGCCCAAAATTTCTGGAATTTATAAATATTTTAATGAGGAAGATGAAATTATTTATGTCGGAAAAGCCAAAAATTTGAAACATCGAGTATCCAGTTATTTCCTGAAATCCAATCAGTTAAATCAAAAAACTCGCAAGTTAGTTTCCGAAATTCGGCGCATCGAATATGCCGTAGTCGATACGGAAACCGATGCACTTTTATTAGAAAATAACTTAATTAAGCAATATCAGCCTAAATACAATATTTTACTTAAAGACGATAAAACTTACCCCTACATTTGCGTAACTAACGAGCGATTTCCGCGCGTGGTTGCTACTCGGATTTTAGACCGTTCGCAAGGCAAGTTTTATGGACCTTTTGCCAGCGTGATAGCGATGAATACCGTAATTGATTTACTCCGAAAATTATATCCCATTCGGACGTGTACTTATAATTTGAGTGCAAAAAACATTGAGAATCAGAAGTTTAACGTTTGCCTCGAATATCATATCAAAAATTGTAAAGCACCTTGCGTAGGCTATCAAACCGAAACGCACTATCAGGCAGACATGGTGCAGATTCAGCGGATTTTGAGCGGAAAAATGACGACCATCAAAACGTATTTTAGGGAAAAAATGCAAGAATCTGCCGAAAAATTAGCCTTTGAGGAGGCGCAGGTTTGGAAAAATAAATTTGACTTATTAGAAAAATTTCAGAGTAAATCTTTAATTACGAACCCAAATATTACAAATGTCGATGTGTTCACGATTATTTCGGACGAGCATCGAGCCTATTACAATTTTATGCACATCGAAGATGGGTGTATTACCAAAATCAAAACCAATTTTATTCGGAAAAAACTCGAAGAATCGGATGGCGAAATCCTGCGCCATGTGATTTCGGATTATTTGCAAGCGCATGAAACCCAGCGCATTATCGCCAATATTGAACCCGAAGAAATTGAACTGGAAAACGTCTTGATTGCGCTTCCCAAAATTGGTGATTTGAAAAAATTGGTCGAAATGTCGGTCAAAAATGCCTTGATGTTTAAGAAAGAACGCACCCAAAGCGAAGAGGAACGCAAAAAATATGCACACGAAAAACGCATCATCGAAACCCTACAAAAAGACCTAAATTTGGTCAGAAAACCCAAACATATCGAATGTTTTGATAATTCCAATATTCAAGGCACAAATCCTGTATCTTCGATGGTTTGCTTCAAGAATGGCAAAGCCGCCAAAAAAGAATATCGGCATTATAATATCAAAACCGTAGTCGGGGCGAATGATTTTGCCTCCATGTACGAGGTCGTTTTTCGGCGCTATCGGCGGCTACTTGACGAGGCGCAACCCCTACCCGATTTGATTATTATTGATGGCGGAAAAGGGCAGTTATCCTCTGCTACTCAAGCACTTAAAGACCTCAATATTTATGGACAAATCCCAATTATCGGCATTGCCAAGCGGCTCGAAGAGATTTATTATCCGCATGATGAATTGCCGATTCATCTGCACAAAAAATCCGAAAGTTTGACCTTTATCCAGCGCATTCGGGACGAGGCGCATCGCTTTGCCATTACGTTTCATCGCCAAAAACGAAGCCAAAACAACCTCAAATCAGGCTTGGAGAATATCGAAGGCATCGGAAAAACGACTACCGAAAAATTGTTAAAACACTTTAAATCCATCTCTAAAATTAGGGAAGCATCCGAAGACGAAATTGCCAAAATTATTGGAAAACATCGGGCAACTATTTTGGCGCAAGAATTACACAAAAATCGTTAATTCATTCATAAAAAATGAATTTATGAACATTCTTTTTTATTAATTAATTTACCTAATTTTTTATCCGAGCTTAAACTATTCATGTTGTAAAGAGCATTTCGGTGTCCCAGATTATGTGCTTTTTGGTAAGCGCAGTAGGCTTGTTGGGCAAGTTCTGTTTTCTTCTTTTTATTGGTTAATCCACTGGTTTTCAGGGCTAATTCTTGCAAATCTTTACCCAAAGCAAAGAACGTTTCGGAGGCGGATGTTTTTTCACGATTTGCCTCTTCGAGTGCTTTTTGTGCCTCTTGGATTTGTTGATTGAGCTTGTGCAAGGCTTCTTCTCTCTCGGCTAATTCGATAGATTTTTCGGCTAAATTCCCTTTAACTTCCTGATTTTCAGTTATTAAAGTTGAAATTTTCGTTTCTGCTTCATCCAACTTGGCAGTAAGGCGTTCATTTTCAGTGCGCGCCTGTTCGAGTTCTTTTTTCTGGTTTTCGATAGTTTTTCGTAGGATGTTATATTTCGCGCCTTTTGCTTTCAATTTTCGGTTTAAATCATCAATTTTACCCGATTGTATATTAAATAAACTATCAATTTCTTTTGCCTTCAAAATCGCTTCCTCTTTGGACAATTCGTCCAAACCGAGAGCCTGCTGAAGTGCATCCGCCGAATCGAGCGTGCGTTGCAACACTTCGTTTTCTTTATCCAATTCGACCATCAATATACTATCTTCCTTGATGCGATAGGTCAATTCTCCAATTTTTTCGGCATCTGATTGACACGCCGTAAAAGCAAAAAATGACATCATTACGAACCATGTACTGTTTTTCATCTGTTTTTCATTAAAAGTTTAGGGTTCAAAGGTCGGAATTTTGTTCGGATAAAAGCCCTAAATTCATAGGAAAAGTTGTTTCAGCGGTATGCAAATTGCCTTTCTGTCGTTCATTTTTCGTGAACGATAATAGATTAGCAGTATATTCCTGATTATCAAAAAGTTAGCAGAATTTTATAGTCCGTGTTTTTCGAGCCTTCGATACAGCGAAGCCCGCGTAAGTCCCAGAGCCTTAGCCATTTGTGAAATATTTCCCGCATATTTATTGAAGGCTTTTTGAATCACAATTTTTTCAATCGCCTCCAAATTGTAATCCTGAATATCCAAATCCGAAGATTCATTTTTTTGCAATAAAAATAGAAAATCACCCGCCTGAAGTTGGGGTTCATCGCTCATGATAACCGCCCGTTCGATGGCGTGTTGCAATTCGCGCACATTACCAGGCCAATGATATTTTTCCAATTTTTTGAGCGTAGCGAGAGCTAATCCGTTTACTTCTCGGTCATATTTTTTGGCATAAATTTTGATGTAATGCTCTGCCAAAAGTGGAATATCGCCGATTCTTTCGCGCAACGGCGGCAAATGCAATTCGACCGTATTAATACGATACACCAAATCCTGCCGAAATTCGTTGCTCGTAACCATCTCATACAGAGGCATATTCGTAGCACAAATCAACCGAATATCAACCGAAATCGACTGGTTTGTCCCAAGTCGAGTAATCTCTCGGCGTTGCAAAGCGGTCAATAATTTGGATTGCAAAGGCAAACTCAAATTTCCGATTTCATCCAAAAATAACGTCCCTTCGTGCGCCGCCTCAAATCGCCCTTCTCTATCTTCTTTGGCATCCGTAAACGCTCCTTTTTTGTGTCCGAAAAGCTCACTTTCAAAAAGCGTTTCGGTAATCGAACCCATATCCACATTCACAAAAACGTTATCTTTTCGCTTGGAAAGTTCATGAATCGCACGGGCAAAAACTTCTTTTCCCGTTCCATTTTCTCCCAAAATCAAAATATTGGCATCGGTTACTGCCACTTTCCGAATGACCATAAATAAATTTTGCATCGGCTCGCTTTGCCCAATAATTTTAGAAAGTGGATCATCATAACTACCTGATTTTGAGGCAGTTTTATCCAAGTTTGGATTTGCGTTTCCACCTTTTTGGCGGTCGATAGCTTGTTTGATGGTTTCGATTAATTTGTCATTTTCCCAAGGTTTCAGCACAAAATCCGTTGCGCCTTCCTTCAATGCCCGAACCGCAATCTCCACCTCCCCATAAGCCGTGATGATAATGACAGTCGCCGTAGGGTCGATGTCCATAATTTGGCTCAACCAAAAAAATCCCTCTTTGCCACTCGAAGTATCTTTGCTATAATTCATATCCAACAAAATCACGTCATATTTTTCGTGATTCATCAAAAATGGAATCTGTCGAGGGTCGTTTTCGATTTGTACTAATTTGGCGTGTTTTTTCAGTAAAAGCCTCAAAGACAACAAGATATCTTCATTATCATCCACTACCAAAACTTTTCCGAGGGGTCGCTGTTGTGCCATGTGTTTTTGAGATATTAAAATAAATTTTGATGAAAATTACAAAAAAATCAGTTTCTCTGGTATGCCAAAAATTGGGATTTTCAAATTTTAATAATTCCGAATAATACTATTTAATCCAATTTCTTGATTTTATCCAACGAATTTTGAACCTTAAAACGGTGTTGATACGGCAATTTTCGGGCAATTTCTAAGGAAGTTTTTGCAAATTTCAGGGCTTCGGTTTGATTATTTTTTTGTGCATAAAGTTCGCTTATTTTCCACGTCAAATCATAAATGACGAGCAAATGAGCATCATAAAAAATGACGTGATTTTCTGCTTTGGGTAAATTTTCGATTGCCAAATTAAAAGCTCTAAGATACTGTTTTTCAGCATTTTGAAAATCTTTGAACGATTCCAAGCAATACGCTTTTTTGAGAATATATTTCGGAATCTCGATAGTTAATTCGTAATTATTTTGGGCAATTTCGATAGCTTTTTCAAAATATTTCAAGGCATTATTTTTATCGCCTGCCAGCTGAAACAAAAATCCGACATCCGCCAAATCTATCACCTCATTTATTGGATTTTCAACTAAAAGCGGAATTAATTTTATGCGCTCCAAAGCCGATACTT